>JAJRQY010000049.1 GCA_024280015.1 Actinomycetes bacterium
ACCAGCAACTTGGCCGGTTTGGTGAAGATGCTGCTGCTGAGTGGTACCTCAACCATGGCTATGAGGTGGTTGAACGGAACTGGCGGGTCCGAGAGGGTGAGCTTGATCTCATCTGCCGTCCCGTCGACCCGGTTGGCTCTGATAGCTCACTCATTGTTTTTGTTGAGGTCAAGACACGCTCATCGAAGCGATTTGGTGGCGGCCACCTAGCTGTTGATTGGCGCAAGCAGAAGAAGATTCGCCAGCTGGCCCTGATCTGGCTGTCGACAATCGACAGCTATTACGCGGAGATGCGATTTGACGTGGTCGACGTCGACGGCCGAGGCCATGTACAGATTTGGGAGGAAGCCTTCTAGCGCTCGCTAGGCGAAGAGTGCGGGAACTCGGTCCCGTGGTCTCCCGACAATTGCGGTATCCGCGGTGACAATGACGGGACGCTGGAATAGCCGGGTGTGCTTGAGCAGCAGATCGATCACGACCTCTGGATCAGCAAGCGTCTCCTCGTCAAAGCCTTCGCCCGCAATCTTGTCCTTGAAGAACTTGTCTCTACGCACGAGGTCACCGGGAGGGTCTTCGAGCTTGGCGATGATGGCCTCAAGTGTTGCCCGGTCGGGCTTCTCCTTCATATAGATCACGGTGTCGAAGTCGACTCCAGCCTGCTGCAGCACATCCAGTGCTGCGACGGAAGTACTTCAATTGGGGTTATGAAAAAGAGTGACATCAGCCATGGAGATCGAGCATAGCGACGGGCGATCTGGCATAGCTACCGGTGGCTGGCTCGGCTATCCCAACATCCTCGATGCCAATGGCGACGCAAGTCAGGAGCATCCGGGGGAACAGCAACGATATGTCCAAGTCCGGTTGGAATATCCCGTAGGCATCCGGGACAGAGGTAGATCTTGGTTGCGTCATAGGGCTGGATGAACCGAACCTCAGAGTCAGCTGTATCGGATGGGTCCGGGAGGGCGCGTGGACCTTTTGGCTTTGGTTTGCGCTTCTTTGACTTCTTCGACGAGGTCGCTCGTTGCTGCTTGGCGGCGGAGTTTTCGTTGGAACGCCGTCGGGCTGGGCTCATGCGAAAAGAACCCAGAGGATCAGTCCAAGTGAGACCACGAAAGCGGCGGCGACAAAGAAATAGTCGAAGTTGGTTGTCTTGTGCTTGCGGCTTGGATCGAACCCCATGGGCCGCATTTTAGCCAGTTAGCATCGGAGGTCATGGCCTCCTATGAGACGTTGTTGACCGATCTTTCCGAATCCGGTGTCTTTACCCTGACCATGAATCGACCCGAGAAGAAGAACGCCATCTCCGAAGTGATGTGGAACGAGCTTGATGACTTGTTCAAGAAGCTTCGTCACGACACCTCCGTCCGGGTGGTGGTGATCACCGGTGCCGGAGACGGATTCTGCAGTGGTGCTGACCTGTCCGATGGCGGGCGGGATTCTCGGCCCCATCAGCTGGCAGCTATGCGTTCCATTTCTGACATCGTCATGAGCCTGCACGGGCTGCCCCAGCCAACAATCGCCAAGGTCAATGGGGTGGCGGCCGGAGCTGGTTGCAATATGGCTCTGGCTTGTGACCTCATCGTTGCCTCCGACCGAGCGAGGTTCTCCGAGATCTTCGCTAAACGCGGCTTGTCTGTCGACTTTGGTGGCTCGTGGAGTTTGCCCAGGCTCATTGGGATTCATAAGGCCAAGGAGTTGGCCTTCTTTGCTGACATTATCGATGCGGCCGAGGCCGAACGGTTTGGCCTGGTTAACCGGGTTGTTCCCGCCGACGAACTCGAGGCGTTTGTTGCTGGCTGGGCCTCGCGTCTTTGCCAGAGTGCGCCCATTGCCCTGGCCCAAACCAAGTCCTTGTTGAATCGGTCCATTGGCCCAAGCATGAGTGATGCTCTGGACGCCGAAGGGGCAGCCCAAACCGTGAACTTTGCCACCGAGGACACCGTCGAAGCCTTGTTGGCTTTTCGTGAGAAGCGGGATCCGGAGTTTTTTGGCCGATGAAAACAATCGCTGGAATGGTGCTCGGAGTCCTTGTCGCCGGAGCTTGTAGCGGGTCCTCAACTCCCGCCGCCCCGGCCGATGATCCTGGCCTTGTTGCTGGTCGTGATGTGTTTGTCCGCAACTGTGCCAGCTGTCATGGATCCGCAGGCGGGGGTGGGCGTGGGCCCAAAATAAGCGAGGGAAGAACCGCCGACTTGTTCCCCGCTATTGAAGATCAGATCTTGTTCGTTGCCGAGGGCAAGGGTGGCATGCCTGCCTTTTCGGGACGACTATCGGCCGAAGAGATCGAGGACGTCGTTCGATTCGTCCGAGAGGTCCTCTAGGGCTTGAGCGGGTAGGTCACGAAGGTCCGGTGTCCCGAGGATGGCCAGAATGGTTGGCTCGACTGGTTGGAGGAAGTCCTCAAGCCGAAGCGATCGGTCCAGGTTTGGCGTGCCGTCGGGGTCGGTCGAGGGAATAGCAATTCGGGAGCGGTCTGTCCACCTGGAGCCGTTCCAGAATCGCTCAGTGGTCCGGCTTGTAGGGTCGGGGAACCAGGCGGGAAACTGTCCGACCATGATTTCGGCCAGAGGTATCTCCGGTGACAATGATGGAGTCGCGGCACGATTCTTCACCTGATGATCTACGACGGCATGAGGTATCGCACTAAGACATTGGGCGCATCTGCTCAGCCAGCGTCCCGGGAAGACAAGAGTGGTTCTCGTCGCTGCCGCCGTTAGCGTCGGAACTACGGTCGACTCGTTGTTTGACCGTCGGCGGCTCAGGCCCCCTCCACTCAAACGCCTTCCATCAGTCAGATGGATTGGCGCAAACGTAGAGGAAGTGCCGTGCTCGCCACCATTCCTTCCGGTGTTGTTGAGGGTGTCGACGGAGTCGCCGTCACCGTTGAAGTCCACCAAAGTTCTGGGTTGCCAAGCTATGCCCTGGCTGGACTGCCCGACGCCGCATGTCGAGAGTCTCGAGACCGCGTCCGTGCTGCCATCTTGTGTTCTGGCCTGAAATGGCCACCGGCCAGACTGACGGTCAACTTGGCTCCGAGTGCGATCCGTAAACAGGGCGCCGGACTTGATCTAGCCATTGCTCTCGGGGTCCTTGTTGCTTCCAAACAGTTGACGCCCGAACAGGTCAAGGGCCTCGGGGCCAGCGGTGAGCTTGGTCTTGATGGCTCCGTAAGACACGTACCCGGTCTGGTGAGCATTGCCGGTGCGGTGCAATGTGATGAACTCATCGTGCCGCTCAGTGGGGCCCAAGAGGCACACTGCGTCCGTCCAGGAACGGTGCGGGCCGTTGCCAACCTGCGCGAGTTGTACGAAGCCCTCGCTGGCTTCGGTGTTCTGCCTCCTCTGGTGCAAACATCCGAGGCGCCCGATCTTGGTCCCCTTCTGCCTGACCTGGCTGATGTTCGTGACCAGCCGATGGCTCGCATGGCTTTGGAAGTTGCGGCGGCTGGGGGACATCATCTGCTCATGGTTGGCCCGCCGGGGGCGGGAAAGACCATGCTGGCCAAGCGAATGGCCGGACTGTTGCCACCCCTTACTGCCGCTGATGCATTGATGGTTACCAGAGTGCATTCGGTTGCGGGACTCATTGTGCCCTCTGATGGCCTGGTGCGGCATCCTCCGTTTCGAGCACCTCATCATGGAGCATCGGCGGTGGCCATGATTGGCGGCGGTTCTGGTTCCATCCGGCCTGGTGAGGTCTCTACCAGCCATGCTGGGGTCCTGTTCCTCGATGAGGTCGGTGAGTTTCCAGTCGCGGTGCTGGAAGCCCTTCGCCAGCCACTGGAGGAAGGTGTTGTTCGGGTGAGCCGAGCCCACTCTTCTGTCACTCTTCCGGCCCGCTTTCAACTGGTCGGAGCGATGAACCCCTGCCCGTGTGGTCAGGGAGGCGAAGACGGGCAATGTCGATGCTCTGATGCCGCCCGAGCCCGATATGCCCGCAGGCTGTCTGCCCCCTTGCTTGACCGCTTCGATCTACGAATTGACATTCGCGCCCCTGATCCAATGGTTCTACTTGACGGACCTCCGGAAGAATCAACAGCAGAAGTCGCTCCGAGGGTGGCCAGGGTTCGTCAGCTCGCCGCCGAACGAGGAGTAGAGAGCAACGCAGTGATGACAGCCGAACAGCTGGACGAATTTGCCCCGCTTGCGCCTTCAGGTCGGAGGGCGCTTGAGCAGAGTCTGCGAAAACGTTCCTTGACTGGACGAGGCCTGAAGCGGATCCGATGTGTTGCTCGCACCATTGCTGATCTGGAGGATGAGCGACGCCAGGTTGATGATCGGGCCATTGTGAAAGCCCTCAGTTTGCGGGCAAATCTGGGTTCGGTAATTGGACAGGGGACAAGATGATCGATGATGAGATTGCGGCCCGGCTCTGCCTCCTGACCATGCCGGGTATGGGGCCAGCCCGACTCAGCTGGTTGACGGCGGATGGTTCGAGTATGAGCGCTCTTGCCTCGATCAAGCGGGGACAACTCCCGACGGCGGCGACTCCCGCTCCGCGCGGGGTGAACGCTCAGATGGTCCAGTCATGGCAAGTCCATGCCCGCCAGAACAATGGCCAAGAGCTTCTTGAGGCTCACCGCCAAGCTGGTGTCCAGATTCTTGCTCCTGGAGATAAGGCCTGGCCCTATGAGCATGATCCAGAGCCACCATCACTCTTGTTTGCCCGTGGCCGAGTCCAGCTGCTTGGCCAGCGACCACTGGTTGGGATTGTTGGCACTCGACGCTGTTCATCTGTTGGTCGACGCGTGGCGAGGCAGTTGGGCTTGGAGCTTGCTGACGCCGGGGTCGGGATCGTGAGTGGATTGGCATTGGGAATTGACGGAGCAGCTCATGCTGGGGCGCTGGAAAGTAGCGACCACCCGCAGGCCCCAGTCGTGGGAGTGGTGGCGACCGGTCTTGACGTTGTCTACCCCAAGAAGCATGGCGACTTGTGGGAAGAGGTCGCCAAAAGAGGGGTGCTGATAAGCGAAGCGCCGCTCAGGACAATGCCTCAACGTTGGAGATTTCCGGCCCGCAACCGGCTTCTGGCTGGCCTTTGCAACCTGGTGGTTGTTGTGGAGAGTCACGAGAGCGGCGGAGCGTTAAGCACGGTAGAAGAAGCGGTGTCTCGATCGGTGGAAGTAGTTGCGGTTCCCGGTTCGGTCCTGAGCGCGGCATCGGCAGGTTCGAACGCATTGCTGTATGAAGGTTGTGCCCCGGTTCGGTGTGCCCAGGACGTGCTGGGATGGCTCGGTGTTGGTTCGATACCGGGTACGGATTCTGGTGAGGCTGAACTTGGGCTGGGATCGACTGGCGGTATCGAGAGTGCTCTTGAACCTGCCCTTGATTCGGTGCCGTTGCTGCCACTGGAGAAACGGGTCTTGTCCGAGGTGAGCGCAGGCGGGCTTCATCTTGATGTGTTCTTTGGTCTGCTTTCGTGCTCGCTTGGTGAGCTGCTTGAAGCGGTCCAACAGCTGGAGATCCGTGACTTCGTCGCGTTGGACGGTTCGGTCGTGACGCTGGGAGAACGGTCGCCTTGAGCTGTCTGACCACCGTTGTGGCATCCTCCGGAGCCAAAGGTCCACGTCTGGTTGTCATTGTTGGCGCTAGGTTTACCCACCGTGACGACCGAGACCCGCGCCCGATACTTGGAGGCTCTAGGCTTCCGACCAGCGGAAACAGAGTCGTCGCCCGCCCTGCTCGGCGATGCACCGAGCAAAGAAAATTCAGAAAATGTTACCGAAACCCCTCACGTTGCGTGGTTAAGTTCCGACGGAGAGTGGGAGCGAGTGAACCTGGGCATGTCCCTGGCAGATCCTGCTTCTCCTTATTGCGAACACCCACAAACCTTGGCGGGAACAGTGGCACAAATAGACAATGCATCCGAGCTAGACGCTGTCTGGGCTCGATACAAATTACATCCAGGACAGGACGATCGCGATCAACTGATCGTGTACTACGCCCCGTTGGTGAAGTATGTGGCAGGCAGGATTGCATCCGGCCTTCCACAGAACGTCGACCAAGCCGATCTCGTGAGTTACGGGATGTTCGGTCTGATCGACGCAATCGCCAAATTCGACCTGGAGCGCGGTTTCAAGTTCGAAACCTATGCGATCTCCAGGATCAAGGGCGCAGTACTCGATGAGCTCCGGTCCATTGACTGGGTACCCCGATCAGTTCGGGCGAAGGCCAAGTCGGTCGAGAGGGCAATGGCGAAGCTGGAATCAACGCTTCATCGTGCTCCAACCGACGAGGAAATCGCTGACGAACTTGACCTCTCTGGCGATCAGCTCAATGCCATTTACAACCAGATCGGCTCGCTCGGCCTGGTTGCCTTGGACGAGATGCTCAGCTTTGGAGCCGGTGGCGGTGAAGGGGTCACGCTTGGTGACACCTTGGCTGACCGTCGCGATGGTCCGGGCGGGGTCTACGAACGAGTCGAGATGCGACAGATGTTGGCTGAGGCCATCAACAAGATGGGGGAGCGGGCCAAGATCGTGCTCACTCTCTACTACTACGAGAACCTCACTCTGGCCGAGATTGGTCGAGTCCTTGGGGTTACCGAGAGTCGGGTCTGTCAGATCCACACCAAGGCTGTGCTGCAGCTGCGGTCCAAGCTCACGGCCCAAGAGCGCGAAGCGGTCTAAGTCAGTACTGGGCGCGAAGCGGTCTAAGTCAGTACTGGGCGCGAAGCGGTCTAAGTCAGTACTGGGCGCGAAGCGGTCTAGGCAGCACAATCTTTTCCCTCACATCCGTCGTCATCGACGCGGTCACTTCCCTCACCACAACTACTGGTTAGGGAGGTGGCCTCGTGAGGTCACGGATTGTACTTGGCGACGGTGTTCAGGCAGGCAAGAATCGGCAGCGAAGCACTAGAGGCGCAGTCGAAGGAACCTCGACTCGGATGCGGCGGATCTTGCTTAGTGGCTTGATCATGGTTGGCGCGCTTGTTGGTGAGCTTGGCCCCGGCATCTCTGTTGCTGGTGCTGAATGGATCGAACCCATTGCCGCTCCCGTTGTCGATCCGTTTCGGCCGCCATCCACTCGCTTTGGACAGGGGAACCGAGGCCTGGAGTATGGGAGCAGCGAAGGACTGGACGTTGTAGCCGTCGATGCCGGGCGGGTCGTCTTTTCTGGTCTGGTCGGCCGCCACCGCCACGTCGTTGTTGACCATGGCTCCGGGCTTCGCTCCACCTACGCCTACCTGGAGTCCTCGGCTGTCACCCGTGGACAGGCAGTTCGGCAAGGCCAGCGGGTCGGTCGAGCCGCGTCGGGCTTTCACCTGACCGCACGACTTGGTGATGTCTATGTTGACCCTGCCTTGCTGTTTGCTGGGGCTGAGGTGGTCATGGCCCTGACCGAATCGCTTCCGCCATCCATTCTTCTCCCAGAGCCGAATCGTCTTTCTCATCCCCTCCAACCCAACTTGTTTCGAGGATTGTGGACGCTTGGGAACTCTGTCCAATCCCTCCGTCTGAGTCAGGTCTTGCTCGACACCGCGGCGGCTACCGAAACCTGGTACCGCCAGGATTGCTCAGATGTTGGTTGGCCTGGCAACGAGGGTGACCGGCACCAGTTGTCCCAAGCGGGAAACGGTCGAATTCTGATCCAGGTTGGCGGGCTTGGTAGTCAGGCCGGAGAAGCCTCGATCGGCACGCTCGACGCGCCATCGCTTGGATTCGACCCCGACAGTATTATCGGCTTCAGCTACGCTGGTGGTTGTACCCCCGAAGCCTTTGGCCTAGGTTCACCATCTCCCCATTCACTCACCGCCGATCTGGCCAACAGAGAGCTAGGTGGTCCGGGAGCTTCCTCCTACGAAGCGGCGGACACCTATCAGAGCACCAGTATCTCGGCCTCCAGGTTGGCTGATCTGATTGAATCGACGGCCCAGGCGCGGCCAGGACAGCCAATCGACATTGCCGCCCACAGTTTGGGTGGAGTTGTCACCCGGCGAGCGCTGGAGATCTTAGATGAGCGACGAGCGGCTGGGACCCTGGCTGAAGGTGCAATGCCAAGTGTTGTTATCACCATTGGATCTCCTCACGGAGGGGTGCCGCTTGCCGACGGGGCCGAGATTGTCTCTGATCGACTGGCTGGCTCTGTTTTGCCGATGGTGGCGCCAGATTGGATCGAGAGCGAAGCTGTTCGCGAGGTCAGTCGATCAGGGCCCGATGGATTGGGCAAACCAGGCCAGGCCCCCGACGGAGTTCGGGTGGTTGCTATTGCTGGTAGCGGTGATCTCATTGTTCCCGCACCGGCTGCTATCTGGCCTGGGGCCACCAACGTCCTCATCTTGCCGAGTGAGGGCGCGGCGGTAGGTCACAGTGACCTGTCTTCGCACCCCGACGTTGCCGTCGAATTTGGCCTGGCCTTGGGCGGGCTGGCGGCTCGCTGTGTCTCCTTGGTCGATGTTCTGGCCGGGACCATTGCTGGCACAGGCATTTCGGTAGGGGAGCAGGCGACCAGTACGGCAATTGGCATTGGAAGGTGGTTGCTGTAGCCGGATGGCGTAAGCTATCTGGTCCGTTGGGATCCCCCCGATGGACACTTACTCATACGGCAATCCCGAATATCGGTCACTTTCGAGTGCTGGGATCTTGCCGCTTAACCGGAGGTTACCCGTGGCTGCAGTCGTCACTATGAAGCAATTGTTGGATGCTGGTGTGCACTTTGGCCACCAAACCCGTCGCTGGAATCCGAAAATGAAGCGGTTCATTCACGGCGACCAGGGTGGCATCTACATCCTGGACCTGGTCCAGACGCTGAACCGTATCGAGAAGGCATACATCTACGTTCGCGACACTGTTGCTGAGGGTGGGTCCGTCTTGTTTGTCGGGACAAAGAAGCAAGCTCAAGAGTCAATCAAGACTCACGCCATGTCGGTCGGCCAGCCTTATGTCGACCAGCGCTGGCTTGGTGGCATGCTCACCAACTACCAGACCATCTCCAAGCGCGTGTCCAAAATGCTCGAATTCGAGCGTATGCAAGCGGCAGGCGACTTCGAAGAAATGCCGAAGAAGGAAGCCCTTCGCTATAGCCGCGAATTGGCCAAGCTCGAACGCAACATCGGTGGAATCAAGACCATGGCGAAGCAGCCAAGTGTTGTCTTCATCATGGACACCATCAAGGAACACATCGCCGTTACCGAAGCTCGCAAGCTCGGAATCCCGATTGTGGCTGTTGTTGATACCAACTGCGATCCCGATCTCATCACCTTCCCGATTCCCGGCAACGATGATGCCATTCGCGCATCTGAGCTATTGACCCGAGTGATTGCTGAGGCCGTTGCTGAAGGCAAGATCATGCACGCCCAAAAGCATGGCGTTCCCGACAAGCCAGCAGAGCGAACGGCTGAGCAAGAGGCAGAGATTGAAGCCGAGCAGGCTGAAGCTCGTAAACAGGCCTCTGCTGCTGCTGCTGATCGCGAGGCTCGCGTTGCTGCTGCCACTGAGCAGGCCGCTGAGGCCAAGGCTGAAGCAGATGCCAAAGCTGCGAGCGCCAAAGAAGCTGCAGCCGCAGTTGAGGCCCCGGCTGCTGAAGAAGCAGCTCCCGCAGAAGAAGCAGCTCCCGCAGAAGAGGCTGCTGAGTCGACTGACGACTCAGCTGACGCCTAGCTGCGTCTGTACTGACTGTTCCTATCAACTGAAGAAGAGATTCGAGAATCATGGCTGACTTTTCCGCCAAAGATGTACAAGCCCTGCGCAAGAGCACAGGCGCCGGAATGATGGATTCCAAGCGGGCTCTTACCGAGACCGACGGTGACATGGAAGCTGCCGTCCAGCTGCTGCGTGAGAAGGGTCTGGCCAAGGCCCTCACTCGCACCGACCGCGAGAATAAGGAAGGCATCATCGCCGTCGCGTCGAACGAGACTGGTGCCGCCCTTGTCCAGCTCAAGTCCGAGACAGACTTCTCGGCCAAGTCCGAGGCATTCCTTGCCCTGGCTCAAGAGCTGGCTGAAGTCGTACTCGCTGGTGGCCCAGAAGCTGTGTCGCAAAAGCAAGAAACAATTGAAGACCTCAAGCTCGTTCTCAAGGAGAACATAGAGATTGGCGACATCGCTCAATTTGCGACATCGGACGGCTCTGCGGTTGATGCCTACCTGCACGGCGGGGGTAAGGCTGGTGTGCTGATTGAGGCCACCGGCGTTGATTCCGAGCTTCTTCATGAAATCGCCCTCCATATCGCCTTCGCCAAGCCGGTGTACCTCACCCGCGAGGAAGTGCCAGCTGAACTGGTCGACAAGGAACGGGCCGCACTGTTGGAGATCACCAAGAGTGAAGGCAAGCCTGAGCAGGCCTGGGACAAGATCGTCGAAGGTCGGGTCAATGCTTGGTTCGGTGGTTTGGTTCTGCTGGAGCAGGGCGTGCTTGGCGAAAAAGAGAAAGTTGCTGCACGGATTGGCGACGGAACAATCAGCCGTTTCATCCACTCAACCCTCGGCTAGTAGATTCTCAACCTTGATCGCTGGTCTGGGTTAACAGACCCGATCAAGCAGTTGATTCACCTGGATTGGGTTCGCAAAGGCTCTGGCGAGGTAGCCTCGCCGGAGCCTTTCCGCGCCGGTGGAGAAGCGAAGGGAGACCTATGTCGAGTCCGAGTACGAACCGATGGAATCGAGTTCTGCTGAAGCTGTCGGGTGAGGCCTTCGCCGGAGGCAAGCCCTTCGGAATCGATGGCGGGGCCATTGGCAAGATTGCCGATGACATCGTTGACGCTCGGAACAACCTGCAGGTTGAGGTGGCTGTCGTTGTCGGCGGTGGAAACATCTGGCGTGGTATCACCGGAGCTGAGGGCGGACTTGACCGGGCTCAAGCGGACTATATGGGCATGCTGGCCACGGTCATGAATGCCCTGGCTCTCCAAGATGTCCTGGAACAAAAGGGAATTCCGACCCGAGTCCAGAGCGCGATTGCCATGCCGCAAGTTGCTGAGGAGTACATCCGGCGCCGAGCTATCCGACATATGGACAAGGGGCGGGTCGTGATCTTCGCCGCTGGTACCGGCAACCCCTTCTTTACTACTGATACAACCGCAGCCCTTCGAGCAGTTGAGATTGAAGCTGAAGTCCTCTTAAAGGGCACCCATGGAGGCGTCGACGGTATCTACACGGCCGATCCCCGCACCAATCCGGATGCGACCAAGATCGACGCTCTGAGCTACTTGGATGTGCTGAATAGGGACTTGCGGGTGATGGACTCGACGGCAATTACTCATTGCATGGAGAACAAGATGCCCATTGTCGTCTTTGATCTGATGGGCGACGGAAACCTGCATGATCTGCTCCAAGGCGAGGCGATCGGTACGATGGTGTCATGAGTGAGCTTGCAGAGATGGTCCAGGAAGACTCCAGTGATCGTATGGACAAGGTGATTGCCCATTCGCGAACCGAATTTGCTTCGATTCGAAGTGGCCGAGCGGCACCTGCGCTGGTTGAGCGGTTGCGAGTCGAGGCCTACGGAGTGACGATGCAGATCGTTGAAATCGCCTCCGTTTCCATTCCGGAGTCCCGACAGCTCTTGGTGACTCCTCACGACCCGGAGAACCTCGAAGCCTGTGAGCGGTCGATTCGTACCTCAGATCTTGGCCTCTCACCATCAAACGACGGAAGGTCCTTGCGGCTGAACTTTCCTCCCCTCACCGAAGAGCGACGCAAGGAATTGGTACGTCTGGTCAAAAAGATGGCCGAGGAGGGACGAATCTCTCTGCGCAACGTCCGCCGTGATGGTCGCAAGGATCTTGAGGCGGCAGAGAAGGACGGCGATCTTTCCAAGGACGAGCTGGAACGAGCTGAGAAAGAAATGGACAAGTTGACCCATTCAGCCGAGGCGCAGATCGATGCTGCCCTGGCCGAGAAGGAAGCTGAATTGCTTGAGGTTTGAGCCAATCAGGGTGAGCGCGAGGCGATCAGAAC
>JAJRQY010000050.1 GCA_024280015.1 Actinomycetes bacterium
GGCCGAGTCCTGCAGCGAAGGTGATCAGCATGATCATGAAGTGAGAGAGCTTCAGGTTGAACCAGAAGCTGAGCTTGCTCAGGATCTCGACCACAACAATGGCTCCACCGACGGCAAGCAATCCCCAAGCGCACTTCTTGGTTGCGTCATAGAACAGGGCGATAATGGCAACAAAGATCGGGAAGAACACGATGCCAGCAGAGCCGGTTCCTCCGCCGAAGGCACCGGACACAACCCCGTGACCATAGGAAGTGACTCTCACTGAGTCGATGAAGAACCAGGCTGCTGCGAGTGCCAGCAGTGCACCGAGGGTGAAAGTTCCCAGCCCGCCTTTAGTTCCGCCAACATTGTCCATCTGCATCGACTCAGAGTAGACCGAAGTGGGCCTGATCGCAGGAGGAGCAGCCGCAGAAAGAGCGGCAGCGGGCCAGATCGGGAGAACGCGGATCCCCTTTGCGGTTTCGGCCTGGCACCCCATTTCTGGGTAGTGTGTTCCGACGGTCATCCGTTAGGCCGGTTCTTGAGGGGGAACACCACGATCATGGACAGCTTTGTTGCCTGGAATGGGTTGAGCTACGCAGGGCGGCCTCCACAGGATTGGTACCTGGCCCAAGATGCTCGCTGGTGGCCCGCTGAAATACCTCCTGACAGTGATTCCGCCATCCCCGTCCAGCAATGGCAGATTGGTGAAGGTTCGCTGGAAGGCAAGCTTGAGCTCAACGACCAGGGATTGCGGTGTGTGATCAACCGGAAGGGTTTGGGAGACCAGCACTTCATTGCCTTTGAGTCGATCTTGCGGGTATCTCGAACCAGCAATACCTTTGGCTCCGAAGGCGTGCGGATTCAGACGACTTCGCAGACCTTTGAATGGAGCTTAGAACAAGACAGAGATGGCCTTGTCGAACTGATTAACCAGTACACGCGCCCTCCAGAGTCCGCCGCGACCTCTGCAGAACTGCCGGGCTATCCGCCAAGGCCCGGGTGAGCTCGTGATTGGTTGAACTAGATGATTCGCGCCTTGTTGAGACCACCCTGATGTTGGTTCCCTCCTGGTTAACGGAGGGTGTCTAGGGTCAGTCTTGAACCGTATTGAGAGGAATCAAAATGAACAAGAAGAGCACTCGTTTGAGCGTCGCTATTGGCGCGATTGCTGGAGGGTTTGTTCTGGCCAGTTGTGGCGGCGGAGGAAACCTGGCCGATGAAGCCGAAGCGATGGCCGATACCCAATGTGCTTGTACAACCTTTGATTGCACGTTGGCGCAGACCCAGTGGTTCAACAAGATCAATATCACCCAGGAGGAAGATGTTCTCGCGTTGTCCACGGCCGACCAGGCTCGGTTCAAGGTGGCGAATTCGCGGTCAGCTGATTGCCAGGACGAACTGCGCTAGCACTTCCCCAACTCCAATGTGATCAGAAAGGCAGTTCTCGTCTGAGATAGCCGGTCTGACTGGCACTGGATACCAATAGCCTGGCTTCTTTCCAGTGGGAGGATTGTCGTGGCAGACATCGAAATCGGGTTGGGTAAATCGGGTCGACAGGGCTTCAGTCTCGACCAGATATCGCTGGTTCCTTCGCGTCGAACGCGCAATCCGGCCATGGTCGACCTGTCTTGGCAGATCGACGCCTACAAGTTCGACCTGCCCTTCTTGTCCTCGCCAATGGACTCGGTCACCAATGTCGAATCGGCCAAGGAGATTGGGCGACTCGGTGGCCTTGGAGTCTTGGATCTCGAAGGACTCTGGGCCCGACACGAAGCACCCGGCGCTGAAGTGGCTGAGCTTGCGAAGCTGGATGACCAGACTGCCCGCATCCGCCTGCGTGAACTCTATGACGCCTCGATTAACCCCGATCTGATCATCCAGCACATCAAGGAACTACAGGACGCCGGGTACTACGCCGCGGGCAAGGTGTCTCCCAAGCACGCCGCAGGAATGGCGGACATGTTGCAAAAGGCTGGGCTTGACCTGCTGGTTATCCAAGGCACAGTTATTTCGGCCGAGCATGTCTCCAACGGCGAAGACCCCCTCAACCTCAAGCAGTTCGTTCGTGAACTGGAAACCCCCGTCATCGTCGGTGGATGTGCCAGCTACCAGGCGGCTCTGCACCTCATGCGAACCGGAGCCGCCGGCGTTCTGGTCGGTGTTGACGGAGGCCGGGCGGCAACCACAGGGAGCGTCACCGGAGTTGGTTCCCCAATGGCAACCGCCATTGCCGATGTGCGAGCAGCCCGAATGCGTCACCTGGACGAAACCGGTGTTTATGTGCATGTCATTGCCGACGGAGGCATGCGTTCGGGTGGCGACATTGCCAAGGCCATTGCCTGCGGTGCTGATGCGGTCATGCTTGGAACTGCCTTAGCTGCAGCCAGCGACGCTCCGGGCGCTGGCTTGCATTGGGGCCGCTCAACCGTCCACCCAGATCTCCCTCAGGGTCGGCTCACACGAGTCGATTCCATCGGCACGCTAGAAGAGGTCGTTTCTGGCCCAACGGGGTTCTGCGATGGTCGGGCCAATCTCTTTGGTGCACTTCGCCATTCAATGGCCATGCTTGGCTATGAATCGGTCAAGGAACTTCAGAAGGCCGATGTCGTCGTGCAGGCAGCGGCCGGATCATGAGCACCTCCCAGGCCAGCCCAAGCCAGACTGCCCAAGAGAAGGCTTCAGCCTCAACGGCCCAACCAGAGCAGCTTGTTTTGGTCATCGACTTTGGTGCCCAATACGCTCAACTCATTGCTCGCCGCGTTCGAGAGCTCCGGGTCTACTCCGAGATCGTGTCCCACAAGATCACCGCGGCAGAGATCGCGGCCAAGAAGCCAACGGCCCTGATCCTGTCTGGTGGCCCCAAAAGCGTGAACGCTGAGGGCGCACCGTCTCTTGATCCCGCCATCTTCGACCTCGGAATCCCGACACTCGGCATCTGCTATGGAGCTCAATTGCTGGCCCAACAGCTTCCAGGTGGGGTTGTCGGCAGGGATGATTCCGGTGAGTATGGCCGTTCGGAAATGAGCCGAATCGAAGGCACCCATTCCACTCTCCTACCCGACCACATTCCTGACGAGCAGACCGTTTGGATGAGTCACTTCGATGCCATCACCACTGCGCCCGACGGTTTTGTCGCCACGGCAACCAGCGCTGGTTCACCGGTAGCAGTATTTGAGAATCACGAGACCAAAGTTTTCGGTGTCCAGTACCACCCCGAGGTTGGTCACACGCCCCACGGTCAAGCGGTTTTGCAACAGTTCTTGCACAACGAGGCGGGTTGTGCCGGTGACTGGACCATGGGTTCGATCATCGAAGCCAGTGTCGAAGCCATCCAGGAACAGATCGGTGATGGTCGGGCAATTTGTGCTTTGTCTGGCGGGGTCGACTCGGCTGTTGCGGCGGCCATGGTTCATCGAGCGATCGGTGATCGGCTTACGTGCATCTATGTCGACACTGGCCTGATGCGGCTCAACGAGTCGGACCAGATTGTTGAAACCTTCGAACGGAATCAGGGAATCAAGCTGATTCATGTCTCGGCCGGAGAACGCTACTTTGAGAAGCTCGCAGGAGTCACCGAGCCGGAAACAAAACGCAAAATCATTGGTGAGCAGTTCATCCGTATCTTCGAGGAATTCGCCCGCAGCCTGGATGATGAGGAATTCCTGGTGCAGGGCACCCTGTACCCCGACGTCATCGAATCAGGAACCGGAGATGCAGCCAAAATCAAGAGTCACCATAATGTTGGTGGTCTCCCTGATGATCTGAAGTTTGATCTGGTGGAGCCGCTGCGCAACTTGTTCAAGGATGAGGTTCGCAAGGTCGGCTCCGAGCTTGGTTTGCCGGATGAGATTGTGCTTCGGCAACCATTCCCCGGTCCTGGTCTTGGGGTTCGCATCATCGGCGAAGTCACCCCAGACAAGGTCGAGGTACTGCAGCTGGCTGATGCCATTGTTCGCCAAGAGATTGCTGCTGCCGGGCTCGAACAGGAGCTCTGGCAGGCCTTCGCTGTCTTGCCCGACATTCGCACCGTTGGAGTGATGGGTGACGAGCGAACCTACGCCTATCCCATCATCATCCGTGCCGTCACCAGTGACGACGCTATGACGGCTGATTGGGCTCGCTTGCCCTATGACTTATTGGAGCGACTGAGCAATCGAATCATCAATGAGGTGGATGGCGTTAATCGAGTGGCCTATGACATCACGTCCAAACCGCCCGGCACGATCGAGTGGGAATAGGGGCGTAAGCCCGGGTGGGAATGAGCTCTATCTACCTGTGGAAATGCTCAAGGTGAGTACCCAGAGGGCCACCAGGATGAGGGTGATCAGGGCATGTTGGATACGCAACTTGTGCTCGGTTCGCCACGCCTCCTGCGCCATCTTGCGCCACGGCTCGTCCAATCGCATGACTCGGATTTCCCGAGCGATGAATGGGGTGCTTGCGGCGAGAGCGAGCCCCAGGATTCCAAAGAGAAGGATGCCAACAACGGCAACGACCCAGGTGGCGGTGTTTGACATCGCCCACTGATTGATTGCTCGTCCGACCTGCCACTCGGCCAGTGGCTGGGTGCGGTCGGGGCCTTCGGTCGGTGCTTGGGAAGCAACAGTTTGCGATGTAGCAACTGGGGATGAGACATCTGCCTCACCCGTGGCCAGCGGAAGACACTCAGATGCCTGTTCGAACCAGCCAAGCCCAGCAAATCCGGCTGTGAGTTGCCACCAAGCTCCCTTGTGTTCGGAGTCGAAGGCGAGAGCCTTTCGGGCTTCGGTGTCAGCGTCGGCAAATCGTCCTTGAGCAAGGCGGACGCTGGCGATTGCGATCAGGCCGTTGGCGCGGTCGATGTCGTCGGCTTTGGCGTCGGTTGTGATTGACCGAACGGCGCGAACCGCTTCACGACAGAGGGTCTTCTTGTTGGAGTAGGCGGCGGCGACCGCAACGACGGCGTGCAAATCGACATCGGATGGGCGTAGAGCCTGGGCGGCGAGGGAGACGCGGACCGCTTCATCCCAGCGACGCTGAAGAAGGTGATCGACGGCTTCGTCCTTGAGGACCAGGCCAGCTTGTGAACCTGCTTTTGGCACATTCTTGAACTTCGGCCCAAAAATGGGCGGTTCCTTTTTTCTTACCGGAGCCTTAGTCATTCGCACCCACCCCCATCGGCACGATGGTTGCTGGATTGAGCGGTCAGGTGCGCCTCGGTATGGCTAGCTCATGACAAGGAGGACAATGCCGGCGGTCGTGAGTGCGCTGGCCAGATATTCCGAACGGTGATGGGATTCGTGGTGGACCGTGATGCCGATCATGAAAGCGAGAACGATTTCAACCTGCCCAAGGGTTCGAACCTTGGCTGCACTTTCCAGAGTCATTGCCGTGGCCCAAGAGAACGAGCCGAAGAGGGAGAGAGTGGCGACGATGATCGCGGGTTTCCAGGCCCGGCCGACCTTGGCCAGCGAAGAGGTAGAAGATTGAGCCAGCACGGCCCCTTGGATGAGGGTTTGGATTCCCAACATGGCGGTCAGGGTAAATAGTGCCCTTCCAGCGACAGAGCCTTCCAAGCTGGTGGAAGCGGCTCGGATGCCAATGGCGGCCAGGGAGAATCCGATGGCGGCTAGGACGCCGAACATGGCTGCTGGGTCGAGGGCGGTGAGCTTGGTTGCTGTATCGGCCTTGCTGAGGGCAAGCCAGGTGATGCCGGCCAGGCAGACGACGACGCCGAGCCAACCGAGCATGTTGAGGGGTTCACCAAGGATGATGGCTGACCCGGCACCAACGAAGAGGACTTCGGTTTTAGCGTAGATGGTCCCAACGGCAAAGTTTCGGGCCTTGAATGCTTGCAAGAGGGCCAGCGTTCCCAGGATCTGGGCGATGCCTCCTCCCGTGATCCCCAGCCAAAAGCGGGGGCCTGTGTCGGGTATTTTGGCTGGACCAAGAAGCCAGATGGTTGTGACCGTGAGCGCTACGGGGAAGGCGTACACGAAGCGAACGTAGCCAGCTTCAGCCGTGTTGAGGATCGCCCGCAGTCGGTGTTGTTCGGATGTTCGAGCGATCTGGAATGATGCTGCGAGCAAGGTAATGGCAATCCACACGGCACCCAGTATGGAGTTACTATCTTGTTTCGCTCGCACCTGATGGAACTGCTAGATTTCCTCTAACGGCGATGGGCGACGATGGGGCATAGATGAAGCGGAATCTGAAATTCTTGTGGACCATTTTTGGATTGGGTCTTGCCCTGTCGTCGATTGCGTCGGCTCTGAGCGTGGAACCAGTCAGGGCGCCATCCGCCCCGCGGGTAATAGCCACCGAGTTAGATTCCTCGCGCCTGTTCGCCGAGCAGGTAGCGGTGGTTCGAGCTAAGAGTGGCAAGGCCTGCCATTATCCGGACGACTGTTTGCCATCCACTTGTGTCTTCACCCCAAGTTGGCGCCTCCACCAGGTCTGGATCCCCCAGGCCGGAGCGAACGGAAACTATGCGCTGCGGGTTTCGGTAGAAGTCACGGGATGTGGGTTCAGTAACCTGGCCCTCAGTGTGTCTGAGCCGGAGTACACGATCGTGAGTCGCGAGGGCAATACCATCACTGTCGATTCTCAACTTGGATCACCGACCTGTCCCGGAAGCATCCGCGAGAACTATGTCGCCACGGCCCGTCAAGGCGCCGCCATTGTTGGTGTACAGACCTTCTCCATTGATGTGGACGAGCTATGTCGAAACCTGCCGTCCCCGTGTGTCTTTGCTCGCCACCATGACTTCATTCGTGAGGTGTCACCAGGTACGCCCGGAGGAATTCCACCTCAGATCGAGATAGATATCTTTGTCACTGTCTCGGACTGTGGGGCCGTGAGGCTCTATTCATTTTTCGGCGACTTAGGCATGTTCGGAGAAGTAGAAACGACGGGAGACACCATCAGATTGGGCTTACCACCGGTGCTTACTTGTCCGCTCACTCCGATCGGCTTCGGCGCATATATATGGGCGTACGATGAATTCGGCGACCAGATCGGTTTTTCTATTGTAGGCGTGATCAATGAGGTAGCTCCCTATTGTCCAAGCGAAGAAGAGTGGCTGGGATCTAGATAGTCGACTTGCTACAGGCGGATCGTCCAATTCCTCGGGAGTTGGCGCAAGGGTCAAGCTGAGGGTGTCAGGTGTCGCCGGTAGGGTGTGAAGTCTGATGTCCGAGTTCGAAGAATCCCCTTTCTTAAGCGAAACCGATCGACCAATTGCCAACGCGCCGACGGAGTCCGACGGCCTGTCGCCATCAGGCTCAAGCGGTTCATCCGACAATGGTGGCCCCAAAATCGGTGCCACTGGTAATGCTGGCGGTGGTCTAGGCGGGACGATGGGGCTCGGGCCGTCACCCTTGCTCGAAGGATTGAACCCAAGCCAGCTGGACGCGGTGACTCACTCGGGTGGCCCACTGCTTGTTGTTGCCGGAGCCGGATCGGGAAAGACTCGCGTGCTGACCAGGCGAGTGGCTTGGTTGATTGACGAAGGTCACTCCCCGTTTGAGATCTTGGCCATTACCTTCACCAACAAGGCAGCGTTGGAGATGAAGAACCGGGTCCACTCGGTGATTGGGCCAGTGGCCCAGAAGATGTGGATCTCCACCTTCCACTCCGCTTGCGTTCGCATCCTTCGTCGTGACGGCAACGTGTTGGACTATCCCTCCAGCTTCACCATCTATGACCAGGCCGATGCTCAACGACTCATCGGCTATGTCATTCGTGATCTCAATATGGACTCCAAGCGGTTCCCACCTCGGGCAATGCATCACAGTATTAGTTCGGTGAAGAACGAAGGCCTCGGACCGGAGGAGTTCGCTGACCGTGCCGTTGTCATTACCGAGAAAAAAGCGGCCGAGGTGTATCTCGAATATCAGCGTCGCCTGGTCCAAGCCGGGGCCATGGACTTTGACGACCTTCTGCTAAACACCGTCAAGGTCTTCCGCAAGTCTCCTGAAGTCCTTGGCCATTACCAGCGCCGGTTTGGGCATCTGCTTGTTGATGAATACCAGGACACCAACTCTGTTCAGAACGAATTGGTCATGAAGATCGCCGGCGAACATCGCCAGGTCACCGTGGTCGGGGACGGTGATCAGTCGGTTTACCGATTCCGTGGTGCCGACATGCGCAACATCCTCCAATTCGAAGAGGCCTTCCCTGACACCACGGTTGTCTTGCTCGAACAGAACTATCGGTCCAGTCAAACCATTCTCGATGCCGCCAACGCCGTGATCACCAACAATTTTGGTCGCAAGGCCAAGAACCTCTGGACCGATGCCGGACACGGCGACAAGATCGTGCGCTACCACGCCGATGATGAGGTTGACGAGTCCCAGTTTGTGGCCAATGAGCTGGCCCGGCTGCACGACCGAGGCGACTACCGTTGGGGAGACATGGCGGTCTTCTACCGCACCAACGCCCAAAGCCGGGTGCTGGAGGAGTACTTCATGCGGGTTGGCATCCCGTACAAGGTCATCGGTGGAACCCGCTTCTATGACCGCAAGGAAGTCAAAGACGCGCTGGCCTATCTGAAGTCCGTAGTCAATCCATCCGATGAGGTATCGATCAAGCGCATCCTGAATACGCCAAAGCGTGGTATTGGCGACACCTCGGTCAGCAAGATTGATGCCCTGGCCCGGATGCACGACATCACCTTTATGCAAGCACTGAAACGCTCAGCTGAAGCTGGCATCTCCGGTACCGCGGTGCGCGGTATTGCCGGGTTCTTGGAATTGCACCAAGGCTTCATGGCTGAACTGGACAAGGGCCCGGCCGTCGTGCTTGAGACGATTCTACGCGACACCGGCTATGTGGCGGAGTTGGAAGACCAGCGTTCGATCGAAGCAGAAGGTCGGGTCGAGAACCTGCAAGAACTGGTTGGTGTTGCCCGCCAGTTCGAAACGATTGACGAGTTCTTAGAGCAGGTCAGCCTGGTGGCGGACACCGACGAATTGGATGATGACGATTCCGCCGTCATCCTCATGACCTTGCATGGGGCAAAGGGGCTGGAGTTTCCGGTTGTAGCCATCATTGGTCTGGAAGACGGCATGTTCCCGCACCTGCGGGCATTGACCGATCCCGAAGAGCTCGAAGAAGAACGACGGCTTTGTTATGTTGGCCTCACTCGGGCGGAGGAGAAGCTGTATCTCACCCACGCCTGGAGCCGGATGATCTTTGGCCAGAGCCAGTACAACCCGCCAAGTCGTTTCCTGGACGAGATCCCATCGGAGCTGATGGAAGATGCCGAGGGCTCGCGTGGGTCGGGTCGACGCTTGAACAAGTCGTCCTTTGGATCCAGCGGAACCTTCCGGTCAACGGGAAGTTACGGCTACAGCGGGTCCGGAGGCTCGGGCAGCTCTGGAGGGGCACGCAGCTCAGCTGGAGAAGATGCGGCAGATCGGCGTCAAGCAGCCCGGGACGCCATGGTCGAATCCGCTCTCAAGCCCAAGGGTCCTACCGGTTCAGGTGCGGAGGAGATTGGGCTCAAGACTGGCGACGATGTGATACACAA
>JAJRQY010000051.1 GCA_024280015.1 Actinomycetes bacterium
AGCCATTGGCCACCGTCACCCTGCGCCGGGTTGAACGTGTGCAGATTCTCCAACGCTACGGCAAAGGTTTCAGAAGTTAGGTCGGAAGTGACTTCGTGGTCGCGGGTCCTGTGCCAGAAGTAGGCCAGGATACTGTCGATGTTGCGTCGGTAGAACAGGGTGAATGCTTGCTCGCCGCCAGCGGCTGCTTGCAATAATTCGGTGTTGCTTTGCTCATCGTGGCGCGTGGGTCTCACTGGTGGTTGACCAGTGGGACGGTCGGTGCCTGTCGCCTTGTGTTTTGCTAGCCGTATCGGACGCATGATGTCTTGTTGTTCATCCAACCCAGGCTGGATTTTTGGCTATAGATGGGCTTGTTGTTGCCGGAGCAGGAGGAGGAGTCATAGAACCGGGTGGGGGAGCCTCCGCAGTAGTGCCTGGATGATTCAATGTTGTTGTTCCAACTGCCGGTTGGCCACCAGACGCCGCCAGCACAGGTTGTGCCAATAATGGTGATGGAGGATCCAACGTAGCCGGTGTTCTTGTAGTGCCGGCCAATGGTGTTGGATCCGGAGCGAGCCACAGACATGCCGGTACGGCCACCGCCGTTGATGTATGCGTCGACTTCTTTCTCGGTATCGAAGCAGGTTTCGGGTCCGGTGGTGAGCACACCGTCGGTGTCATCAACAACGGTGACGACGCAATGGGTTTCGACTGGTTCTTTGACTGTGTCGACGGGCCGGTTGGCGCTGGCTGGTAGGGCCGTGAGGGCGAGTGCCCCGATAGTGAGACTGGCCAGGATCGTGTTTCGGATTGGTTTGCGTTCCACAGCAGTATTCCCTTGCTTGTTGATGCCCGCCTGCCCTGTCGCCGGAGGGTCCTTGCACCTGTTCTTTCCCTAACTCCAGGTTTTGTTACAAAAAACTTTGGATTCTTTTGTAACAAACCGGTCCTGAGTGGCAAGGAGAGGGTGAGAACCCGAATCGCTTAGGGGTTCCGGTGGCCATTGATCAGCCTGAGGACGGTGAGGCTGACCGACTGCTGCCATCTCATGGGCGAGTCACATTCCCGCACTAATTGAAAGCCCGACGCCAATGGAAGCCAGCACCCATAGACAAGTCAATGACCTTGAACTGATCCAGTGCTGCGCTAGCCGCATCATCAGTCTCACTACCGAGATCGAACGAGCCTGGGAGATCGGCGTGCCTCAGGGCTTTCACAATGAGCCTTGGTCGTTGAACTTCCAGAGGATTGTCGTGAAGGTGTACTCAGAGACCATGCCAACCGCGTACGCCAAAACGGTGGCTCATCACTTCGACCAGTGCCAGAAACTGATGCTCAACACCGAGTGTCCCGACCGGGCGGACTGGAGACTCTTGATGGAGTACTTCGGTTCAGTTTCAAGATCTATTTACGACCAGCTTCACATCAGCCCGATGGCGATCATTGAGGGAACTAACCCTTTGTCGCCAACAACACCTGGGCTATTCCCGTACAAAGCAATTGCTCCGCTCGTTTCCAGGGAAGGAATTGCCCGACTCCACCAAGCTGCAGTACGGGCTCAAGACTGGTGCGAACAAGTCCGATGCCAGAGGCCGTCCAGCGATGATCTTGACATAATTCGCAGAATCGTAGCAGGACGGACGATGGCGGGGATTGCCTTCGACACCAACTGCTCGGAACGAACCCTCTACCGACGACTAAACAAAATCTGGGCTGGTATGGATGTGGCTGACGCCCACAATGGCATTCTGCTCGCCAGTAAGGCCGGGTGGCTATGAGACAAAGGATCAAGCATTCCTTGAGGGAAAGTTGGCAGACATCTGACACCTTCGGTGTGTCAAGCTACCGCTGTTGGCTATGTACGGCGGCGGGTGGCAATCATGCTGGTCGTTTGATTGAGCCAGCGAACCACGACGAACAAAGGAAATAGCTATGCAACTGCGAAGAAAACTAACGGCTGCGGGGTTGGCGTGTGTCACTGCGATAGCAGTTCTCGCCGGTCCGGCCTCAGCCGCTACGACGGGGAGTCCCTACAAGAGCGGAGGCAATGCCAAAGGCTACGCTGCTGGCCACGCCAACAACACGACTCACGACATGGATCGAAAGAAATGTGTCTGGTATTGCTGGTATCAAGATGGTACGAATGTGAACATGCCAAACGGCTTCGGGACAGTCAGTCGGGCCGGAACGTCAGGAACGCACAAATACCGTCACCAGGTTCACGGTGACTCACCAGGTCAGGCATACAAGACGCTGACATTCTGAGTGTGCGGCGTGGGGGTCAAGATGAGTGATAGCCAGCTAATCAGACCCCTGCGCTGGCGTGGGGGTGCTCCGCAATGGGCTTGGATACTAGTTCTTGTCGTACTCGGTTTGGTCGGTGCTTGCACTGATTCCAGCACCGGGATAGCGCCAACTGAGCCAGATGCAGGCGACGCGACTCAACTAAGCTTCGTAGCTCGCGATCCGTCTGTCTGCGTTTGGACTGTGGGCCAGCAGATCCTGGTCTCGATCGATCCAAACTCGTGCGAAGGGGCCACGCCCATGCCTGAGGCCGAAATCGACGTTCAGTTTCCGAGGTGGGACAAACCAGGAGCGGCGGCAGCAGTTGTGTTGTTGGAAGACGTAGTTATCGTCGTGATCGATGGAGCGGAGAAAGGCGACCAAGTACAAGTCGGCGCGGTGACCGTAGAGGTTGCGGATGGCCCGGATGGGTCACCCCTCGTGCAGATTTCTACTCGGGAAGAGTTACTTCCCGAGTGTGGGTCCGGGTCCTGTGGGCTCGAACTGCGGATCACTCAAAATGGGAAATCCCGGAGTGCTCAACTGACGGTTCCCACAGCTGATGAAATGGGGCTGCCTGATGGAGAAACGTTCGATGGCCTGGTGTCCTTTGAGAGTTTCGAGTCTTGAAGCGCTCACGTATCGCCCTGATTGTCGTCTCTCATCTGCTATTGGCCAGTTGTTCGGGGGCCTCGAATGGGGATGCGGGATCAGCTGCGGACGAGATTGAGGGGTACCTCTTCCCGTGGGAGCTAGCTGTCGATGAGGAAGCCATGGAACAAGAGCTGGATCGGCTTCTTCAGGAGTTTCGTGATTCTGAGGTCCTCTTCACTGAGTGCGTACGGGCTGAAGGTTTCGACTACGTAGGTCGAACTATTGAGCAGGAGGCTGTGACTAGTGACCTTGAGTTACTTACGCAGGCTGATCAATTGCAGGAGTTTGGCTATGGCATCGTCAGAGGTGAAGGTAACGGCGGTCTGAACTTGTTCATCGATGGCGGAACGGTTCCATTCGGCGAGATGGCTGAATTCGACGAGTATCTTCAGACAGAAGGGGATTGTTTTGACCTTCGGTACAACAACGATATTCAGTTCCAGGTAGCCGAACTCCAAGGATCTGTCTCCTACATCCCAGAGCGAGTTCTAGCTGATCCAGATTTCATTGATGCCCAAGGAAATTGGGTAGAATGTATGGCAGAGCGAGGATTCAACTACCGAAATCCCTCGGAGGCGTTCAATGACATCGAGAGTTCTCTTATCAAGTTGGATCCGAATACTGAGGACTACCTTGACAAGCTCGATGCTCTTGGGGAGTTCGAGGTCGAGGTTGCGACGTCAGATCTTGAGTGTTTCGTCACAGAAGTCGATCCTGTCCTCCGTCAACTGATCATCAGTGACTAGTCGAGGCTCTAGGTGGTACCCGCTGGCCTGGTTCGCCGCCGTCTTGATGTGAAAGTTGGTGCCGAAGTGATCCGTGTTTTTGATGGGGCCCGCATGGTTGCTGAACATGCGCGTGGCCGCAGTTATCGGCCCAATCCCCAATTCATCACGCAGTGTGGTCCCTTGATCGTCGAGAAGATCGTTGATCACGCGTTCCAGACGACGTATTTCCCGGCGGGCTTCACGGAACTTTGTCAGCTGAATTGCCTGCTTGGAGATCTGACCGTGACTCAAGCCAATCTGCCTCCAGAAATGAAGGGTGCAGGCTTGGCATCAGGGCTTGGATCATCGAGGTGTCGATCTTGGGTAGCGCGTGGCGGTGCCTGTGTGCTGCCTGACGGTGGCCCGGCCTGCAATACTTGGGTGCAGATCCACGGTTGCTGACCCGCATGAAGGATTCTCCGCACCATTGACATATCAGAAACGCCTTGTGCTCCATGTAACAACGAGTCTCAGTCGCAGGGTCAACGATCTACGTACCGGGCTAGGCGACGGCGAGGAAACGGACCACATGGCCAGACACTCCCGGGTTTATTCATCAATGGTGTTCAAGAAGTCACCATTTCCGGTTGGATCCATAGGTTTGGATCCCACTTTCGGAGATCGGGTTCTCAGTTGAGGAGTTCGCCGAGTTGACGCCCTCCATCGTTGCCAACCAGCTTTAACTCAATCTCGGCCCGAGCGACCAGCGAGTGGGGTTCGAGAGACTCGGTCAGCTGAGCGTGCGCAATCCTGTCTAGCCCAGCACCTACCAAACTGAACGATGTTCTCAATGTGGCATCGAGGGCGACAGACCTCATGGAACCCGCGTGGACCACACTGTTCCTCTGGTTGTATAGCCGCCGAAGTGACCCAGTGATGTATCGTCTGATGCGGACCAAAGTGGCATTGGGCTCTTCGAGGAGTTCTACAACACGAGCTTGGGCTGCGACGTCGCTATGTCGTGCAAGGGTGAGCCGACTGTTCTTGGTGAGGTGTTTCTCGATCATCTGAACGCGTTCCAGGTTCGTGTCCGTATCGGCCAGCTCGCTCGCAAGTTGATCGTTGGACTCATTCTGATGGGCGTAGGCGAGGGCTGTCATTTCAGCCCGCGGGAACGAACAAGCAATGAGGGCTGCTAAACGATCTGCCGCCAGATAATTGGAGCCTTCTCCAGCCCGGATTAGCAGTCCTTCAACGGCCGACCAGCCACCTACGATGGCAGAGCCAGTACTCGGGGTCTCCATGTACGACGCGAGTTCCAAGGCGTCATCAAGGCGTGATGACTGTTCGTCGATCGCGTAGACCGCCGACTCTCTGTCCAGACTTCCCACCTCCACGTGCCTCGTCCCGCTTCCTAGGCGGAAGTTGTGCTTACTTCCCGACACCCAGGCTTTGCCAAGCAAATCAATTTTGGCGTTCCGGGGCTGACTGAGCCGGAGCCGAGAATCAGCGCGAGCAAGGATCGAGGCAGCTCGTTGAACTGCTCCCCACGGGTCGGGGTGTTGGTAAGAAGTATGTCACCAGAGGCAAACCGCTAAGTCGCAGGACTGTGACCAGGGATTACGCGATTCCCGAAGGCAGAAATTGGCCACAAACGGATGGGTTGTCGACTGAATGCTACAACACTCTGACCTGCGGTTATGCCTCTCGTTTGCCTCTGGTGACACGAACCTTACCAACACCCCTAATAGGAAGCTGCGGTCACGCCGACGCCGGGAATCGAGACGAGCACGCCTGCTGGAGTGTCCGCCATGACTTGAGCCAGTCGGCGGTCGCACTCGGAGAGTTCAGCCTCGATCATCTCCAACAACGCCATGTCTCGGGCCACGAACTCCTGAGCGGCTTGACGTTGACCCTCAGGAACTGCGAGCGCCAACCGGGCGGCCTCAACGACTTGGGCCGCCTTGAGCGTCCACATCCGCACCCCGCGTTTGGTCACATACTCACGGAGTCGTTCGGGTCCGAGTCGGATCACTCGGGCCGGGTCACATATGTGGGCCATGATGACCCGCAGCGATGCCATATCCAACCCGTGGCTGTAACAGTCAGTGAGGTGCGGGAACGCAAGATCGACCTGGGCGTGTAGTTGGCGAACAAGCACGCCGCGGGCTTCGACCTTTCGGCGGCGTTGCCCAACCCACGCCGCCTGGGTCGACATCGCCAACGACCGCTGCGTTGGGGTGTGACCCAGCCCATCAATTAGCACTTCAGCCATGGCGAGGCAATCCTGAACATCGGTCTTGACACGTCTCGCACCAATGCGCCCTCGAGCGTCTTTCACGATCGCCGGGTTCAACTCGACCACATCTCGGCCGGCCGTGTCGAGCCTGGTAACCAGACCACGGTGATAGTGACCAGCCGACTCGATGCCGAACCGGACGCTGCCTGCACCCACGAACTCAGCAAACGAATCGGCTTTGGCCAACAACTCCAAGACACCGGTTTCATTCAGATCGAACGTGAACGGATCAACCACCACCTCATGGCAATGATCAGCCACCAACGCCATCGCGGATCGCTTGCCAACATCAACCGGAACAACCAGACAACGCTCCCGATCCACACACCGAATTCGGGCCATGTACTCGGCCTGACTAGGACTCGAAACCAACATGAACAACCTCCAGATAAGAAGGCTCAATCATCTACCAGAAGCCCTAGTTCTGTGGTACCAACATCTGCGCGGAAAGTCCCGCTAAGGAGGAACTGCTCGTCGATCTCTAGACCGGGGAGAAGCGGCCCGTTCCCCCTCGACAGTGCGGAAGTGGTGTGTCATGAACGATCGTTTGCTTTACACCGCCGTGATGAGCTGCTTCCCCAGCTCGATTATGTAACGCATGCCGTGTCCTCGCCTTTGTAACGCTCACCCCCGATTGCGGCACAGCCAGTAGCCCATTGGCCTTTGGACCCTCTGATCGTCGGACCTGGCCAGGTCGGGAAAAGTCTTATCGGGACTTTCCGGCCACCTGTTCCTCAACCCCCGACCCCTATTCGACGGTGGTCGGCGCGATGAACTGGCGGCTGATCTCATCCAATACTTGACAGACACGAACCGGGTCACCGATTGAGCATCGGTCGACCGCTACCGGGGAGACCAGACGCGAACGCTAACCGCTCGGCCAAACGTGCATCTGCAGGTTTGGCGGCAACAACGGAGAACTCGACATTCTCATGAACCCAGGCCTTTGTTCGAGTCTCAAGGTCTCGTGATTCCAACTCGCCTGTGCCAAAGGCTGCTAGCTCCGCGGTGGTGAGAGTGGGAAGGATGTAGCGAAGTGCCACCGCCAGCGTGAAGTTGCTGGTGATCGGCGATTTGCGGTAGGTGTTGAGTCGGCCTGCCACTCCAGCGGCTTGCGGGTTGGTGGTGTCGGCGGGGTCTTTCACCGAGATGCCAACGTAGAGAAGTTTCTCTCCATGCCATAGGGCATAGATCCCCGTTTGGTGAGGTACATCGCACTCGAACAGGTCCGACAACCGGTTCTTGGTCTGGGTGGCCAACTGCTGAAGGAGTTCGTGATCAATGGTTTCTGCGGTTGATGGAGTAACTGCCTCCGCTTGGTGGACTACATCGCAGTCAGGGCAAACTGAGCCGGATGGTTGCCCGATGAACGTTTCTGGACAGAGCACGGTTGTGATCTCTCTGGCCCGCTTTCCACCCCCGGCGCCTCGTTCAGCGCCGGGCAATAGCCAACCAACGTAAGCACCGTTCTGCTTGTCCCAGTTGATGGAGCGTGTCGGTCGCTTGACCTTTGTCTCGTCGCTCGGGATGTGTACTTCGGTGGCAGTGATCCAAAGAAGATTCTGTGGTGCCTGGTCCCAGTAGCAGGCCAATTCGGCGGTGCCGGGTGTCTTGTACCAGTGAAACTCCTGAACGGCATTCGCTGTCAGTACCTCACTGATGATGGCGGCTGCCTCACTATGTCGGTGTTCGGGCATCACAATTTCGGTGAACGCTGTTCGCAGTGTGGTGAGGCTGTCTCCGTGGATTTCGTAGCGTTTGTTGGTGTCACCTTTGGGACTCATGTGCCCAAGGGTAGGTAGCTACGTTGGATCACCCACATGACCGGCCGAGCAGCTCACTCTGGTACTGGACCTGGGGTGCGAGGCCACCTACTGGCCTCGCACCCCAGATTTCAGGGCTACCAGCGGTTACGTTTCGGCATCACCGCATGGAGCCACGCGAGGGCGACGTAAAAGAGGCAGCACGCCGATATCACGACTGTCGCTGCCCATATTTCTGCTGCCAAACCGATGAGGGCTCGGATCAGGCCAGCCTCGGGGCCGTCTAGTCCTGCCATGATAAATTCGTTGAGCATTGCAACTTCCTTTTTGTTCGGGTGATAGCGGTTGCCTCACCCGTACTCAGTTCATGTCGCAACCAAGGACAACTGTGATGGCAAGGCTGTCTGAGACAGCGGATCCCGACGGTTACACCAAGGTTCTGACGTCCGATAACATTCCTTTATCGATCGCTAGAAACGGCTCCATTTCCGAACTGGTTTTCTACTATCCATAAAGGGGCTTATCGCTAGTAGACCCCGAAAATGTCACCAGGCCCAACTAGGTTTTGGGCTATGGCAGACCCAGCACAACCAGACACTGAAACCGCGCTGGTCAGCCCAACGCTTTCCCTTACCGACCCGGCCCGGATCGCCGAGCTAGAAGCCCTGATAGCCAACGCCGCAGAACTAGAAGCCAACCGCCACGGCACCCTGACCCGCAAAGCCTATGAATCCGACTTCACCCACTTCGTTGAATGGTGCGAATTCGTTGGCCTTACCCCGCTACCAGCGGAACCAGAAACCATCTACCTCTACCTGTCGGCATTGACCGAAGACGACAACGCCGCAGACTGGGCCGTCCCGACCCTAGAACGACGCCTCTCCGCCATCAAATGGGTACATGAAACCTCCGGACACGAATCCCCAGTTGGCCATACTCGAGTCAAAGAACTCATGGCCGGAATCCGCCGCACCCACGGACGCAGACCCGACAAAGCCGATGCTCTGTCTACCGAACAGATCTCACAAATCATCGATGGCCTCGACCTGGACACCATGCGAGGTCTACGCGACCGGGCCATCATCCTGTTCGGCTTCGCCGGAGCCTTCCGACGCTCCGAACTCGTGTCACTAACTCGTGAGCAGCTGGTCCGTTCCACCGAAGGCTATTTGGTGCAACTGATGCGCACCAAAGACGACCAAGAAGGCCAAGGCCGAGACACCGGCATCCCCGCCATCCCCGACTCGGCCCTGTGCCCCGTCGCAGGGATCGACGCCTGGCTCACCGCCGCCGAGATTACTGAAGGACCAGTCTTTCGTCGGGTGCGACGTTGGGACAAGGTCGGCACTCAGGCTCTGTCTCCTCAATCGTTTTCTCTACTTCTCAAACAAGCTTGCGTGAAGGTTGGGATACCGCCGGATCGGATCTCGGGTCACAGTGTCCGGGCCGGGCACCTGACCGAAGCAGCCCGCAACGGTGCCCCCGACCGGGCTCTGATGTATCAGGCTGGGCATAAGTCGATGGAAACAACGCATGGCTACATCCGCCCCGGCACCGTGTTCCGCACCAACTCAGCCAACTACCTCGGCCTCGACAACTTCGCCAACACTGAAGACAACAGTGAAGCCACGGCTGACGAGAGTCCAGTGTGAACGCTTCACCAATGGGTGAACCCGGCCGTTTCGAGCTTTGGGCCCGAACGCGTCTCCAAGCCGACCCCGCTCACCTACCTCAACCAAGTGCCAATGAGCCCTTACCGCTGGATCCTGTTCGAATGTTCCCCGAACCCCTGGACGGCGACCACGAGTTTGCCCGGGGTGGATTCGTCGCCCATCCAAGCTCTAGTCCAGCTCGTTGAGGACCTGGGTGCTCAGAACTGCTATTTGCATCCAATGCTGCGGGTCTGCGCCCTGGGCTAAGAGTTTCGGCTGTCGCCCATTCAGGATTCGGACGATGTCGGCCCGCACGACATCTGCCCCGTGTTCCTCAACAAGGCGACGCACCTCGGCCTCCCAGAACTCAGGACCCAGGTCCTTCCGTCGTTTACGCACGAGCACATAGTGAGCGGTTGTTGCCCGGGAGCGAAGCTGTTCAGTTCGTTCAGTTCGTGGCGTCGAATCGAATACGGCAATCACACGCTCGGCTTCTGCCACAGCATCATCACCATGTATCCGGCTCCACTCGTCTGTCTGGAATCGCCAGAACGTCCCGCCGTCATCATCCAGATCATCAACAGCAACCGGACGGAGCCTGATTTCTTGTAGCTCCTTCAACGCCCAATGATGCTTCAAACAGATCCGCAGCCAACGCCCACGAGCATCCTGAAAATAGTCACTGGCAGACCCACACCGACCAACCGTTGTTACCACCGACTGTCTCCGTCTCGACCCCGTCCTGCGCGTTGGCCGGGGATTGATTGGCCATGTCGCGTCACACACCCAAACATCTTCGGTTTGTTCATCGCGGTGGCTCATTGCATGCTTCTTCCCGGGTCGACCCCAATAATGTGACCAGCCGATCCGGTGGTCATCCAGACCGCACAATTCAGCCCACACAAGAAATCTGTTTCCATCTCCGTCACCGGTTTCCTGAATCCAGGTGGCCAGTCCTGCACCGCGTTGCCGCCCGCTAGCCAGATTCTGTGTCCCATTGGCGAAGCCATCAGCGCCCTGGCCTTGTCATAACCACCGGTGAATCCGCCGGGCCACTGCATTGCCCGACCCCGTCGCACCATCCAAACCCTGGAACCAAACATTGTGTCCAGCCGGTCAAGCATTTCGAAGCGACGCTCCCCCGGTTGCTGCAACTCCTCATACCCGTGGGTCAACACAAGATGGCAAATCTTGGGTGAGACCTCAGCCAAAGCCGACTCCGACAATGACCCCTGATTGCGTCCGTCCTGGTCGGTGAGCAGTCGGGACGCCTCATCAACAATCAGCATCCCACCATCAGTGGCAAGGAACTGTCGGCCAAAGCCGATTGCTTGTTCCATTAGCGCCACCACGTCCCGGTAGTAGCCATAACCAAACCCAGTGAACACCACCAGGCGAGGCGCACTGTCACGGTCGGGGCGAACCTGGTTGATTGACGCCCCCAAGCCAAGTTCGCAGAACTCGTTGGACGTGGCATCAATACGGATCGAATCACAGCAACGAGCCAATCCCCCGTAGATGCCTTTGGGGTCAATCACCACTCCCCTACCACCACCAAGGAGATGACCCAGAAGCAGGGTCTGAGCCATCAGCGTCTTACCCGAAGCCGGATCCCCAACCAGCAGCACATTACTGATTGGGGTGGCCCACGGCTCGAACAAGAAATCAGTGTCGTCAGTTCCGAACCCCACCCGGATCCCGCCACGGGTTATCTTGGTTTCGATAGTCATTGCCTCACCTGACTGTCCGGTAGTGGGGATCATGACGGGTTCCTCGCATAGCGCCACGCCGCTCGGGCCCAATAACCATCAGAGGGTTGCCCGGCCCCGACAACTGGATGCGGATTACTCATTTCTTTGCCGGGTTTCAGCCACGGCCAAGCATTACCAACCCCGGACAGGGTGGCCATGAGGATCACGCCTGGCCAGATCGGATGCCACACATCGGTGAACACGAACATGCTTATTGCGGTGATGGCTATTGCTAGGTCGGTTCCTGGCCCAGCCAAACAAATCCACACCAGATGAGAACAGTCCACGTCTTGGCTGTCCCGTCCCCAATCAACCCCCAGGGTCCAGAAGGAGAACCGTAGGGAATGGATCTCATAGCCGAACAGGCGGGCCGCAACGATGTGACCCAACTCATGCAGCAAGCCCAAGAGCGGTAAAGCAACTAGGACTGAGACAATGGCAATATTCCACCCCAAATCAGCTGGCGTGGAACCAGGGATCAGGAACAGTCCGCAAGCCACAATCCCAGCCACCAGCAATACAAACGATCCGTCGATCACGACCGGGCCAACACGGATACGGCCCAAACGTGTGGGTGGGAGTACGGCTTGTCGCCAAGGAAACAGCGGCTCCCTGTCTTGGGTTGTTGTGGTCATTGCCCGTTCCTTCTTCCGTAGTCCTTAGCCGTTGTTGCTGACCATCTGTTGATGTTGGATGTCATAGGGGTTGTTTAAGGTCATTCCTGTACCCAAACCGAAGGCGGAACTTGTCATGGTGGAACTACTCGTGCGAACAGTCCTGGTGATCGTTATCGCGGTCTTGTACTCACGTGCCCTTCGCTGGCTCGGCCGAATCTTCGTTCTGTTTGGTGGCCTGGCGACCCTGTCAGAAAACCCCGTCACCGCAGCCCAAGGAGAGGAATACTTCCTGGGTGGACTGGCCATCTGGATTGGGGCCGCAGTGTTCATCAAACTCACCGGTCAGACCCGTTTCCTACGGTGGCATCGTCGCCGCCGGTACCAGCAATCGGCTTGGTCCTAAGACGCCCACCATGCAACTCAAAGGTTTCCAACAACCCCATCTGTGGCGGCATCAACCACACCCCGCCACTCGCTTTGGGAACCACGAACCTTTGGGGCACACCCCCACCAGTCGGCACGACTCGAACCAGCCAACTCTGCTCCGCTACTTGAATCACTTCGGCGCGGCCAACCGCGTTCTGGGCTTGGTGGCCAGTCGTCACCGTGACCGCCCGAGCCAGCCGAGCATACATCATCACGTCACTCATAACAGTATTCTAACGCATGTAGACGCATATTGTCGAATGTTAGTCACGTTCGATTCCTTTGCGGACCGGTGGCGGGTTTCGTCCTTGTTCAAGATCCAAGACGTTGTTTTTGACGGTCTGCACCCGTTGCTGGCTCAGGGTGGTGGTTGGGGTTTCCCCATCCAGAGCCCAATCAGCGACTGCTTGCGCGGTCATGGACCACTGCGGCCCTTTGTCTGCCAGCACTGAGATCATCAAGTGATACGCATCGGTTGATGCTCCACGTGCTGGTCCAACACAACGATCCAGAATGTGTTGGGCGGTGTCAAGACTGTTCTGCGATTTGTCGCCCCAGGTGATCCAACGACTGGGATGAACCACAGCGGGCCGCAGTTCCGCCCAGCCGCCACCCGGTGTTAACAAGCCAACCCGAGGGCAGCGAGGTGAGGTCCAACCAACGACTTCTGTAACACCAAAGCGTTCCTCCACCTGAGCATTGAGATCTATCAGGTTGACCATGGACTGATCATCGCCCAGCCGCAAGCCTCGTTGAGCCAGAGAACCAATCAGGGAGTCAAAGGTCGGGCATTGGACGAACTGGTCACCAATATTGATCTCGGTGTCTGGGTCATTAGTCCAGACCGGGCCGTGCATGGCGAAGCTTTGCATACGGTCATTCCAGAACACCATTGTTGGCGACAGTGTGGTAGTGGCGTGCTCGCCCATAGGCCCGATGTTGACTTGAGTGGCCAGGAAGTCTTCCCGCCTTGTCATTGCCCACTCCCCCAGCCTGGTTTCGCTTTGACTGCTGGGTTGGTGAAGTTCGGGTTGGTGAGGTCATTGCTAATGGCGAACAGCAAATCACCGGCCGCTCCTTTGGCTTTGAGCACTGATGCTCCAACTAGCCATGAAGTGCTGACGCTGTACAACGATTCGGCAATGACGGCGACATTGGGTGGCCACCCGGTCGGGTCAGCCAGATCAGCGAGGACCCCGGCGTGGCCATGCTCAGCCCACAGTTCCAGGAGTTCACTCCGGAACAAGACACCATCAGAACCATTCGCGCCTATTCCGGCGCTCAGGACCGGAACACGGTGACTTGTTGTTGGTGTGGATTGTTGGTCCATACCTATACCAAGCGCGTTGGGTACCCCAAAATCTCGTCAAGAATCTTGAACAGTTCTCATGTCCTGGGCAGGACCGGCGTTCTAAGCTGGGAGTCATGAGTGCGGTGCCCAAACCGAAACCTCGGCGGGCAGATGCTACGCACCCCAGCCCGGTGGCGTACCGCCCCGATCCCTGACGGCTTCGGTGATATTCCCTATACCGGGCCTGACGGCCAGATCGTGTTGCCCCTTCGGTTGGATTGGTCCCCTAGCGGCGGTATCACCAGGGACCTCCAAGATCCCGGAGATCGACGGTTCGTCTATGAGATCGTCCTGACCGAAGGAACCACCGAAGACGTCGAAACCTACATCAACCCTGTCCTACTCCTTCAAGCATGGGACGACCTTGTGCTCCCGGACGCAGTCATAGTCATGTGGCAACCATGGATCACCAGCCAGTACACCAAGTAGACGGGCTGAGGCCTGTGACGTGTGCCCTGAGTGTCGAACATCCTGGGTCCAACCGGATGCCGTTGGCTAGGGCAAGGCTGTCGCCTGACTCGATTCGGGGCCTAGTCGGTTAGCGAACTAATCCTGCCAGGGAGGCCGCGTCCGTTGTTCCACCAGCGATTAGGATTGTCGTTATTGGGGTCATAAGCAGAGCGGCTCACCCAGTCTTCGCGCACGAAGATCACTGGCTCCTCATAGTGGTGCACATACAAGATGGCATCCATCACAAGACTAAGAGTCTCAAGGTCTCGTTCGATCGTGATTTTGACCTCTACGACGGGGTAAGTCTCGATCGATCCCGGCGCAAAACCCTCCACGTGGGTTGCAGTGGTTGAACCCGCAGGAGGCCGAGCTGTTTCCATTCCTACACCAGAGACGCTCGCGTTGCGCTCATAGGTCCCGTACCGAAGCGGATAGACCTCAGTGACGGCATCAAGAATCCTGTCAACGTCCTCAGGCACCGTTTGAATCTCCAGGGTCCAGACCGGTTCGAAACGTCCAGAAGACGACCGGTATCGCGAGAGTGGGTGGTCTTCAGGCATTCTGTGGACTCCTGTAACTCTTGACTTTGGCTTCACCGTGCTGTGTCCGGAGACCTTACTTTGAGCAGCTCCCGCTTGCTTTGTCATAAACCCCAAGGCTGGGAAGGCGTCCCGGTTCCTCACGAATTCGGGCACTCCCCCACTACCAGTCCTAGGAATCGTCGGATCGTTCTTCCAGGTACCCGGCAATGCTGGCACGACGAAGAGCATCAAAGCCCTCTGCGATCACCCCGACAGCACGGTCGAAGGTGTCTGCGTGTTCTTCAACCAGCACATACAACCGCTGGCGGGTGATTTGCCGCCAACGTTTCACTTCATCCAAATCTCGGCCGGTATGTAGGGCAATGAGTTCGTCATCTGGTCTGGGGTCCGCTACCCCGATCTGGCGTAGGCGCTCATGAAGCATGTCTTGTTGATGCTCGGTGCCCATCACCAACGTCGCCAACTCATCCACCCGATACGGGACACCCGCCATGCGACGCTGATCTCCTGGGGGTGGGAGAAAGAAAAACACGATCGGCACCCCGAACACTTTTGAGAACGCCCCCAAGGCCTGGGCATCGAACTCACGTCGGCGGCTTGCTGGCCCGTCATAGGTGCGTTCCAAAGCCGACATTGTTGCCTGGCTCATCCTGCGACCCAGCACAGTTTCGAGGCGGGCCGCGGTTTGGGTTTGGGTCCAACCCCGCCGTCTGCGGGCCTCGGCAAGGTTGTAGGCAACGATCTGGTTGATATCAACCCCCTCCGCCACCAAACCCTCACAGTCCCTAGCCGTGGCGGGAGCCGACCGAGCGTGTATGTCGGGTTCAGTGTTCACCGTCGCCTCCCTTGCCCCATAGCTTTCCTGCGTTTGGCTGACCGGGCCTGCAGGGCCTGGTATTGCCCATCACCGCGTACCCCCGCACGATGCCCGGCAATCACGAAATCAACGACCCCGTCCCCGACACGACAGATCAGGCCCTCAGAAATCAGATTCTCACAACACTGGGTCACCTGCGTCTCAGAGCGGTTCAATCGGTAACCCAAGACCTCAACCTCAGACGGACCAACATCAATCGCCATTGCCGCCAGCAGCCATTCTTCGGGTTCGCTCAGCATGTCACTGACAGAGCGCAGCGATGAACCCCACAATTGTCGACGCGCCCCAACCACGCTGCCGACAATATTGGTGTCAGTAATGAGTTGACTGTCTCTCTTACTGGTTTCCTCGCAGGCATGCCAGCCCACTAGTTGCATCATGTAGGCATACCCGCCACTGGCTTCCACCGCCATAGCTAAGGCGTGATCAGTGAAGGAGAACCCGGCCACAGCAGCGGTCTGGATGAGACCCAATTCGATCTCTGAATCAGTCAAGATTGACACGTCAAAATGCTCATAGGACCCGAATGCGCCAGCCTCGAGTCGCGCCGGGATGCCAGCCACCACCACACAGATCGGGAAACCATTCCCTTGCAGTCGCTGCACCGGAGCCTCGAACACTTTGAGGTCATCGGGTGATGCTGCATGAATCTCATCAACAGTTATCAATATCCCTGCGGGCGCGTCTGGTTGTCCCATGACTGTCTCTACTGCCCGGCCGAGACGACATGGCTGGTCACCAAGCTGATTTATGGGGCCAGCTGAGGCTGGCCAAGACTCCTCGATCCAGGCCCCAACCCGGTCAGCGAAAGGCTCTTTGAAACTTACAGAGTCATCAATGACCAGCCACCCAGCTTCTCTGGCGAGATCTCCCATCTCGCATAGCATCACCGTCTTGCCTGTACCGGGCCAGGCGATGAGCGCAATGTTGGGGAACAAACCCCAATCAGGATTAGCGAAGGATTCCTTGGTGACGGCGAGGATTTCCTTGCGACCAGCCACAACATCGAGTCGGTGACCAAAACCCGGACGGAACGGATTCGCCCTAGGCCGCGCAGACTCCTTAGATGTTGTCACTGTGTCGCTCATGGTTCAGCGTTCCAAGCCACGGCTTGGGCTGGGTCGATTCTTGACCCGGGCGACCCGTTCCGCTTCGATGTCCTGGAACACCTGATACTCCTCACTACCGCGCATCTCGGCTCGGTGACCGGGAACCGTGAAGTCATAGACCCCACGCCCGACTCGATGAACCAACTCAGCCTTCGCTAAGCGCGTGAGATACCGGTTCACAGTCTGAGGATCCCTGCCAAGACGGTGCTGTAACGCCTTGACCTCTGACGGACCAGAATCAATGGCCATCGCGGCCAGTACCACCCGAGCGATTTTCGATAGTCCCACACCGATGCTTTTCAATACGGCTTGTTTGAATTCATCACGTGCCTCATCCAACGTGGCGAACACATCCTCAGTGGCAACGACGTCACCGCCGCGACCCAGAACCAGTTCACAAGCATGCCAACCAACCAGCTGCATCATGAACGGGTGTCCGGCTGCGGCTTGCACCCCCATATCCAAGGCTTCGCGGTCAAAGGTCAGACCAGCCACACCGGCAGTGTGAATCAAACCCAGTTCAATGTCTGTATCAGCAAGGTCCAGCATACGAATGGCCTTGCAGCGAGCCAAGAACGTTGGTTCCTTACCTTCTTTAACTGGCAGACCCGCCAACGCCACCGCTACTGGCTGACCCTCGTTCTGTAGAAGTTGCACGACATTGCCGAAATCGTTGATGTCCGCCTCGGTTGCCTTGTGCACCTCATCCACCGTCATCAAAATCCCGGCCGGTCGGTCAGGTCCCATGCCCATGACTTCGTCAAGACTCCTCCGCAGATCCAACGATTGATCACCGGTATCTTCGAGCGCGGCATCAAGTCCGAACGAGAAGCCAAGTGCACTAGCAGAACCACCCGTAAGACGACGGCCTGGCTGCGGTTTGCGGGAGGCAACAAACTCGTTCAGTGAAGCGGCTATGCGATCCACGAACGAACCTGTCGTGCGGCCAGCAGAATCGGTGATCACTAGCCACCCCTCGTCGGTGGCGAGGTGATGAAATTCGCTCAGCAACACTGTCTTTCCGATACCGCGGCGCGCGATGAGGGACAGGTTGGAGTAGCGGCTCCACCCAGGGTTGGCATAGACGTCACCCACCTTGGATAGAAGCTCTTGGCGGCCTACCACCACTGGCGGCTGTGTTCCCCAACCCGGCGTGAAGGGGTTCTGTTGACTTACCATTGGATCCGCCTCTCAGAATGTTCGCTGGATCAACGTCTTTAGGCACGTTGTAGGCACGGCTTGTTCCCCACTGCTAATTGACAATACTAGCCACTTGGCCGTTCGGAGGAGCAGGCAAATAGGCACGCTTTAGGCACGAGTGTTGAGCGTTGGGTGCAATCGCATTTGATTGCTCAGGCTGGTGCCAACAATAAGCGGGGTGCGTCATCAGGATCACCGACACCAAGCTGCGAAATCGACATCTCCCAGGCCCGAACCACCCGTTCAGCCATCCCAATATTACCCATCTCCTTATGAGCCCGAACGAGTGCCATGACCATGGCCTTGTTCAACGGACTGGCATGATTCCCAACCCCCGCAGCCTTGAGTACTCCGGGCCAATCTTGTAACTCGATGTGCACGTCAATGAGGTCTTGGGCCGCTTTAAGGATCGAACTATCAACCCTGGTCCCAAGGACATGATCAGCATCCAACCATTCCCAACTCTTCTTCGAAGACCGACCCAACGGCTCACCCGTCACCAGACCAAGCGCTTGACCCAACAAGGCGATCTTCGCCCCCGCAGTCTCCGCGACCGCTGCTTTGATAACCAGGTCATCGAACTCATCCAAGTCCGTGGTCACACCCTCCAGGTAGTAGCGGCCATCTTGGGATTCCGGTACCCGATGTCGTCCAAGGCGTGTCCGCAGCTCCGTTAAGACCCCGGAGAAGCGGGAGTCTGTGGTTGCTCGACCTCCCCACAAGTCATGAATGAATGCTTCCTTAGTCAGGGTCCCACGCACCTTCAAGATGGTGACCGCAGACAGCTGTTGTGGGGTGAGGGCTTCCCCTTGTACGTCCAGCATGGAGATGTCACCCAACAGATTCAGCCGGAGATTGCTGCCATCATCAACCCCCTCGGCTGCGTCATTGGTCAGCTTGGTGTCATCATCGCCGGTGCCGGTGCCGTCATCGCCGGTGCCGGTGGTGTCTTGGGGTACAGATAGGGCACCTTCAGGGTCACGGTCTGGGTCACGGTCTGGGTCGAGGTCTGAGTCAACAATGGAACTCTCATCAAGATCATCAGCGTCATCGGGGTGCAGGGGGACTAGTGATGAGTCGCCAGCGGCAATGTCAACCACAGGACTGTTGGCTTCCTCGGCAACAGGCTCAGCAGCACCCCCAGTCACCGTTTGTGTGACTGGCTCAGAATCTTGTTCAGAGTCCTCCCCCACCACCACAGCTGGGATCTCAGCGGCTGGGGACTCACCCGAATCGTTGTGGGACATGTCTTCTTCCAGTACAGACACCGGCTGAGTTTGGGTGCCCGACTCAACACTGTCTTGGGACACCGACAGTTCAATGCCAGCATCGTTGCTGCACGCCTGTGACCCGTTCACCGACCCAGCTAAGGCTTCACCCACGTGGGTGTCACTACTCCAAACCATCGTTTCGGACACTTCGCCGTGACCGTTCATGCCGGGATCACTGATCGAGGACGACACACCATTCGACGCCGCAACCTCGGGTTCAGTACCAACACTCACCACCCCCGGTACAGGCATCAGGGTGGAGCCATCCAACGGTATAGCGGGCGTAGTTGTGGCTGACTCCAACAACTGGGAGATCCGCTCAGCCTCATCCACACTCAACTGGTTGGGATGCATCTGCAGCTTCCAGGGCCATAGGATCGCAATCTCATCGGCTGCGGCCTGCTCCAACCGGTAGCTGGTATCGACCCCTTCACCCAACAACACCAAAGCCAGCGGATAGGCCGGATCTTTCGCCTTGGCGATCACCTCGGGATAGGCAACGAACTCCGCGCCGTTGGCGATAACGATCATCGGGATCACATCTTGTGCATCCGTCGGGTTACTACGACGGGCGAACGACGAACCGTGTCCCGCCTCGCTTGTGGCGATCAGGTCACTGACACTGTCTAACCAGTCAGTGATCTCCCCCACCAACACCCCAAGGTCATCCTCGGTTTTGCAGCCAAGCCCGGTGGTGCCAGCAATGGGGGTGGCGACACGAACATCAAGACGAGGAGCCAGTGGGCTATAGGCCAACTGGTGGATGAGGGAACGGACCAGGGCTTGGCTGACGCTGGTGGGGCCTTCCAGACTCAAGACTCCAGCCGCTTCTAAATCAACCAAATACCCTTCACCAATTTCCACCATCGTGTACACGACCCCATCGGAGGGGTCCGCGAGTTCTTCTGCTGGGGTGGAGCGGGCCATGGTCCACATCTCATTACCCGTGTCAGGGTTAGCGACCCACGACGAGCCCTCAGCAGGTACCGCTGGTCCGGTGAACGCCAGGTCCATGGTGGTGTCGGTGACCTCCGCCAGGATCGGACGGGCTCCGATCGGCTCCTCTACCGCAATATCGGCGAGTGCGGCCCACACCCATTCAGTATCCAAAGTCGAAGATGCAGTTTCGCGTAGTGCAGCCTCAGTGTCAGAGTCCTCGGGGTCGAGTTCTTCAGGCACGGTCCCTGGTTCCAACTCGGCGGCACGGTGACGGCGGCGACGCCACAACGCAGCCAACACACCAGCCGCAGCCACTACACCACCAAAAGCCAGCGCAGTGCGGGTGGTGTCAATTGTGGTTGTGACCTCAGCGGTAGTGGCTACTGGTGCGGGAACAGTTTCCGGTACAACAACAGGGGCAGGAACTGTGACTGGTGGCAGAGTTTCTTGCACTGGTTCCGGGATTGGTTCGGGGGCCGGCACAGGCTCCGGAGCAACTTCAACAACTGCGGGTACGGGGGTGCCGAGGACTGCTTCCACTAGTACCGGGTCAGCAGCAGGCAGATTCACTGCATCAGCGGGAAACAGGATGATCCAGTCCGGGTAAATCAGATTCGGGTCTTTCATAGTCCCAACGAGCTGGTCCAACTCGTTGGATTCGTCCCACAATTCACGCCAGCGGAACGGATCCCCCAAGTGGTGCTCAGCCAGGTCCCACAAATTGTCGCCTTTGCGAACCTGATAGGGCACAAGTTCAGCCACAGCGGGGGTGTCGGTTTCGTTGAAATCCATGCCCTCAATAGTTTGGATGGTGTCGATGTCATAGGTGAGGGTGTGAGCAGTGTTGGGGGTGGCTTCCGCCGTGGCGAGGTTGGCGACATAGTTCGCTAGCCCGACATCCATCGAGACGCTTGGCGCGTCTGTGGTGGCCATGGCGGCGAGCGGATTAGCAACAACTCCAAGGGTGGTGGAGGTGAAGATGAGCCCGTTGACAATGGGGCGGACCATGCGATGCGTGAGTGCTGTGGAGCGGGCAATGTTCGGAACAGAGTGGCGTAACGCTGCGAGGAGTTCAGCAGTGAAGATCCACACCACGTGAGCCCAGGCAAGCCAGGCAATCACCGCGAAGGTTTTCATCACCGTTTCGTCGCTGGCCCCGCCACGACCCAGCACGTCACCAATCTGCCCCAGACTGGGAACAGTGTTGGGGAGGGGCCAACCAATGCTGGTGGCCAGGAACCACGGCACACCTATCACCAGCACGACAGCAGCGGTGAGGGAGGCTCCGAAGATGGCGATAGTGCGTAGGTGTCTCATCACAGTCCTTAGTTGTCCTTCGCGGTGACGCCGACCTGGGTTTCCGCGGTGTGGGTGGCGGTGAAGGTCCAGGCCCCAACCCCAATCACAGCCATGAAATCAGGGTCATAGGTCCCCTGAGTTATGACGGTGACGGTGTTGCCTGATACCGAAACGGTGCCGGTGATGGCGTCGAATTGGTTGATGTAGGCGTTCGCGGCCGTGACGGCAGCTGCGGGGTCCATTGACGGTCCGGTCGGTCCGGACTGGGTTTGGTTAGCGGCGACTCGAGCGGCACCAAACGCGACGTCTTCTACTTCGGCCCGATGGTTGACAGCCTGCCCGCCGTCCCACAGGAGGCCTACGAAGCCGAAGATCAGGATGGGGGCCATGATCAGCATCATCACCGTGACCTGACCGGCCTCGCCGTGTCGAGGATTGGCGACACGATGAGACTCGATCGCGTGTCGGCGAACAGCGAGAAGCATCATCATGGGCGTACTCCGGTTCGTGCTTGGTCCACGGGTTCAGTCCAGGTGTAGTCAACGGTCTGGGTACCGGCGGCGATCGGGTTCAGACCACTGAAGTCCACGGTGCAGCTCACAGTGACTTGCACCCAACCCGCAGCCCACTGGCTGGTGTCAACGCTGGCGGTAGCAGTCCTGCAGATCGGTTCTGTGACCGGTAGGGAGCCCAACGCGGCGTCTTGGCCAACACTGGCGGCTTCTGTTGGTGTGCGGGCAAGGGAGGCGGCGCGGGCACCGGCTTGGGCTGAGTCTTGGATCTCGCCCCGTGCGGCGGAGAGTCGGAACGCGTAGAGGCCCAACAAGATGGTGAGCACCAGGGCGCTACCCCAGATAACGAATTCGATGTTGGCGTCACCCCGCTCACTGTCTCGAGCATCTTGGCGACGATGGTCTTTGCTTGCATACCTATACCAAGCGCGGTGGGGACCCCGAAATCTCGTTAGAAACTTGAGATTGTTATTCATTAGCTGGCACGAACCTTTCCACCGGGTCCGTAGCCACCACATCAATCCTCAGATCCCAGAACGGAACTGGTATCAGCTCGATGCCGGTGCCGGTGATCCGCACTGTGGCTTCGGTCGCGCTACGGCTGGAGGTGACGTTGAGTCCTTGGATCCAGTTCCCGGCCGCACTGGTGACGAATTGGTTGGCGAAGGCGTCGCCGTCGCCCGCCGTGCCGTTTTGGGTGGCTACTCGTTGGGCTGCTTCTCGGGCTGCGGAGGACGCTACATGGTGGGCAAATCCCCAGACCGCTACCTGTACGGACATGAAGATCGTTGTCCAAAACACCGCACTGATAATCAGGAAACTGACCAGGCCAGCACCCCGCTCCCCTCTTCTCTCCCCCACCGACTGGCCGGGCGCGTCACGCTCGGGTGTGGCCGGTGAATGTTGTGGCCGTGTATTCATCGGGTCCTTGCCAGGTAGACCATGAGTGCTCCGGTCCACAAGACTGCGCTAAGACCAAGCCATAGTGGCCACGAGACGGGTTGGCCCAGGATCGGGTAGGCGGTTGCGGCCAGCCACCCGAACACCAGGCTGGACAGAATCACACTGACTGGTTGTGGCAACCATTTGCTCCAACGGTTCCCAGACGCGTAGTCATCAACCAGATTGTTGACAGATTCAGTTGGTGATTGCACAGGTTGTCCCTCCCTTCGTTGAGTCAGCGGACGCGGTTGGGTGACGGCGGACCCCCACAATGGGTGAGGCCCAAACAAAGCGGCGACACAGTCTTCAGCTCAGATGGTGTTAGTTGAGTTGGATGTCGTTGGCTTTGGCCGTGACCACATTGGTGTAGATAGCGACCACCCCGATCGCTACCACTGCTACGCCAGCAGCGATGATCAGGAATTCCACTAGGCCCGCGCCACGCTCAGTATCTGGTGCGTGAGAACGGATCCAGCCTTGAACGAATTCATAGTGCAACATTGTGTTTTCTCCTTGTTGGTTTCTGTTGGTTGGTTTCTGTTGGTTGTTGGTTAGGTGACTTAGCTTCCAGCCAGGGTGGCCGCGGCAGGGATGAGCAGGAACGCGAGGAACGCGATCATTCCGAACATGGTGAGAGGCAGCGTGATTTTCTCTGACGCCGCGTTCGCATCCGCGACTGCTTTGGCTCGGATGCGTTCGCGCAGTGAACGCGAACGCGCTCGCAACGATTCACGAATCTTGGCTCCATCAGTCCCGGCGTAAGACAGTGACATGCCGAGTTCTTCTAACTCTGGTGACCCGATCTTGGAACCGAGGTTGGTGAGTCCTTGTACTGGGGATTGCTTGGTACGGGTGGCGTCTTCCATGGCTGCGGTAATCATGGGGAATGCCCAACCACGTCCGGAGCGGGCCGCACCAAACAGGGAGCCCTCCAAGGGTCGGAAGGAGACACCAAGGCCAACGAAATCCACGAACGCGCTCAACACATCCAGGAGGTCTTCACGACGCTTGGTGGCCCGGGAGCGGACATCGGTGTACTGCTGAATGAGGAGCACGATGGCGAAGGCGATTCCGGCCCACAACGGCACCAGGAACGGCAGACCCAATGCTGGGACACTGAGGATGAGTCCGATGCCGGTGGTGATCGCGATGCGGGCCAGGGCGGCGGCGACATAATCGGCTTCGGATTGTTCCAGGATCGCCAAATCTGGTTTGATGCCGCGCAGCAGTGAAGCAATGCGGGGCTGGTTCATCAGCCACGCAATGGTCTGATTCGATGTTCGGGTTGCACCCGGGATAGTGAGATCCAGATCCAGTGTCTCAAACTCGTTGGCGGGTCGATACAAGCCAGCCAACGCGTCAGAGAGAGCGGCTGGTCTTGGGCGCAGACCGTGCAGGACAAGCATGAGGCCAATACCTGCGATCAGGCCGGTGGTGATGCCGTTGATCATGTGTCTCTCCCTGGCCGAATCAAGCGCGATGGAGTGGCGAGTTGGGAGATCCGGTAGATCCAGTACAAACAAGCGGCCAAGAACACCAACGCAACCGCTAACACCATTTGACCAACAGCTGTGTCATAGAAGGTCAAGAAGTCCCCGAAAAACACCATGAGAGAGACCAACAAGATGGTCATCACCGCAATGACCAGGCGGAGTTGGGTTCGGGAACTTTGGCGTACCGCGTGCACCTTGACCATGTCGATTGCTTGGTCTCGAGCAGACGAAGCGAGTTCGGAGATGACGTCGGTGATTTTGGTGGCGTCACGATCCAGCGCTAGCACGATGGCGGCGATTGCTTTATCGGAGATGGGGTGGGCGAGGCGTTCAGAGAGCCGGATCATGGCTTCACGCAGCGGCACACCGTGCTCTACTTCAAGCACCATCTCCGCCAGGTCTTCACGCAGCACCGGTGCTGAGCGCAACGCGGTTTCTACTAGTGCTCCTTCGATGAGGCGTCCGGAGGACATGAGGTCACGTAAGGATTCAAGCCATGTGGCAATGGCGTCAGTCTTGGTGGCGAACCCGGCCACCGAACCATCTCCAGCACTCAAGAGTCGAGGTAGGAGGAATCCGGCAGCAAACCCCGCCGCAGCCAGCACTGGCCAGCGAGTCAATACCAACAACACCAGACCCGTCACTAGTCCAATGACCGCGTGGCCGGCTTTGAAACGACTGGCGGGTTTGTCTGCTTCGATGTTGGCGTAGCGAGAAACCCGCTGCGGAGTGACCGGTGTGGTGGCTGTCAACCCAGCAAAAGTCAAAATGGCCCCAGCAGCGAACACTAGGCCGATGCCTACACCCGCGATCATGGCTCGAAGCTTTGGTCAAAGGTGTCGGGCAGAGTCTCGTCATACCCAGCAGACAGGAGCTTCTTGTAGAAGTCCATGTCCAAGCCACCGGCAGTGTTGTGCACGCCGGGCCGGTCATCATGAGACAGCCACACTGGTTCAGCCAAGACCTGTTCCCCATCCGCTCCGCTGATACGCGAGATCTGATCCACCACTCGGAGGCCGTTGTCGAGTTTGCGAACATAGACCGACAAATCAATATGGGTAGCGCAACGCCGGACTGCTGAGCCGTAGTTAGCGTGCGCGTATTGCTCGTAGTACTGGGCCATATTGTGAATCGCGTCAACCGCAGAGTTGGCGTGCAGGGTGGCCATGACCGGGTAACCCTGCTGGATGGCTTTCATCAGAGCGTTCACTTCGGGGCCACGAACCTCACCCACAATCACATAGTCAGGTGACATGCGTTGCGCCCGCTCAATGTTGGACTCCATAGTGATTTCGCCGACGCCCTCGGAGTTGGATCGCCTTGCTTCCATCGGAGTGATCCGACGCCCGTAGGTTTCGGGGTGCCTGTGGAGGAGAAGTTCCATTTGGGACTCGACCGTCACAATATGTTTCAGATCCGGTATCGAGGCGGCGAGGGCACGCAGCAACACGGTTTTGCCTGCATTCATATTGCCGCTGACCAGGATCCGCATTCCGGCTTTCACACTGGCATCCAAGAAGGACGCCATCCGAGGGGTCACAGACCCAAGTGTCAGGAGTTCGCTGAAGGTGATTCTGGGGAGGGTATGACGCCGGATGGTGACAAAGGTTCCCTCCGGCGTGATCCAACGCTGCGCGGTGAGGCGGGAGCCGTCTTCCAACATGAGTTCCAACTCAGGCTGGTTGGGGTCCCAGCGAACCTCGCGTACCCCCATCACCCCAGCTAAGGCTTGCATGTCCAGGTAAAGGTCATCGTCCTCATCAGCTACCGGGTCACCAATAATGACGTGCCCACCGGGCATTTCATGAAACGTCGGGCCCGCACCAGTCACCGTCATATTCAACGCTTTAGGTTGGGATTGGAATTCCCGCAGGAGCCGCCCGGCGTTAAAAGTCTGATCCATGACTTTGGATCGGATCGCCATCATTTGCTCATCGGAGAGGCGGACGCCATCTGGGTGCAGGGTGGCGTCTTGTTGATGATCAGCGAGCATCCGCCCGATTTCGGCTCCCGCCCAAACCTTCTCATCCTCAATCGACAATTCCCGGCCAGCGATCCGGGCCTGCTTAGCGAAACGCAGGCGACGGTCAAACAGTTCTGCGGTGAGGGATGCTTGTAGGACCGATAGTTGTGGACTTCTCATGAGACACCCTCCGGGACGCTCGTGGCTTCTGCGTTGACTAGTAACTCATTGGCGAGACGACCCAGGACCGAACGACTAGCCCGCTTAGACCAGTTCCCATCCAACACAGCCCTCGCCGTGGTTTGATCCCAAGGCACCGTGCCTGCGATCAGGATGCGGCGCAGTTCAGTGGCCACATCAGTTTCAGTGAACGGACCACCAACCAGCAGCCCGGTCACTGGCACCGGCGCAATCAGGCGGGCCAAAGCTGGGAGGTCTTGGCGGGCACGATCAACCCCAGCCAGATCAGCACCAATCAACGCGATCACGGTCCCCGCGGAACGGACCCGGTTCGCTTCGGGCTGTCGTGGTGACCAACGCCCAGCGTCACAAACAACGGTGCCGCCACCCTCACGGCTCCCCCACTCACTGAGTACGAGTCCCCAACGGCCTCCAAGCTCAGCCGCCGCAATGGAGGCTGCGTCACCGCCAGGAGGGCCAAGTAGAACACGGCCACCAAAAGGAGCGGACTGGGCAGCATTGTTGAGGTGCTCAGCTCCAGCGACACCATGCGCCGATGCGGCTGCTGTGACCGCCAGGGTTCCCTGGTTCACACTCATGCCCCAACGAGCCGCCAGGTCACCACCAGTGGGATCCAACTCCACCAGTAACGGATCAGGCATTGCCCGGTGGGTGGCCTCCGCTGTCATGGCAGCTGCGAGCACGGTGGTTCCTGGTGCTTTACCCAGGCTGAGGACCGCAATGTGAGTCATCTCAGTTTCTCCCCGACACGACAAGGGCAACCCGATCCAACGCTGCGGCTCGAGCCACTTGGGTCGCTTGGGACTCCTCGACCGCGAGGACAATCAGCATGGAGGCGAACTCATCCGCGTTCTCCTGTGACACTGACACGACAGTCCCGGTAACAAGTTCAAGCAGGACAGGGTCTTGACTGGTTGTGGGGATCTCCACCACCGTCACCTCATCACCGACCCGCAGGCCAGCGGGGGCACGACCAGCAGGGATACGCATGCCGACTTCGGAACGCCCGTCAGCCTCAAAAGTGTCGCCCACAGGGTAGAGGGCAGTGGGTGCGATCACTGCTCCGGCTGGGGTTGGGATTCGAAGCACCCGACCATCCAAGGACTGGCTGGTGTCGATACCGGTGAGGTCAACATCAGAAGGCACCACCAACGGCTCCAAATCAGACGCGACCAGGACGTGTTGGGCGCCGAGTTCACTGCCCGCTACCCACACGGTTTGGGTTTCCCCCCGCCGCCCCAACAGCAGCCCACCCATCAACCCCGACAACGCCAGGAAGAGCAGACCCCCGGTGAGGTAGCCGCGGTTGATGTTGCGGGCCTGGGTTGGCGCGACCTTTGTCGGTGCCGCCGCTGGTTGTCTTGTTTTGGTTGTTGTCGCCATGTTCCGCCGATCTGGGTTCTGTCTATTCGATGATGACTGACTGGATTTCCACGATGCGGATGTTGTCTCGCTGGGTGAAGGTGTCGTGCACGAACCAGCCCGGATTGGCGAACCCGATATTGGTAGTGAAGGTGACTTGCCAATACACCGTCGCGGTGAGAGACACTCGGTCCAGTGCCCCGTTCAAATCGGTTTGCCCAGCACTGGAGGTCATGTACCAGGCCTTACACGAGGTGTCTTGGGGGTTGTCGTAGTAGTTGGTGTCGCCGGGTCCTTCACAGGTCCAATACCGCAGGTCCCCGTTGCCAGTGGATCCATTCAAGTTGCCGGTGTCCCACTCCACTCGCAGTGGTGTGGCCGTAGTGGTGGCGGTGATCGCGCCAACGGTGGCGGTGGCTGAGACTGGTTCCCAGCTCATTGGGTTGAAGGAGAAATAGTTGTCGCCGGTACCCACACCGAGTGGAGTCCAGGACTGGGACACCCCGTAGTCCAGCATCATCACGATGTCTTGGGTTGGGAGGAGTTCTTCGACTCGTTCGAATGCTAGGCGGGCGACATCGACGGGAGTGACGAGAGGTACAAGGGCTTGTCCATCCAGGATTCCGTCTTTGTTGCAGTCCCAGCCGATCAAGACGTGGGGTACACCGTCGATGGTGGTGCCGCCAGCTTCACCGGTCTCATCAACAGGGGAACCGCCATCAAGTGGCCAATACCTGCAGCCATCATTCGTTCCGCCAACCAGGACTGTGCCTCCTCGGCCGATCTGGGCGAACACTGACTTTCCGTCCTCAGACACACCGCCCTTCGGGCAGCGAGTGCAGTCATCGCCAAGCTGTGCGCTGACTGGAGTTGTCACAGTCGCCAAAGCCCCCGCTGCGAAGCCGATCAGGACGACAAATCGAAGGATGCGCATCCACCAATTCCTTCCACTACGTCGATCTGAGTTTGATCAACGACTTTCCAGCGCCCTTCGATCTTCTCCAACTTTGTTGAGAACTGAAGGGTGTAGATTCCCCCGCTGATCTTGGTGTCGGGATCATCCTGGTTGTAGAACTCGCCGTCAGAGATCTCGCAAGCATTAACCACACCTGTCTCTTCGTCTACCACAGTGATCCCCATCACGATTGACTGGGTCAGGGGCCCTTCAAGTGCGAAGCGGCCTGTATCCAATAGTTCTTGAGCCGCTGCTCTCGACTCCGCAAGTGGTTTGCCAGCACTAGTCAAAGCCAAGTCAGGATGATCTGGGTCTGGGGTGGCGATTGCGATGTCATAGGCATCCCAGGATCGGTAGTAGGCCGTTTCTAGTTCTGCTTCCATTGACGTCGGGTCGTCGGCGGCATAGACGAGGTCATCTTCGTCGATGAGGTCAATAGTGGTGGTCGTTGTTTCCGGTTCGGTCACCGTGGTTGTTGTGGCAACCGTGGTGGTCGTGATCGCCGCGGCAGTGGTCACCGTCGTTTCGGGTGCAGCATTATCACTGCTGCCAGTACAGGCGGACACCAAGAGCGTCATCGCCAATACTGGAATCAATTTCGCCACACCGCACCCCTTCCCGAAAACTATTGATAGCCGTGAGCTATGACGCCGGTCACTAGGCAGAACACTTCGCGTATAGGTCAAATAGCGCATACTGCTGTCCTTCTTGTCACGAAACAGGGCCCAAAGAATCCGTAGCGGCAAGCCAGGCACTCCGAGGGTTCTTCAAGTATCCGCCAAGGGCACTGGCGATGGGTTGGGTCGTCTCACCAACCCACCCAACACGACCCCACCGGTTCAGGCGGCTTCAGCCAACACGTATTCGTTTCGGACCGCTCGACGAATACGAGTGAGACGGTCACTTACGATCCGGGGGGTGCAACCAAGCTCCCCCGCCACATCAACCACCCGATGCCCCTCAACCAGGACCCGTCTCCCAATGAAGTCATTGCTCGGGTCTGTCTTGGCCAGACCGAATCGATTCACCCCGCT
>JAJRQY010000052.1 GCA_024280015.1 Actinomycetes bacterium
AAAATGGACGGTCTCACCACTCCAGAAGGAGCAAAGCAATTCGATTCCTTCATCCAAGCGCTGGCCTCGGAGCTTGGCGTCAAGAACCTCTCCAAAGCGACTCAACTCACCCGATGTGTCGACTCCGAGGCCCAACCCAAGAGTCACCCGACCCGCCGATAGATGATCAAGGGTTACAACCTCGCGAGCCAACTTGATGGGGCGGCGACGCGTGATTGGCGTCACCATTGGCCCGAGACGAAGTGACGTTGTGGCTGAGGCAATCGCCGCCAGCATTATCCAAGGATCGGCGATTTCCGGAGGCTGACCAGCTGGACGCAAGACATGATCCCACAAGAAGAGGCCATCCCAGCCAGCTGATTCTGCTACGACCGCCATCTCAACCATTGTCGCCGGGTCGGCGAGCTCACCAAAAGGGGGAAGGGTCAGGGCGTACTTCATTGCAGCATGTCCTTCATCAAGATGTGTCTTTCATCGCCATAGACCCTACCGAACCAATGCCTGTTGCTGTCTGGTTCTTACCGCTGGGGCGCTGACTTCAATCCATCACCTCACTCGCTTCAACGGCTGGACGCTGCTGCCTGGACACCAGTATTGGCCCCGCAAAACCTCGGGAGAAACCTCGGCAGCCTTTGCCGCACCCCGGCGAGGTTTACCAGGCATTGACGAGGGAGAGGACCTGCTCTCGAGCCGACACCATGGACCTCTGAGCAGCATCTTCGCCAGCAAAGTCAAGGTTGTCAGCAACAACGAAATCAATCAGGTCAAAGCCGATAAATCCAAAGATGTCTCGGACCCAAGGGTTCAGATGATCACATGACGCAAACGGGCTGTCCGGTGCGTAAGACAGTCCTCGACTTGAGATCACCACCATCCGTTTGCCTTCGGCCAATCGTTCAATCCCAGACGCTCCAACCCGAAATGTCCGGTCCTTGCGAATCAGATTGTCCACCCAGTTTTTCACGCCAGCCCCAACACTGAAGTTGTACATCGGAGTGGTCAGTAGAAGAAGGTCACACGCCAACAGTTCATCAATGAGTTGATCTGACTCGGCCAGCGCCGCTATCTGCTGGGGTGTCCGTTCGGCGGCAGGAGTGTGATTCGCAATCCGGAACCCATCCGTTGGTGCCGACGGTTGGTCAATCCCGACCCGACGGACGTTGATCTCTTGCACGGTCTGTCGGTGAGTGAGGGCGGACACGAACTCGTCGCCAACCTGTCGACTCTGGGTATCGAGTAGCCCCCAGCCGGACCGGGACTTGAAGAGATGAGGCCAGCCTTCACCAATCTCGCCAGCGTGCGGCGAACTACCACTGGACTAAGCGACAACTCATCGGCGATAGCCGTGGCCGACACCAGCTCGGGGCGACTAAAAGCCATCATCACCATTGCGTGGGTGGCGACGGCAAAGGACTGATCAGTGGTCACCATTGGATCCTAATGGCCCCGAGGAGAGCAGACCTCGGGCAATGGTCAGCCTTGAACCAATGCAGCAGCACAGATCCGTATAGGGCTTTTGCCTCATAGCCGGGCATCCAAAGCCGAGGCTGACAGCAATCTAGGTCTTCATCCAGGGATGGGTGAAGCCGGTTGCCAAGGATGGCAAGCTTTTCACGAGGCAATGTGAAGAACCCAAGAACAGGTGGCGCGATCCTTTCGGCTGGCGTCATCTCTGTTGTCGCACTGATGATCATTCCACTCCCCGGAGTGGTTCTTGACATGCTCTTGTCGCTCAATATCGCCTTCGGTGTACTCCTTCTACTGACCACCATCCTGACTGTCCGGGCTCTGGACATTGCCTCGTTCCCATCCCTCCTGCTTATCGCCACCCTCTTCCGCCTCGCCCTCAACGTGAGCTCAACCAGGCTCATCCTGAGCACCGGCAGCGCAGGCGGCGTCATCCAGGCCTTTGGCACCTTCGTCGTCGGCGGCTCAGTCGTTGTTGGTCTCGTTGTTTTCCTCATCCTGGTTGTCATCCAATTCGTCGTCATCACCAACGGTTCGTCCCGCGTTGCCGAAGTCGGCGCACGCTTCACCCTCGATGCCCTACCCGGCAAGCAGATGGCCATTGACGCCGATCTTGCCGCTGGCCTGATCGACGAGCACCAAGCTCGTACCCGTCGCGAAGAAGTCGGCCAAGAAGCCGACTTTTATGGCGCAATGGACGGTGCCTCCAAGTTTGTCAAGGGGGACGCCATTGCTGGCATTCTCATCACGCTGATCAACCTTGTTGGCGGTCTCATCATTGGTGTCATGCAACTGGGCATGCCCTTCAGTGAGGCCGTCAGCACCTACTCCACTCTGACCGTTGGCGACGGACTCGCTTCACAGATCCCCGCCCTGCTCATCTCCATCGCCAGCGGCATCATCGTCACCCGTTCGACCGGCGGCAGCGACCTTGGTTCCGATGTCCTTGGTCAGTTGACCAAGCAGCACCAAGCCCTTCGCTATGGCGGAATCACCCTAGTTGGGCTCGCTCTGGCCCCCGGAATCCCGATCCTTCCCTTTGGCTCCGTTGGCATCGCCATGTTCATCGCAGGACGGCGTCTGGCTGCCCGTGAAACCGTTGAGGCCCTCGAGCAAGAAGATGCTGAAGAGTTGGCCGAAGAAATCGACCCCGATGACCCCAAGCAGCTGGCGGTCGAGATCCGACCCGAGCCCCTTGGCCTCGAACTCGCCGTTGACATGATCGATCTGGTTGACACCGCCGTTGGTGGCGATCTACTGGACCGAGTTCGGGCGCTGCGTCGCAAGATCGCCATGGAAATCGGCCTGATCGTCCCCCCAATCCGCACTCGCGACAATATTGATCTTGCCAACGGCGAATACGTGATCACGGTGCACGGGGTCGAGATGGCACGCGGTCAAGCTCCCGCTGGACACATCCTGGTCATTGCCGACGACCTCAACCGACTGCCCGGTGAAGAAACCGTCGAACCAGTCTTTGGGTTACCAGCAAAGTGGATCCCCGTTGAGCGCCGACCCCTCGCCGAGGCCATTGGTGGAACCATTGTCGACCGAGCCTCTGTCATTACCACCCACCTGGCCGAGATCATTCGCCAACGTTCTGCTGACCTGTTGAGTCGCCAGGAAGTAAAGGAACTGGTCGACCTCGTCCGCCAGAGCGATCCAGCCGTTGTTGATGATCTCGCAACCTCAGAACTCACTATCGCCGAAGTTCACCGGGTGCTTCAAGACCTGCTCGGCGAGCAGGTACCGATCCGCGACATCATTCGCATCCTGGACGTACTGGGTGAACGCGGCCGCCTGACTCGTGAGCTACCAGACCTCACTGAAGCAGTCCGCACCGCTCTCGGTCCATCCATCAGTGCAGGCATCGCTGACTCCGACGGAACACTCGGCGTCATCACCCTTGACCCCAGCCTGGAGCAAATCCTGGCTGGCAGTCTCCAGTTTGGACCATCTGGGGCCGACTTCGCCATCGAGCCCGAGACCATGCACCAGCTAGTTCTCGCCGTTGGCGACAAGGTCCGAGAGTCCGAACAACAGGGACACATGCCCGTGATTCTGACCTCGAAAGCCCTTCGCCGGCCCCTTCGTCAACTCCTGCTACTCACCGACAATTCCACACCAGTGCTCGCAATGGACGAGCTTGGCCCCCAAGTACACCTTGAACAGTTAGGGATGGTAAGCCTTGAGCAATCCAACGCACTACTCGGGTCCTGAACTCGGTGCCCTCCTCGCTCAGGTTCGCGAAGAACTGGGTGAAGAGGCCACCATTCTTGAGGCCAACAAGGTTCGCAGCGGTGGCATCGCTGGGTTCTTCGCCAGGGAATCCTTTGAGATCAGCGCCTCTACTGAAGCCGCCGACTTCTTCACCGACGACACTGACGACGATCCGATACTTTCTGACGAGCACACGATTGATGACGATCGCATGATTCACGGCGATCGCATAGCTCGCGACGATCGTTGGGTTCAGACCATCGCGGACTCCGTCGAAGGAGACGAGCTCCGTCTTCAGGCCGAGGCAGAGCTAGCCGAAGTTCTGGAACCACTGGATGTCATTGGCGACCTTGCCGGGACGTCACTTTCAAAGAAGCGGCAAACCAGACCCCCAGCCGAATCGACACAACATGCCTCAGTATCAGCGACTCAACAGTCGGCAACCCAACGGCCAGAACCACCAGCCCGCATTGCCGACAACATCACTCCGGATCGACCAACCCTCGTCTTCAATTTTGAGAACCTCGGCCCTACAGCCATTCCAACACGGCTAGAACACTCCGCGCCAGCTTCATCACGAGAGCCCATTCCGACCCCGAGTCCACTACGTTCTCAGTTGGAGTCCTCATCAGTTCCCAGCACAACGGTTGGTGAGCGTGTTGCCGACGCATTGATGGAACGGGCTGAGCTCGTCAACGCTCTGGAGCATCTTGACAAGACCGACGAGCTCATCGCCGCACAGTTCGATGAGTCTCCCCAGTCTCTCGCGACCTTGAGCGATACCGCGTTGAGCGACGCGTCCTTTGAGCAGATCTTGCAGCGCACCTTGACTACCCCCTATGTCGAGGAGAGTGAGACCGAGGAGGGCGAGACACTGACTACCGCCGAAGCCGTTGCTCAAAGAATCGCAAGCCAAGGCCAACCGGACAAGGCACTCATCGAAGTTCCAGACCCCGCGCTGGCAGACCGGCAGACCGAACAGGTCCAGACAACGACCCAGGGACCGGTGGCAGATCAGGTCAAGGCCCTCCCGCTTGAGGCTGGCCTGTTGGAGCAAGAACCGGCCAGAGAGCCAATCCAAGAACCAGTCGGAGAGTCAGTCCAAGAACCAATGAACCAGCCAGCCGCAGACATGCACCCCTCTGCCCTGACTTCCCGTTTGCCAATCCCCATCGAGCCCGGAGCGACACAACAGCGTCCCGACTTCTGGTCTCGGATGAGCCTTGCCCAAGAGGAAATCGCGCTCTACCAGTTGGGGCGATCCAACGTCACCGCCATCGTCGGCCCCTTAGATCTCGCCTTGCCCGTTGCCCGCCGCTGCCAGCAGGATGACTGGATCGGGGTTCACGACTTGGCAATCCTGAGTTCTCGGGCTTCAATTCCCGGCGTCCCGAGTTGGCAGGCCGTGAGCAAGGTCGATGACCTGTACTGGGCCATGAACGAATGGTGTGCCAACCAGCGCCGCGGACTGGTTGTCGTCGATACCGCCGACCTATCCAGTTCTCAGCTTCTGCGCCATATCACCCAGTTGAGATCCAACGGGGCCGACATGATTCGGTTGGCAATTCCAGCCGGACTTGACGTTGCCGACTTCGTTACCTTGAGCAACGAGATCGGGGGCAAGCTTGCCGTTGATCTGCCTTCGGGCACCGAGCCCAGCGCAATTCTGGGCGCGCTAGATGAAGGTCTCATGATCGGCAGTGTTGGAGGACGATCCCTTACACCAGAGCTTCTGGTTGCGCTCCGTATTGAGGTGAGCAGGCCTGAGCTGAGCAGGCCTGAGGCGAGCCGTACTGGAGCGTCGCCGGCCCAGAGTGCCGGCAGCGGCCCAATCGACAATGACATAGCCGGTAGCTAGATCCATGGCCAAGAAGAAAGCATCCAACAAGAAGAAGGGCTCCAAGGCCCCCGACGCCGAAGGGACCGGAGCAACCCAGGTCGAACTTGTAACCTCGGCTACGACGACCCAAGCCCAGATGGGCCGGATGGGTCTCGGCCTGGTTCTGTCCTTTCCTCTCGGTTGGGGCCCGCTCACCGACGCCTTTGCCGGGCGCGGCCCATACGAACTGTCCATGGCGAAGTTTCTACTCGTCGTCGCGGCCTGCGTGACCGGAACCACTGTGGTCGGCAACTTCTTGGACAAGGCACCAGCCTCAATCAAATCAGGGTCCGGAAAAAACGATGAATCCGATCTGAACGCAGATTCAGACTCATCTGAGTCCAAGGTTGGAGCAGCAGAATGAACGAACAAAACCAAGGGAGCACCTGTTTGCTTCACGAAGGAGCTAATCTCCCAATGATGTTGGTGGAATCAACCCGGTTCGGGACATTTGAACTTGAGGAGAACCGAGCCCTTCGCTTCTCCGAAGGCCTACTTGGCCTTCCTGACTCAACCAGCTACGCCTTGATCGAGGTCGAGGACTCGCCCTACGCCTGGTTGCAAAGCGTTGATGAACCCGAGCTGGCCTTCTTGACCACCTCGCCCTGGGAGTTCTATCCCGACTATGACCTCGAAATTGACGATACAGATCAGAATTCACTTGGGCTCGACTCGCCAGAGTCAGCCGAGGTTCTGATTCTCCTGACCATTCATCGCCAAGACGACGAAGCAGTCGACATCACCGCCAACCTGCTCGGACCCATCGTGGTCAACACCGATACACGAGTCGCCCGCCAAATCATTCTGAGCGGATCGTCCTATTCAACTCAGGAGCCCCTGGTCGGCTGATGCTTGTTCTCTCTCGTCGTGAAGGCCAATCCATCATGATCGGTAACGACATCGTCGTAACCGTCATCGAGATCCGTGGCGACCATGTTCGCATTGGGATCGACGCTCCTCGCAGCATCACGGTCCATCGCGAGGAAGTTGCAGCTGAGATACGGGCTTCGAACAAGGCTGCTCGCATCAATGCCGACTTCGATCCGTCCGCCCTCCCCCAGCCCAAGCCGCGACCTGCAACCTAGGGCTTAGCAGGACGCGAAGCATCACTACCCGCTACCAGACCGAGCGAGCTCAAGATTGCGATCGAATCGGGTTCCGGGGCCAACCCCGCCTCATCAAGCGAGGTGAGAAGTAGTCCAGCCGCCTCCCGCGCCGCCCCTCGATCTTCCATGCCGAGAAAGGCCCGGATACGACAGCGGTGGGCCCGTTCCAACAGTGGTTCATTCAAGAGTGCCCTTGACGCGTAACGCATGGACGTCTCCGGCTCTCCCTTGGCAAGAAGCAACTCGGCCACCCGAGCGCTAGCCAAGGCAGCCCCAGACCGGATCCGAATACGCTCGAATTCAGCCCAGTGATCAAAAACTCGACCGTCCAAATAGTCACCACGGAAGAGATCAGCAGCCCGCCGGTAAAGCTCGAGAGCTTCTCCGGGGATGCCACGATCATCGGCGGAGCGAGCATCATCAACGAGTTGATCAAACTCAACCACATCAATGCCCAGCCGGTCCGGGCGAAGGTTCAAGGCTGGGCCTTCACTATCGAGGAACCAGGAGGGCACCCCGGTTGGACGATCTGGTTCCAGGACCTGCAGGAAAAGCCGCAGGTTTACCCTCAGGTTGGACAAGGCCTTGGTCTCGTCTAGGTCGGGCCAGAGGGCGGCACAAACGTCACGGCGTGAAGCGTTCGGATGGTGCACCAGATAGCCGCAGAGCATCCTGACCCGCTCTCGTCGCAACCAATTATCATCCTCGACAAGCTCACCATCTCGTCTCAGTTCCATCGGCCCAAGAACCAAGAGGTCCAGCTTGAAATCCGGGCCACCCGGAAGGTTACCTAGCGCGGTCTTCGCCAACGAAGAGACCGGACGATCACTCTTGGCTAACAAATTCAGAACCCGACGCGGTACCGCTACCCGGTGATCGGCATCAATATGATCGCTATCCAGATCGATCTTTGCCGCCAGCGCAATCTCCACCAGGTGGGGAAAGGACAGGTTGGAGCGAAGGGCACCTACACGGCGCCAATCAATCTCGTCGAACTCCGATCCATTGCCAGATTCCCGATAGCGGACCAGGGCCCGAGTAGCGTTGATCACCTCCGACATTGCTGGGCCCATGACCATGGAATCCAGGAGTGGGCGGGTCTCCGGTATCAGGATGTACAGGGGACTCAGAAAGTGGAGGTATGGGCGCGGCGGCCATTTACCCAGCGGGATCCGCTGGAGTAGACCCGATAGGATTCGTGTCGCTGCTTCCTCGTCTCCCTCAGCCAAGCTGACTGCCGCCTCACCGATGTCGACGTAGGCCCCAACAAGTGGCCCCAAATCAGGGTCAAGCAGCTGGCGGCTCTTGAACGCCAGACGTCGCCCCTCCTCAAGATCACCGGTGGCAAGCGCCACCCCTGTCGTTACCCCAAGGACCTGGATGCTCTGGTGAGAGATGCGCTGACTTGCGGTCAAATCGGCGAGCTCCAACGCCAGGTCAAGGGCAATCCCTGCGGGTACTTCGCCACGGGTCCAAAGCGCGAGACTTAGCTGAACATCGATCAATCCCTGGGCGGCGAGGTCCTCGACATCACTGGTCGACGTTGTGACCTCCCCGACGTGTTCGGGGTAGCCAGCATCGGTCCAAAGCTGGTCAATTAACATCCGGGCTCGAACCGGCCCAAACCCTGCGAAGTCTCCAACATAGCTCATCGCCCGGAGTGGATCACCAGCCACCAGTGCGGCGTAGGCATCAAATCGGGCAACCATGGAGCAAGCCAGAGGCAGGCCAGTCTCGGCCAACTCAACCGCACGAGGATACAGATGCGGCGCCGGCGGCAGGCCATCCCTCAAGCCACTGATCTGGGAGGCAACCACCAGGGCCTGGATCTCCAACTCGGGAAGGTTTTCTTGCCGCAGGGCTTCAGCTGCGGCCTCAAAAGATGTGAGAGCCTTCCATTGATGTCTCATTTCCAGCTCGGCAAACGCTTCAAGCAGTTTGACCATTCCACTTCCAGCCAGGCTCGCCGGGAGGAGCCGCAAGAGCTTGCGGGACTCATCAACCCAGGATCTGGTGAGAGGTCGAAAACACATGGCGGTAGTGGTCTCCGTTAGTCCCTCAAGATCGCCAGCCTCAGCAAAGGCTTCACCAGCAGCAAGGAAGCTCTCTCGTTCCAGGAGATGGCGGCCGCCACGGATGAGAGCTTGCTCGCGTTCGAGTGGATTCACTCGGTCAGCAAGGGCCGCTGTCCATAGAGGGTGAAGCTGCCAAGTCTCGTCATTGCCAGACATGACCAGAGGTAGCCCGTCGAGAAGTTCCTGAGCAGTCAGGTTGCTCTGGGTAACCGCTTGTACCAGAGCATCATCAAGACAAGAGAAGGTGGCCAGCAGGCCAAGCGCCTGTTGGTCTTGCTCGGAACGGTTGTCAAGGATCTCATCCCGTAAGAAGTCGAGCGCGGCCGCCGGACCCGCTTCGGCCAGAAGGGCTGCCAACACCGGCCATCTTGCTCCTTCAGCCTGGACTGATGATGAGGGGGTCCCCTGCGTGCCAAGTCCTTCCAATTCGTTGTCGTCAAAGCCGAGGGCTTCCTGATTGATTTCCACGATGTCAGAAACCGAACGCAACTTAGAAACGGAGAAAGGCAGCGGATTTCGAGAAGCGATGACCAGGTGACCATTGGTCGGAAGCTGCTGAACGAGGTCGGCGACCAGCTGCGCCCCGCCTGAATCCGGGACGATCTGGTCAAAATCATCGAGAATCAGTACGACATCAAAGGGAGCCTCGTTCCAGACGGCCTCCACGATGACGTCGACCGGGTCTCGATCTCGTCGACCCGTGTCAACTCCTTGTGCTTGCAGGATGGTATTGCAGAGAACCGAGGCGTCAGAGTCTTCCGGCTCACAGCAAACCCAGACGTCTTGACCAACCGTGACCAGCTGATTCTGCTCGACTGCCTGTATGAGCAAGGCCGTCTTCCCAAACCCGGCGGTACCAATGACCGTTGTCAGGCGAACTTCAAAACGCCGAGCCAGTTCGGCCAGCAACCTCGGACGGAGAATGAGGCCCCGTCCAGCACTGGATGGTGGCGATGTTCGAAAGGGACCCATCAACGAAAACTCACTGTCGGTAGTCTACGTCGACCAGTACGGTCGGTCCCAATCTCGGACAGGATCAGGGCGAGTCTGTGTCAGCGAGCTCTTCGGTGCAGTTCAGCAAGTCCAGTCGCTGGCCGCAGGTCACGCCAAAGCTCTCGTATTCGCTGCCAACGGGAGCCTGTTCCCAGAGATCGTCACAGGCTTGGCCGTCTCCAAGCTCGCACTGTGTCCACAACACATCCAATTCCAGGTCATCACCAAAGGCGTATGGCTGATCGTCAAAAGCGAGTCGCTCTGGGTCTTGCTCGGGAGGGTTAACAAGCGCGTCAGCCGTGGTGCAGCTCTCGATTGCTTCGTCGATCAGGAGCTGCTCGGCGGCATCTCGTTCTTGAGCCGGGTCAACGGGAGCCAACTCCAGGCGGTCTGACCAACCAACGACACATTGAGCAATCGAATTGCTCAGCCCCATCTCAACAAATCCTTGGACCATGGTCTCGCGGCTCGGCGGCGCGAGGACCACTTCGGAAGTCGAACAGCTGGACAGTCCAACAAGAGCGCCAACAACAAATGCTCGAGTCCTGTATCGCCCCGTCCGTAGAACTCCTCTTGCCACTGGTCCCATCCCCGAGTCATGAAGCGTCGGACAATCCGACACTCCCTGTCTCTATCGGCATGTCAGGTCCAAGATGAAGCCACCCAAGATGAAGCCACCCAAGATCAAGACACGCAAGGTAAAGACACTGGCCGAGAAGTATCTTTGACCAGTGTGAACCTTGGTCTTAGCCTTGCCAGCTCACCGTGACCAGGATGTCAGCTAGGGCTGCTTCGACCAGGCTCGGAGCAGCTTCGTCAGCGGCAGCCAGATGGATCTGGATGTCCTGACCAGCGAAATCGCTCAGATCAACCGTCTTTGTCTTCCATTGGGCGCTCTTGTTGGTTGGCTTGCCCGTTCGCTGTACAACCATCGTCGTTCCGCTCTCACCAACAATGGAAATCCGCAGATAGTCATCGCTGCTGGAGTTCTGAAGATGAGCGAAGTAGTAGGCAAAGTCCATCTGGATATCGCCACCAGCCGGCAGGCTGATGATCGGCGATATTGCGCTTGTCCGACCGCTGTCTACGTCGAATTGGCCCGTTTCTGAACCAGCTGCGCCGGTAGTAATGACTCCGGGCGCACCGCTTGGCGTGTAGCCGAGTTGGGTGATGTGGCCTTGCCAAGAGGTCTCCTCTGGATTGGAGACATCCCATTGACCCGTTGTTGCGGTGTCATCACCGTCAGGGTTGGTGATCCAGTTTCCTGGATCAGCAGCGGAGTCATAGAGCACCTCGGATCCACTGTTCGAGTCATCATCAATCACCGTAATTTGTCGTTGAACCGTGGTGGTGACGCTAGTCATACCAACGTAGTACGTCGCTTCAATGGTGACGGTGTAGCTGCCTGCATCCACGTCATCAGTGGCGAAACGAATTGCAGCTTCGTCCTCAACACCCTGCTTCAAGTAGGTTCCGAGGTTGGGTCGGGAGTGGTCACGTTCGGCCGGATAGACAATGTCGAAGGGGCCGGCGTCGGTGACCCGGAGTTCGACATGGCTACTGTCTTGGAGTCCGAGCAAGCCAACGGAGAACCAGGCAACATCGTTGTCCGACATCTCGCCAAGCAAGCCGTCATCCATGGCAAGTCCGTCTCCAACAAAGACGCTGTCGTCGATGGCAACTGGGAGGGTGACGACCTCGGTGTGAGCGCCAGTATCTGAGACATAGGAAACGGTAATGTCCAGAACTCGTGGCGACGGTGACTGAGGGTCGACGCGGATGCGAAGGGCGGTGAAGTCAATCTCCAACGGTGACAGCGTGTCGTCGTTATAGAGGCTGGAGAAGGTCGCGGTGTTCTCGGGGTAGCCAACGTCGATGCCGTCAGAGGAAACCGACGTCACCTTGAACTCTCGGGCTTCGGCATTGCTGACCGTCCACGGGATTGCGATCCAGGCATCTTGGCCTGGAAAGATTGCTGGGGTGGTCTGTTCCATGAGGGTTACGACAGCGTCACCAGTTCCTGTGTCATCAACAACGGCACCAGCCAGGGCTGGGGTAGTTGCTGTGAACGCAGTGCCGGCGGCTAGGCATGCGATTATTCTTTTCACACCCTCCTCTTCGGTCAGAGGGCAGGGGCGCATTGAGCAATCTGTCCAGAGAGAACCATTTGGCCTAGCCGCGCCTAGCCCGTCTCCTCCACCAGACGAAGACCGGTGGGTCCAGTTTTCTCTGCCTTGGAGGGTAGTTCCACCACAAATTCAGTGAGGTGACCAGGGAAAACATGTTCGGACACCAGGATGGCCTGATCCTTGGTGTTGAATGTCGTTCGACGGACAACAAGCACCGCACTTGCCTCTGGAATACCAAGCAACTCAGCATCGGCCGGGCCGGCTGACTGGGCTCCAATCGTCTGGTCAGCTCCCCGAATCGGCGTTTCCAGTAGCTCATAGAAACTGGCGCCTTCAACATCGGCTTTGGACAATTCGGCTCCTAGATCTTCTCGACACCAGACCGTCACTCGGGCAAAGGGTTCACCGTCAGCAAGATTGATTCGCTTCACTTCTAACACTCGCTCACCCAGGACTGGCGCAATCAGGGGTGGGGCATCAACGAATTGGAAATCCAGAATTCGGCGCTCAGACCGGCGACCGGATTTGGCCAGCCTGCTCTCAATGGTTGAGAGCCCAGTTAGGGGCTGAGACAAGGGGTCAGCGGCGGCAAACCAGCCGAACCCCTGACGAGAATCGACCAAACCTTCTCCTCGAAGGACTTCCAGGGCCTTGCGAATCGTCACCCTGCTGGCACTGTAGGACGCACCAAGGCTTGCCTCACTTGGCAGCAGCTTCCCGGCGGCGAACTCCCCCGCACCGAGACGGCTCCGGAGCTCCTCAGCGATTTGGTGATACCGAATTGTCCTCACTTGTATCATCTCTCTCTTGCGCTTGCCTTCAACTTGTCTTATAGTTGTATCGAAGTTTACCTTATCCTAGTGTTCCTCGGCCTACTGGACCTACCATGCATGTGCAAGTGCTAGCCGCTCGCCCAGGAGCTAGCCCCAGAATCCGCGACAGAAAGAGCCTCACGATGGCTGTTGGACCAGAAACCCCAATCGAACTCATCAATCGTGTCTACGCCACGCTGGACGAGCGAATTGGCGCCATGCGCGACCGCCTTGGGCACCCCCTCACCCTGACAGAGAAGATCCTGGCCAACCACCTGGACTCCGCCGACGCCGAAGTCGAGCGAGGTGAGAGCTATGTTGACTTCCGCCCCGACCGCGTTGCCATGCAAGACGCCACCGCACAGATGGCCTGGCTCCAGTTTGATACTGCTGGTCTGACCGAGGTCCAGGTACCAACCACCACCCACTGCGATCACCTCATCCAAGCCAAGGTTGAAGCAAAACAAGACCTCTTGCGAGCTATCGACACCAACGAAGAGGTGTATGAATTCCTGGCCTCCATTAGTGCCAAATACGGGGGCGGGTTCTGGAAGCCCGGCAGCGGCATCATCCACCAGGTCGTTCTCGAGAACTACGCCTTCCCCGGCGGCATGATGATCGGAACGGACAGCCACACCCCCAATGCTGGTGGCCTGGGCATGGTGGCCATCGGGGTTGGTGGCGCCGACGCCGTCGACGTCATGACCGGCTTCCCCTGGAACGTGAAGTTCCCCAAAGTCATCGGCGTCAAACTCACCGGCCAACTCAGCGGTTGGAGCGCCCCCAAGGACGTCATCTTAAAGGTGGCCGACATCCTCACCGTTAAGGGCGGCACCGGAGCCATTGTTGAATACTTCGGCGAGGGAGCCGAGAGCCTCAGCGCAACCGGCAAAGCCACCATCTGCAATATGGGAGCCGAGATTGGGGCAACGACCTCCATCTTCGCCTTCGACGAATCAATCGCCCGCTTCCTCAACAGCACCGGCCGCGGATCCACCGCCGATGCCGCCAACGCCGTAGCCCATCACCTGCGGGCCGACGACGAGGTACTGACCAACCCCGAGGCCCACTTCGATCGGGTCATCGAGATCAACCTGAGCGAACTACGCCCCCACATCAACGGCCCCCACACCCCCGACCTCGCTCGCGAGGTCAAAGACCTCGGAGCCGAAGCAGCCGAGAACGGCTGGCCAATGGAGATCAGTGCCGCCCTCATCGGAAGCTGTACCAACTCCTCCTATGAAGACATCACCCGGGCCGCATCCATCGCCCGTGAAGCCAAGGCCAAGGGACTGTCCCTCAAGACCAAGTTGCTGATCACGCCCGGTTCCGAGCAGGTTCGGGCCACCATTGAACGCGACGGCTTGTTGGCCGACTTCGAAGCCCTTGGTGCCATCGTGCTGGCCAACGCTTGTGGCCCCTGCATCGGCCAGTGGGATCGATCCGATGATCGCGAACCCGGCATCACCAATATCGTGGTTTCCTCCTACAACCGAAACTTCCCCAAGCGCAACGATGGAGACGCCGCCACCCTGGCCTTTGTCACCTCTCCGGAGACCGTCATGGCTCTGGCCTTGTCTGGTCGGGTCGACTTCGATCCAATCTCAGACACGCTGACCAACGACACCGGTGAGGAAGTATCACTATCGGTCCCCGTTGGCATCGAACTGCCGCCAGCTGGTTTCGATCCAGGCGAAGAAACATTCGTCGCTCCTCCCGCCGACGGTTCAGGCATCGTCGTCGCCGTTTCGCCTTCTTCTGACCGCCTGCAACTCCTCACCCCATTCCCCGCCTGGGATGGCAACGACTATGAGAATCTGCCAATCCTGGTCAAGGCCCAAGGCAAGTTCACCACCGACCACATCTCCATGGCTGGCCCCTGGCTCAAGTACCGCGGTCACCTCGAGAACATTTCCGGCAACCTCTACCTTGGCGCGGTCAATGCGTTCGAGGGATACGAAGTTGGCTACGGCAAGAACCAGCTAACCGGCGAAACCGACACCTATCCGTCCATAGCCAAGGCCTACCACGAGGCTGGCCAGCCTTGGGTAGTCATTGGGGACGAAAACATGGGTGAAGGTTCCAGCCGCGAGCACGCTGCCATGGAGCCCCGTTTCCGACTGGGCTTGGTAGCCATTGCCCGCTCCTTTGCTCGCATTCACGAGACCAATCTGAAGAAGCAGGGCATGGTTCCGCTCACGTTCGCCGACCCGGCCGACTATGACCGGATCGGGGAGGACGATCGCATAGCCGTTCGAGGCTTGTCTGCTCTAGCCCCAGGTAAAACCATCACCGTCGAGGTCACTACCGCTACCGGTGAGACCTGGAGCTTTGAGGGCAATCACACCTTCTCCCCTGCTCAGATCCAATGGTTCCACCAGGGTTCTGCCCTCAACGTGATTCGCCAGAACCTCAGCAGCTAGCGAACCGGCCGTCGCTCAAGCCAAGTCCAAGCAACAGCCATAGAAAGCTTTCCGGGTTACTCAAGCAGCAAGCGGCCAATGACCAGTATTGATAAGTCGCGCTCAGGATCAGTCTGGCTCACCTTGATACTGCCCTCATAGCCGTTATCTCCGGTGACGCGAATCTCGTTCGTTGGCCAGACTGCGTCGCTGTACTCCATCTCACCTTCGGCTAAGAACCCAGCACCCGTTGTGGAACCCGGTAGAAGTCTGAAAGTCGGTCAAAGTCTGTTACTGGCGCATTCCATCGACGATCCAGCTCAGCCTTGCCCTCAAGCCTTCCGATGCTGTAGGTAACGAAATCATTGACCATGGCAGGATCAACAACAATGTCACCGACCCAGGGGAAGAGGATCTCGTTGACAACGAGCTCGGAGCTGTTGTCTTGGTCATCCCCGAACGCACCCATTGCCAAACCAGCCTGTTTGGACGTATCGCCATTGGTGTAGGTGTAGTAGATGCTGTTCACAGACGCCGACGAATCATCATTCGTGAACGCCAAGTTCAGAGTTCCAAGTTCGAGGTCCTCATCGATTCCCGACGCCGTCCACCCAGCTTCCGCCAACAGGGTTGGCATGAAAATATTGAACTCCTCCATGGTGAAAAGTGGCTGGAAGTTGGCGAAGATCTGGGATCGAGAGGATGCACCTTCATTGCTGAACCGTTGGGTACTGGAGGCCCAAGTCAAGATTGCGTTGTTAGGGATCACCACCTCTTCGGGGAACAACAGGACTTCTGTCAGGAAGGGCTTCAGATCAAGGTCAGCCCATTCCGACAATGCGGAAAGCTCGCGAATTGGGCCGGTGCGGCCGACTCGTCGTCCCTCTTCATTCTCAGCGGAGTCTCCGTCCGGCGCTTCATCGGTGGCTGGTGCATCGGTGTCCGTCTGGTCCTCGGCGGTGACTTGCGTGGCGACAGTGGTCACGGCTGCATCTAGCTCCGAAGAGACAACGGCATCGTCACCGCTGATCAACGAGCAGCCCGCCAGCAACATACTTAGCGCAGTTGCCAGCCCTATCATTAACCGCGCAGAATACTTGGAATCGCTCATATTCTTCCCTCCGGGCAATAGCCCAATCTTGTAGTGCCAAGCGCTCAAGCGACGCTGACTACCTTTCGCAGGCGACAATACTCAAAGAGGTGTAACCAGCCCGAAACCAACTCTTCCTGATTTGATGTCGCAATCTCGCAGAGCTAGGACAGCTCGCTGGCCCAGGGAGGGTTGGCTCCAGGACGACTCACGGTGATGGCGGCAACTCGAACCGCAAACTCCAGCGTCTCTTGCCACCAAGCCAGATCCAGTTGAGCAACATCTGACAGTCCGGGTCCATGTTGCGCTCGATCCAGACAAGTGAGAACCGCTCCACAGAAAGAATCACCGGCACCAACGGCATCAACGAAATCAGCCTTGACGCCGGGCACAGTAACACTGTCACCATTGGCCAAGTAGGCCTCGGCTCCAGCCGCCCCAATAGTTCGCAGAACAACCTTGACCCCCCGCTCAAGAAGGTCACCCACACTGACACCCATCCAGTCCAAGTCTTCATCACTACCTTTGACCAGGTCAGCTCGGGCCAACCAGCGGTTGGCAAAGCTCCACCAGTGATCAGGATCCTCGATGATCCGGGGCCTCACGTTGGGGTCAAAGGACACGATCGCTGAAGCCATTTCCGGCGATTCAATCCAATCCGCCAACACCTCCGCCGTTGTTCCTCGGAAGATACCAAGCGTGCCACCGTGAATAATATGGGGGCCAGTTCCGAGGCCAGACACATCAAGCCCGGTCATCGAGGCATCAGCTGTTCCGTCTCCCTCAAATCGAAAGGACTGCACGGGGACCGTGGTGACGATGGCCCGGGCCGTTGGTTCTGGTCCTCGCTGAGCTGAGCCTAATTCGACGTTTGATGCCTGCAAGTGTGACCAGATCTGATCCCCTACCTCGTCGGTTGAAACACGGCCAATAAACGCGGTCGGGGTACCGAGCCGCGACGCGGCAATAGCCGCATTCATCGGCCCGCCTCCAGGGACCGAGCTGCCGTTTGGCAGAACATCGACGAGGGCTTCCCCGCAGGTAATCAACACCGCGTCACCAACGTTGACTCAATTCTACGACTTATCACTGGCAGGATGAGTAGCCGCCAGCTCGGCGTCGGTAGGCGTGTAGGGCCGAGAAGCTTCATCTGGCAACAGATCCTGGATCTTGCTCATCAATTCGGTAATGGCCTGATCGAGATTGTCTGATGTTGGTCGATACGGCTTGCCGACTCGAACACGAATGACGGGAGGGTCAGCCAGGTTCAGTAGATACGGGAGCTTCCGGTTTCGGGGCCAAGCCTTTTCGGTCCCCCATAGGGCCATCGGAATCAGCGGCCGGTCGGTTTCCAACGCCAGGCGAATCGCACCATAGCGTCCCTCAAGATCTGGCTTGAAGAACTTCTCGCCCCGAGGAATCGTTCCTTGTGGGAACAAGGCGATCAACTCACCAGCCCGCAAAGCGGTAGCCGCCTTATTGGTGGACTCAGCAGTGTCGCCTTGCCGATCAACTCGAATTGCCCCAAGGGAGCGGACAATGGGGCCAACCACTGGCGCATCCGTGACTTCCTTCTTGGACAGGAAGCGTGCCGGTCTGCCTGCCTTAGCCGCCACCAGACTCACCACCATTGGGTCAACATAGCTACGGTGATTAGAAGCAAGAATGACTCCACCATCCTCAGGAATATTTCCGATCCCATCCATGTCGAACCGCATCCAGCGAATGAACTCGGGGCGGACAAGCTGAGCAACAACATCCATTGGCTCGACACCGAGAGGTTTTGGCACGCCAGGCGGAGCGTTGAACCAGACCGTCTCCCAACGACGCAGTTTGGCGTAAGCAAAAAGCCGAGGATCAGGATTGACCGCCACTGGGTTGCCGACCGAGGACAGGAGCGGAACATCGAAAATACTGTCGGAGTAGGCATAGCTTTCGGCGAGGTCGACCTGGTTTGCTCGGGCCCATTCGGCTACTTCACGAGCTTTTCCTCGATTCCAAACGAACTCTCCGTCAATGGTTCCGTCATAGGTTCCGTCATCAGCGATCCGATAGTGGGTGGCGAGAACGTCGTCCATCCCAAGCAACTCGGCGAATGGGCGAACCAGGTCGACCGGAGTGGTCGTTGCCAGCACTACCGGTCTTCCCGCCGCCTTGTGATCTTCAATGACTTCGCGGGCGAACGGCTCTACGGCCTCAACCAGGTCTTGAGCAATGGATGCAGCAGCAGCACGGGTGTCTTTGACCGACCAGCCTTTGGCTGCACGAGCACCTTGGCGGGTCAAGGCCATGGAAGGCAAGGTTTCACCAATCACGTTGAACACCCCAAAGAGCAGGCTCTCACCGGGGATTGACTTGTCCGTTACCAGCCCGTGAGCACGGAGTCCACCGGTGATGATTGGACCGCTGGCACCACGAAGAAGGGTGCGGTCAAGATCGAAGAACGCTGCCCCGCCAGACGTCACGTTCGTTGGCTTCGTCTTCTTTCTCGCCTTCTTCGACTTCGCCGGTCCTGCTGTCTTTGCCATAGAAGCAGATCTTAGGACAACTGACGTCGACTGGACATGGGCAGAGTGGCCAAACAGCAGGGTGACCAAACAGCAGGGTGACCAAAACGAACGAGACCGACTGCAAGCAGTCGGTCTCAAGTAGCGAGCCGGCACGAGGGGGACCGACCAGTTCGCCTTGAAAGTGACTCCTACGAGGGGGACCGAGGAATCACTAACGTTCTACGAAGCACAATACAGGGCCAGAATCCATCTGTCCATCAGTTTGCAGAGATTGCTTCCATCTGTAGAAACGATGGAATCGATCCCCTTTGTCTCCAGCTGTGCCATCATGTTCACTGATGGACCTTCGCCAGCTTCAGGCCTTCCTCGCAGTAGTTGATCACGGTGGCTTTACTGCCGCGGCACGAGCCACCCACACGGTTCAATCCAATATCTCGACCCACGTTGCTCGGCTAGAACGTGAACTCAACGCCACCCTGGTCGATCGGTCTTCTGGCCAACCAACCCAGGAGGGTGAGGCCGTCCTGGCCCGAGCCCGCCGAATCCAAAGCGAACTTGCCGCACTCGAGGCCGACGTCTCGTCCCTGCAAGGATCACCGCGGGGCACCGTTCGACTCGGAATTATCGGAACAACAGCCCGCTGGATCACCCCGCTCCTGGTCAACAGACTTCACGCCGTTGCACCGGACATTCGTCTCGTCATTGCCGATGGCACAACGTCATCACAGACCCTGCGCATTCTTGAGGGTGACCTCGACATTGGGCTTCTCAGCCTCCCAATCAACGATCCAGAAATCAAGACGTCTGCCTTGTTCGACGAAGACCATGTCGTTGTCGTTCCCAGTTCACACCCATTGGCTGCCAACAAGGGGATCGTCTCGCTCGCCGAACTCACCGAACATGAACTACTGCTTGCGTCCCCAGGCACTGCTTTCCGCAATGAGGTCGACGCCGCCTTTCGAGCTCAAGACCTTCGACCCAGGGCGAAATTTGAGATCGACGGACTCCGACTACTGGCATCCTTGGCCTTCCAAGGGGTTGGCGTGACCATCGTTCCTGCAACTGCCGCGCCAGGCTGGATTGGTGGGGACTGGGTTCTCATCGAGGTCGAAGGGCTGGGACGGCGCACCGTTGGCTTGGCTACGCGACGCCGCGCCATGCTCTCGGTTGCCGCCCAAACAACAGCCAACGTTGTCAAGCACATCATCATCCACGAAGCCCCAAGCCTCACCGGAATCCGCCTTCATCAGCCAGAGACCTAGTGCACAGAACACGGTTCTGGCCGGTAGAACAGATACATGTCAATAACGGCGCCAATGGCAGCCTCACTCGGTTCAGCCACCACCGTCTCTCTTCGTTCTGATTCCAGTGACAACGCATCAGCAACCATCACCGATCTTGATGGCCGCTCAGTCATGCTGGTCAAGGTCGGTGACGGACCAAATCGAGGTGCCCTCACGCCGAGCGATGCTGCCCTCCTTGAAGAGGCCTTTCGATCGGCCCGAGAACAGCGCCTGCCAATTGTCACCCTGCTGAGCACCAGCGGTGTCTCGGTCGACCACGGCATCGAAACCGTTGCTGGTTGGGGACGAGCCGCCCGACAATTAGTCAAGTGCTCAGGTGTTGTTCCCATCCTTTTTGCCGCCTGTGGACCCGTCTTATCTGGCCCATCACTCATGCTCGGCATCGCCGACATCACTGTCTTCACCGAGGACGCATACGCCTTCGTTTCTGGGCCCCAGATGGTCCAGTCTTTTACCGGTGTGCCAGTGACAACCGAAGCGCTTGGTGGTGCCTCGGCCCACGCCCGGTCCAGTGGCCTTGCATCACTTGTCGTTGCCGACCAAGAAGAGGCCTTGCATGCCCTGTCCGCTGTCCTCTTTCATCTGCCGAGCCATGTTGATGAGAGCGCGCCATTCGTTCCTACCCAGGACCCCATCGACCGGTTGACGGAAATCGCTGCAAGCACCATCCCTGATCACGCAACCGGAAGCTACAACGTCAAGGACATCGTTACTGATCTGGTGGACGATGGCGAGTTCTTGGAGTTGAGGAGTGCCTGGGCTCCGAATCTCGTGACCGGGTTCGCCAACCTTGGCGGCCATTCGGTCGGAATAGTTGCCAATCAGTCCCAAGCTCTCGCTGGCTCGATCGATATTCCGGCAAGCCAGAAGGGTGCCCGTTTCGTTGCCATGTGTGATGCCTTCAACCTGCCCTTGCTCACCCTGGTAGACACCTCCGGATTCCTACCGGGCAAGGATTTGGAATGGCGAGGCATGATCCGCCACGGAGCACAGCTGGCCTTTGCCTACGCACGAGCCACCGTCCCTCGTCTAAGCCTCATCCTTCGCAAATCCTATGGCGGCGCCTACATCGTGATGGACAGTCGCTATATGGGAAATGACTTGATGCTGGCTTGGCCCTCGGCCGAGGTCGCAGTCATGGGGGCCAAAGGAGCGGTCGAGATCCTGCACCGCAATGCTTCAGCCGATGAACGACTGGATCTAGAAGCAGAGTACGAAGCGAAGCATCTGACTCCTTACCCGACCGCAGAACGTGGTTCAATTTCCGCCGTTATCGAGCCAAAACAAACCCGTCGAGAACTCGCTGCTGGCCTGGATCTACTGGCCTCCAAGCGTGAACGTCTACGACCGCGGCGTCACGACAACAGCCCCCTCTAGAACTTGACAGATATGGGACCTTGTCCACATTCTGGCCAGGATTCAACAGTCTGTTGCCCAGGGGATTAGATTGTGAAGCATCAAGGTTTGTGTAGACACAGGCCTTTCCGCAGGAATAGTCACCCAATACCCTGTCACAACGGCGTGAGAGCGGCAATTGTGATCAGAGCTACAGCCTGCACAACCCCACATACAGGAGTCAGAACGCCGTGAGCGATACCGCCAGGGAAACCGTCACCATCACCGACAACCGGACCGGCAAGAGTGTCGAGGTTCCCATCAAAGACGGTGGTGTTGATGCCAAGGAGTGGGGAAAGCTCATGCCCGGAGTCTGGTTCTTAGATCCCGGATTCAGCGTCACCGCCTCCACCGAATCAACAATCACTGACCTAGACGGACTAAACGGCATTCTTCGCTATCGGGGCTATCCCATCGAGCAGCTAGCCGAAAGCTCAACCTTCCTCGAAGTCTGCTACCTCCTCCTCAATGGCGAGCTACCCAACCAGAAACAGTCCGACGACTGGGTACACGACGTCACCTATCACACTTTCATTCATGAAAACATGCGCAAACGCTTCATGGAAGGCTTTCACCATGACGCTCACCCAATGGGCATGCTGGTGTCAGCTATTGCCGCTCTGAGCACCTTCTATCCAGAGGCCAAGGACATCGACGATCCGGACAATCGCTACAAGCAGATCAATCGCCTCATCTCCAAGACACCGACGTTGGCGGCCATGGCCTACCGATCCAGTATCGGCATGCCCTTTGTCTACCCCGACAATGAGCTCAGCTATTCTGAGAATTTCTTGTCCATGATGTGGAAGGTCGCCGAGCCAACCTATGAGCCCGATCCGGTTCTGTCCAAGGCCTTGGATGTTCTTCTGATTCTCCATGCCGATCACGAGCAGAACTGCTCGACTACCACCATGCGCGTTGTTGGCTCATCCCACGCCGACCCCTACAGCTCAGCTGCGGCGGCAACCGCCGCCTTGTACGGACCGCGTCACGGTGGAGCAAATGAGCAGGTCATCCACATGCTCCGCGACATTGGTAGCTATGACAATATTCCCGCCTTCATCGACTCAGTCAAGGCTGGCGAAGGTCGCCTGATGGGCTTTGGCCATCGTGTTTACAAGGCCTATGACCCTCGAGCCCGCATTGTGAAGGGTCATGCCGACAAGGTGTTCGAAGTCACCGGCAAGAATCCCCTCCTCGACATTGCCCTGAAGCTGGAAGAGATCGCCCTCGAAGATGAGTACTTCAAGAGCCGCAACCTCTACCCCAACGTCGACTTCTATACCGGCTTGATCTATCAGGCCATGGAGTTCCCGATGAACATGTTCACGGTGCTCTTCTCCATTGGTCGCATGCCTGGCTGGTTGTCACACTGGCAGGAAGCCTTGGAGCAGGGTTCTCGGATCAGCCGTCCCCGCCAGGTCTATACCGGCGAAGGCGCCCGGGACTATGTCCCAATGTCTGAACGCTAGCAGCTAACCAGTCACTGCCTTCTGGCACCGGCTTAGAAGTCGATCAGGATCTTGCCGATGTTCGCGTTCGTCTGCATATAGGCGTGAGCATCGGCGATCTGATCGAACCCAAATCGCGAGTCAATGACTGGTCGAAGCTGACCGGTCTCGAACAGGGGCAAGAGTTCCGCCTTGACCTGTTGGGCCAGCTTGATCTTGTCCTCCAGGGGGCGTGACCTCAAGGTCGTTCCGATAATCGATGCTCGCTTCATCAGGAGCAATCCGAGGGGAAGATCAACTCGACCCTCCCCCATCACACCAACCTGGATGATTCGGCCACCGACACGCAAGGCCTGAATATTGCGGACGGTGTATTCGCCGCCAATCACGTCAAGAACAACATCGACGCCCTGCCCGCCGGTGGACTCCTTAACCGCATCGGCAAAGTCGGCGGTGGTGTAGTCAACGACGACATCTGCCCCCAAGGCCTGACAGGCCGCAACCTTGCCTGACGAAGCAGTCACGATGATTCTGGCACCAAGCGCCTTGGTAATCTGGATTGACGCGGTACCAACGCCGGAGGCTCCAGCATGAACGAGGGCCCAGCGACCTGATGTCAGCCCGCCTTGCACGACCAATGCGTCAAAGGCAGTCATGAAGACCTCGGGTATTGCTGCCGCATCACCCAGGTCGACGCCATCAGGGATTGGCAGGAGGGTTCGTTCGTGGGTTACCAGCTGTTCGGCATAGGAACCTCCACCGACAATGCCCATGACAGAATCACCAACAGAGCAGCTCCGCACCCGTTCGCCAACCTCGGCGATCTCACCAGCAAACTCCATTCCCGGAATCTCATATTCCATTTCCGGTCCCGGGTACAGACCCATTCGTTGCAGCAGATCGGCACGGTTCAAGGCGGTCGCCCGCAACTGAACGACAACCTCTTCCGGACCAGGCTTTGGAGATGGGATCTCCTCGATGGTGAGGACCTCTGGTCCTCCGTTTTCTTTCAGTACAACAGCTCGCATTCCAGTGACGCTAGCCACTACGTTGCCTGAGCATGGAGTTTGAGCTTTCACCTTGTGTTCGCGCCCTAGCAACGGAGGCTCGACGAGTGGGAGCTACCACTGCAGCATCGCTCCCAATTCGAGAAGACTCCTGGCTGGTTGGAAACGACCGGGAGTTCTCAGCCGAGCTAGCAAGACGAGGCTGGATTGGCATGACGTGGCCAACCGAATTTGGCGGTGGTGGCTATAGCGCCATGGAACGCTTCGTGGTAATCGAGGCCCTCATCAGCGCTGGTGCCCCCGTTGCCGCTACCTGGTTTGCCGATCGCCAGATCGGACCAACCCTGCTCCAGTTTGGAACCGATGAGCAACGAGAACGATGGCTGCCCGGAATCATCGCCGGGACCGACATGTGGTGTATTGGCATGTCCGAGCCAGACGCAGGCAGCGACGTAGCCGCCATTCGAACCACTGCTGTCCAACAGGCTCATGGTCGCGATGCCGACTGGATCATTAATGGCCAGAAGGTCTGGACCAGTGGCGCCATGGACGCCGACTGGATGTACCTGGTTTGTCGGACCGACCCTGACGCTCCGGCCCACCGTGGGCTCAGTGAGTTCATCGTGGACATGAACAGCCCAGGCATCACGGTCCACCCCATCAAAGACATGACCGGGAACGAGCATTTCTGCGAAGTCATCCTGGAGGAAGTGAGGGTTCCCAATTCGAATCTTTGTGGTGAACCCAACGAGAGCTTTCGCCAAATCATGCGCCAGATGGAACACGAGCGCGGCGGCATCGATCGTCTGGTTTCCAATCGCGCCCTCTACCTGGAGGCCCGGGAGGCGTATCGGACGTTAGAAAACAACTATCGACAACGCCTGCTTCGTCAACGCTTTGCCCGGGCTGAGACCATGTACTTCATCTGCAGGCAGATGGTCTTGCGGGAGGTTGCTGGACAATCCCCCCAAGGCTGGTCTTCATTAACCAAGACGCTGGCCACCGAGTTCGAGATCGAAGTTGCCGGACTCTGCGGTTCGGTACTTGGAGCCGAGACCATGCTTCAGAATCGCACCAGCCGCAACATCTGCTACGCCCCGGGCTACACCATCATGGGCGGCACCACGCAAATTCTGCGCAACATTATTGGTGAACGAGTTCTGGGCCTTGGCCGGTGAGACAAACGCAACGGTGAGGAAGGTTCTGGCCGCCAAATCAGTCCCGCCTATTGGAAAAACAGCCGATCATTGTCGTTAGTGGCAACGCCAGTCAACAGACAGTCTGAACCGGCCTTGATTCCAAGCTGGGCCAGTCGCTCACGGGCCAAGTCCTCCAACCGGCCAAGGTCAATTCCCAGAATGTTCGCGCCACCATGAGCGTCAGCGGAGTACGAGCCAAGTTCCTGACTCATGACTTTCTCGGCAACCGCACTGGCGACAACCACACCATAGGCCAACCGAGTCGAACACTTTGACGGGTGGTGATGAAACCGAATCGCTTCAATCAGGGTGCAAGACAAGCCCCAGTGCTCGACAATTGTTGCTCCCAATTCAGCATGGTCGATTCCAACTAGGCCACGCTCCGTAGACCCTAAACCAGTGACACTGGGCCTCAGCCGTGACACCCGCCGCTCTCTCATGCGACCAGCCAACACCACCGTTCCGACATCATGAAGCAGGGCAGCAACCGGCAGCTCAACAAAGGTCCAGCAGCCCGAGCCCACACCGTCCGACGCGTCCGGTACGTCCGTCGCGCCCGTCGCGCCCGTCGCAAGCATCTGCACCAAAAGTTCAGCAACGTGGGCAGTGATGACCGATCGCTGCCACATTTGGTGACGGCCCCGCCCGTAGACACTCAGCACCTGGTCCAAGGCCCCGATTATGGCGGAACCAACGGCGACAACCATGACCCGAGATCGACCAAGCTCAGTAACAGCCCCTGCGACCGATGTCGTCGTATCGGCGGAACATGTTGCTAGGGCGTTTACCTCCCGGATGACAGCGCGACTAACCACCGAGCTTTGACGAACCGCGGCGATCAGCTCGACGAGGTCATTTCCAACGGTGGTTCCAACATCCAAGATGTGAATCACCTCGGAAGAGATTTGGGGTAGCTTCGCAACGTCGGACTGCAGCCGATGGAGCTTGACCGAGCTACGCAGAGACTTCATCGCAGTCTGCCTCCCTCTATGCTCTAGGCGGTCGCAACTGGCACTCGGGCTCCAGAACGGACTCCCTTGCCGGTCACCCTTGCCACGATCCGGCCAGCGACCTCGGGAAGCGGAACGACCTCATCGGCCAGGCCTTCTTCAGCCACAAAGCGCGGCATCCCCCACACCACACACGTTTCTTCATCTTGGGCGATGATCGGAACCCCAAGCGGGAAAAGGGTCCTGCAGCCGTCAAGTCCATCCTGGCCCATTCCAGTCAAGATGACAGCAAGTTGATTGGCACCGTAGACCTCGGCTGAGGACTGAAAGAGGACATCCACCGCAGGACGGCACGAGTTCACTGGTGGAGTGTCCGTCAGTTCGATGATGATGCGCCTCTTATTCTTCTTCAAGACCATGTGTCTGCCGCCGGGAGCGACATAGACGGTTCCTGGTTCTGGGGTCTGTCCGGCTATTGCTTCGACCACAGTCATCGCCGACGCCGCGTGCAACCGTTTGGCCAGCATTGCGCTGAACTCTGCCGGTATGTGTTGCACAATGAACATCGGAACGTTCAGTGGTGTGCGAATGGCAGAGAAGACCTGTTCCAAGGCTGCAGGGCCGCCAGTGGATGAACCGATCACGACTGCTTTTGGCGGGAGGATGCCTGGGCGGGCACGCGTGGTTGGTTGCCGCTGCGATCGAGATTGCGATGGCAAGACTGCATTGGCTTGACGGGTCGTCGCTTCCCGGCCAACTCGGCTGTCCTGCCCGGTCCTGGGCCGTCCCGCCGTAGCAGAACCACCTGGAGCTGCACCGCCCGAAGACGGCCGCTCTTGCCTTGACTGACGCAATCGTTCAGAGGGTGAGATCGAGGAAGATCGTGAACCGCTCCCCGTCCGCCTTGCTGGTGTCGTCGGTGCCGAGCGAGTCGAACCGGTTGACGGACGCGATACCGGCCGACGCCGAGCCCCAAGGGCCAGGATGCGTGGAACAAGTTCGCCCCGGATGTCGGATCGAGGGGTTCTTGGGTCACCCGAGGATGTCGGCTTGCTGACATAGTCCGATGCGCCGCGAGCTAGAGCCTCCAGGGTCGGGGCTGAGCCCTTGAGCGTCAATGAGCTCACCACAATGACCGGAACCTGTGAACGCTGCTTTCGCAGGGCGCTCAGAACATCCAAACCGCCCATTACGGGCATTTCCAGGTCAAGAGTGACAAGATCTGGTTTCAATTCCTTGATCTTTTCTAGCCCGTCGGCACCATCGACGGCCGTTCCAGCCAGAGACATGCCGGGCTCGCTCTTGATGATGTCACCAATTACGCGACGGACAACGGCCGAATCATCGACAACAAGAACACGAATCTCGCTCAACTGATCCTCCTCAACTAGCCGGCACGTCTGACAAAGACTCGGCCCAGCTCGCCCGACAATTAGGCTGCTTCACTACCGAGCGATGGCTGGCCCATTACCGATCTTGGATCGAAATGCCGGATGGGGCGCATCTCGTTTGGCATGAGTAATGGTCGAGGGATCGCTACAGGTGACGGACCTCGGCAAGGGGATCTCTGGGCCAAGGCTGTAAGCGAACTTCGATGTCAACCGAGATCACTTCATCCTCAGCCACCAGCACAGGGTTGCAGGCCACCATGGCAACATCGGGGCTCGCATCAGCTACCACAGCCAGCTGGCTGAGCAGGTCTCGTAGGCCGAATCGAGCGGCAATCGAAGGCACAGCCTCCACCAACCAGTCTTGTTCGAGGACACGGTCAAGCTCTGCTTCACTGGTTGGCAAGACAATTCGCGCTTGCGGAGGCAGCTGTTCTGCCGAAGAACCTCCAATACCAATCACCAGGCGAGCACCGTGCTCTGCGCTCTGGTCAAGCCCCACCCGAAGATGGGCTCCTGTTTGAACAGATTGCTGGATGATGGCGGGGAGAAAATCAGTGCCAAACGTGCTCGACATTCGTTCAAACGCAGCACAAAGGGCGTGGTCATCATGAATGTCAAGGGCGACGCCGCCGGACTCGCCAGGGGTTCGGGTTGTGACACCTCCCGCCTTGAGCACAATCGGGTAGCCAACGATTGCCGCAAGTTCACAGGCTTCTTGCTCGCTCCGGGCTGCACCAAACCTGGCAACAGCTATGTCCCACGACTGAAGCAGACTCTCCAGATCCGGATGCATCAGATCCAACTCAACGGTTGAGTGGCTTCCCAAAACTCGTTGAACCAACTCACTGATCTGCGCGCCCTGTTCGGCTCCAGCCTCGATGCGGTCACCGTGGCGCATAGTTGCCCAGCGGGCGTGCGCAGCCATACGTCCTAAGGCACGGGCAGCCTCCTCCGGGAAGGTAAAGGCAGGCAAACCTGGAGCCTTGAGCAGCTCGGGATCCACCAAGCCGGTCGCCGCCATTGGTTTGGCAACGGCTCGGTTCACCTGGTGGAGGAGACGGCCGAGCTCCTCAATGGAGACGTCCAGCGTTGGGACGAGGGCGAGGAGAATGAGATCAACTTCGTCACTGACCGCGGCGGCAACCACCACCTGTTCATAGGTTGTTGCCGACGACCCCTCAGGCAGGCGCAAACTATCGAGATCGCCAACCAGGACAGCATCACCGGCTGGCGTCTGAGAAATGCTGGACGGAACAACGGGCTGCAGACCAGCTTGTCGACAAGCTGCCGCCGCTAGTCGCGCAACGGACGCAGTATTGGAAACAATTGCGACCCGTGACCCAAGGGGCATTGGCTGGTCGATGACCATCTTGCATTGCTGGGCCAACTCCCCGACATGGTCAACCAGGATCAAGCCGGACTGTGTCAAGAGCTCCGCCAACTCATCGTCATGAGGTGAGACAGCAATGATGGGTTTCCGAGCACTGAGATGCTTGGCGATCGAGGTGAACTTTCGTAGGTTGCCGAAATTCTCCAAGTACAAGGCAACGGCCTTAGTATTGTCGTCTTCAGTCCAATATTGGAGAAGATCATTGACCGAGACATCGCCTCGGTTGCCCATCGCGGCAAAGGTCGAGATTCCAACCCCTGCCGCTGTCATCTGTTGAACGACTGCGGCCCCAAGAGGGCCTGACTGGGATGAGATTCCAACCATGCCAACCGAGGTTGCCATCGGGACATAGACAGCTCGAAGCGAAACCTCAGGATCGGTATTGATGAAGCCGAAGGAGTTAGGGCCGATGAGTCGCAGCCCATGGCTACGGGCAAGGCTGACGAGTTTTCGCTCCAGCTTCTTGCCTTCTGGCCCGGCTTCGCTGAATCCAGCGGACACGATGAGCAGTGCGTTCACCTCCCGATCCACGCATTCAGACACAATCTTTTCGACTGACCGAGCTGGGACGGCGATGATGGCCAGATCGATTGATCCCTCCCAAGCAATGTCGGCGATTGAACGGACAAGCGGAAGTTCAAACAGCAGGTCGCCTGGGTCGGCCCGATGATTCACCAAGCTGATTGAACCAGTGAATCCTCCGTCTACCAGATTGCGGACAAGCTCATGTCCAACTGACCCAGCGGTACGGCCCGCCCCGATGACAGCAACAGACTCGGGGTGAAAGATCCGTTCGATTGATCGAGCCTGAGAGACTCGACCGCGGGCGGCAATGGCCTCGGTTGCCTCACCCGTAACATCAATACCGAGGTCAACCTCGATCGCACCGTCCTCGAACCGGGTAGAAACATCAAACCCCGCCTTGCGAAACACTCGCAACATGTTGAAGTTCGCTGGCAGCACAGTGGCGGTGAAACGATCCATACCGTTCTGGCGAGCGGCCGCCGCCAGATACTCAAGCAAGAGGGTGGCCAGACCCTTGCCGTGATGCGCATCATCAGTGAAAAAGGCGACTTCGCCGACTCGTTCGCCAGGGTGGTGAGGCGAGTCCCACGACTCATAGCGAGCAACCGCAACCAGGGTGTCACCAACCAGGGCAACGAAGGCCATGCGTGCGTCATAGTCAATGTTGGTGAAGTAGGAGAGTTCCTTGTCTGACAGCTCTGGCCGATAGCGAAAGAACCTGAAGTAGACGCTTTCCTGAGACTGTCTCCGGTGAAACGCGTCCAACATTTCCGCGTCATCGGGGCGAATCGGACGGACGCGGGCCGTCGAACCGTCACGAAGAACCACGTCGGCTTCCCACTCCAGAGGGTACTCCGATTGTTCTTGAGTCGTCACCCGGTTGATCGTAGTCCGCAAATCTGAAGAGCTTCTTCTGGCTAATCGCATTCCCGCTGTCGTATTATCGAGGTATCTCAGGAACCTCGTTCTCGAAACCAACTCGAACAGATCCATTAACCTTTCTCTTTACCGATGTTGAGGGGTCGGTTCGCCTTTGGGCTGCGGACGTAGACGGCACAGCCTGGTCCTTCCTGCTCCACGATCAGATCATCAAAGGCACCATCATCAAGCATGGTGGAAGTGTTTTTGGGACTGCAGGCGACTCTTTCCGGGGGGTTTTCTCTGATCCAACTCATGCTGTGCAAGCCGCCATCGAGTGCCAAGACAGATTGAATTCAACTGACTGGTCCTCCGGACCAGCATTGCGAGTCCGAATCGGCATCCACCACGGGCCAGCAACCGAACGCGACGGCGACTACTTTGGGCCGGTTCCCAATACCTCGGCCAGGGTGGAGGCATTGGGCCACGGCGGCCAGACCCTGATCACCGGTGCCGTCGCCGACGAGCTTGCGCTGAAGGACAACAGCCCTCTCGAATCGGAGCAAACACAAACCATGCAGTGGCTTGGCGAGTACCGCCTCCGGGATGTTCCAGAGCCCGTCTCCATCTACCAGATTGGTGGCTTGCGCTTCCCCGCCCTCCGTCATATTGATCCGGCCCTGTCATCACTTCCGAATCTCGGATCCCGATTGATTGGTCGACAGGAAGAGGTCTCCAATGTCCGTGGGGCTCTGAGCCATCACAGCGTCGTAACCCTGAGTGGCTACGGGGGATGTGGCAAAACCAGGCTCGCGCTAGAGATAGCGCATCAGGAACTACCGAATCGGCCGGACGGCTGCTACTTCGTCGACCTGAGCGCAGTCGTTGATGAGAACGAGTTTCCTGCCGCGGTTGCCGCCGCAATCCGCCTCACTCTGACAGGCACCGACCCAACTGAGCAGATCCTTGACTACCTGGCTGCACGCGACGCACTCGTTGTCTTGGATAACTGTGAGCACCTGGTCGAAACCTGCGCTGAGTTTGCTGAACTGGTGATGGAACGTTGTGATGCAACCCTGCTCGTCACCTCGCGTCAGCGTCTGGACATCAGCGATGAAGAAGTCATTGTTGTCGCGCCCCTTGCCCACGACTCGCCGTCTTCGCCTGCTGTTCTCCTCTTCATCGAACGAGCCAGAGCAGTCCAAAACAATCCAGTGGACATTGACCCGGACCTCGATGCCATTCAGGAGATCTGCACCCGCTTGGATGGCATTCCGCTCGCTATCGAACTGGCGGCGGCGCGTGCTTCGGTTCTCACTCCGACAGAGCTGCTGGCACGCATGGAGGACCGTTTCCGCCTGCTCTCGGGTGGTCGCCAACGAGCCAAGCGGCGGACCCTGGTGGCGACCCTTGACTGGAGCTACGGCCTTCTCGAAGATGAAGAGAAGCAACTTTTCCGGCAAGTTGGTGTCTTCTCGGGAACATTTGATCTGCCTGCAGCCATCGCTGTTTCTAGTCTCGATGACTACCAAACCATGGACCTTCTGCAATCGTTGGTTATCAAGTCCCTGGTCAGCACCACCACGATTCATGGCCTGACCAGGTTTAACCTGTTGGAGACCGTCCGTGCATATGCTCTGGACCGATTGGACGATTCAGGAAACCTCCAAGCGGCTCGTGACCAGCACTTGGGATACTTTGCCAAGCTGGTATCGACCGAGTCGTGGACAGAGTCTTGCGACATCATCCGTTGTGGCGAGCTACGGGTTGAGTGGTCAAATATCAATGCAGCGTTGGAGTGGGCGGCGGCTTGTGGCTCCTGGACTCAAGCCGCCGAGATGGCCTTTGGTTGCCAAGGCCTGTGGGAGCACCAGGTTCCCGCAGTCGAAGGACGCCGCTGGCTGCAACAGATCCTGCCCGAGCTGCCCGCAGACACCGGAGAAAGAGTGCATCAGCTCAGTATGAACTTGGCCCTGCTGGCCATGCAACTTGATGACTTTGAAACCATGCATGTGTACCTCGCCCCACTGGATGAAACCACGTCACCGGTTACCGCGGCCCAAGCCCTGGGGTACCGGGCCTTTACCCGTATTCGCCACAACTCGGGCGAGGCAATCGCGTTAGCCGAACGGGCAGAATCGTTAGTCCGAACCCATCAACTGGGTCCAGAAGCGGCAACACCAGGGATGTGGTCGCGAGGGACCTTGGCCCTCTACGACGCCCGTTTCGACGACGCACTACCGCTCTTGGAGCAGGCCTATAGGTCGGCGCGAAGCGAAGACTCCCTCACCACCCATGGAGTCATTACCGGTTTGGCGTGTGCCTCCAACCTGGTTCTTCTTAACCGCCCAAAAGAAGCAATCGCGGTTTTGGATGACGGAACGTGGGAGTCAGTATGGAACACATCAGACATCGTGCGCGCCTTGGCCCTACTGACCCTGGGTGAGCGAAGCGATGCTGCTGAACTGATTGTTAACTTCGGGAAACAGGCAGTTCTGGGTCGACTCAGTCGAATGTCCAACGATGCCCTCGTCGGCCTGGCCGCGTTGGCCATCAATCGAAACGAGCCAGAACGGGCGTGGGACTTGCTCTTGCAGGCCATGACACCAAGGACTCCAGCCAGTATTGCCTTGGCCGAGGGGCTGGCCGATCAGATCGGCCGTGGAGAGGAATTGCGCGGACTCCACCGAAATCGACTCGTTTCGTTGGCCACGCTTGACGCCACCAAGGCTCTCACCGAGGAGCTGGCCCGGTTGACCACCGACGGCAATGCCGCCTCTGGGGGCGGACACAAGAAAGGCACCCCATGATGTGGGTGCCTTCCTTACTTGTGGGCCGTACAGGACTTGAACCTGTGACCCCTACCGTGTCGAGGTAGTGCTCTAGCCAACTGAGCTAACGGCCCTTGCCAAACAATTGTCTGGGTGGTGAACGGAGAGACTACCGGATATCGGTCCCTCCGCCACCACACCAACAATCTCGAGCGCAGAGCGGGATTTGAACCCGCGAATCACGGCTTTGCAGGCCGCTCCCTTAGGCCGCTCGGGCATCTGCGCAGGGAAGCTGAGAGCCTAACCCCTCCCCCTTGCTTCTGCGAGCAAGATCGGTGAGAATTGGGGGTTATGCCAACGCAACACCGAGCAAGCCCCGACTGTTTTACGGGGAAGAGAAATACATGACCGCCGATGGCGAAGAGGATGTCGCTGGCCTCCGACTAGCTGGTGCTGCGGTAGCCCACGCTCGGGACACAGCACTGGCTGCGATTGAGCCTGGTATTTCCACCGGAGAGCTGGACGCGATTGCTCGTGATGCACTAGCCAGCCATGGAGCAGTCTCGGCGCCGATGTTGGCCTATGAGTTTCCCGGCCATACCTGCATCAGCGTGAACGATGCTGCCGCTCATGGGATTCCATCGATGCATATCGTGCTATCGGATGGTGACATGATCAATATCGATGTCTCGGCCGAGCTGGATGGATACTGGGCCGATACCGGTGCCAGTGCCGCTGTTGGCCAGCCCAGTGAGCTGATGAGCAGACTGTTGGAGGCAACCAAGCTGGCTCAGGCCGATGCCATGGCAGTAGCTAAAGCCGGTGAACCCATTCGTCTGATGGGACGAGCAGTCGAAAAACGAGCACGTGCTTGTGGGTTTACTGTGCTGGAGAACCTACACGGCCACGGTGTCGGACGGTTTATTCACGAGGGGCCCGATATCCCCAATACCGAAAATCGGCGGGATCGAACCCGACTGGTCGAAGGCATGGTCCTAGCCGTTGAACCGTTCCTATCGGTGAGTGCAACTCACGCCATTGAAGACGTCGATGGTTGGACGCTGCGGACCAATGACGGCAGCATGGTGGCCCAGTTCGAGCACACCATGATCGTGACTCAAGGTGAGCCGCTGGTGCTCACTCTGCCACTGGCAGGAACTTGACGGAAGCAATTTTCTGGTTGGCTGACATCTCATAGGTCACGAGTTCGGCATGATCGGCTTGTCCGTTGTTGTCATAGACCGCGGAGTCAAGGTCGCTGAGAACCAGGTGGTCTGCTCTGGTTCGGTGTATGGCCCAACGCCCGTCGGGCGAGACATCCAAGAAGTCTGTCCAGTTGGCCCCAAAGGAGATCGCTCGGCCGGTTTCTAGTTCTACCAGCTGGGACTCGTTTGGGCTGGCGTAGGTGAGCAGCCATCGGCCCGAACCGAAAATGCCAGAAACGCCTGAGGGATTCGGGGGTAACGCGAGATCCAGCTCTTCCCATGTACCTGATGATCGCCAGACGAAGGCGCAGCCATCCTCATCGCGGGGATGGCTGTCATCCAGAGGATTTTCCTGGTTGGTGACTGAGCCATTCGGGCATTCCCACACCAGAGCGATATCACCGGCGGCGGTGACAAGGATTCCGCTCCGGATCTGCTCCACTTGTTGACTGTTGTTGCTATATCGCCAGATGCTTCCCAGGCTTGTTCCAAGGGGAGCCTCTCCCCCGAGATGCCAGGTCAAGATTCGGAAGTCGTGTTGCTCTCTGAGAGTCAGACTAGGACTAGCAACCAAAGCGAGACCCGATGTGAGATTCATGATTCCGGGACCAGAGCTGCCGAGCCACACCTGGCTTGTGTCTGGCCCGGGAAGGATCGAGAGGTTCTCAACCGCTCCGAGGAACCGGCTGGATCGGCTTCCGTCTTCCAGACTGACCGAGACCAGATCATTGGAGGGGCCGAGCCCAACAACAGTCGATTCGGTGATCAGCTTGGCTTCGGCCACGCCATCAAGCCCTTGGGACTCACCAGTGGCCAAATCTACAAGTGCGCCGGTACCGAGCCAGCCTGTTGCCAGGATGGAGTGACCCAGGGCTTCCAACGGTGGTTGACCGTCACGCTCAAACCCCGAGAGGGTCATCACGTTGGTACCCGTGCCCGTCGGATCACCGCTGAGAAACGGTGCCGTCCTGATCAGTCCGACAACCTGGTTATTCGCGGCCAAGGTGCTTCGGAATTGCTCACCAGTAGCCAGATTGACGACAACCAGTTCGCTATCAGTCCTGGTGGCCAGCCAGTTGCCATCCGATGACACGACCATCGATCGGATCCCGGTTGTGAGGTCCTCGGCCCCCAGGACAAGAGACAGAGTCCGGCCGTTGCGCAAGTCGATCAGCTTGATCGGCGTTGCCTCGCCCAAGCCTGTACTGCCATCAGAGTCTTGCCGACCCGGCGATGGATTGATGAGCCAGCGCCCGCCGCCGCCAATCCGCCACCTGCTGTGTTCTTGGTGCGCTGAGTCTGGAGGTGGGATTGGGAGATCCAGTGGTGCCCAGTTGGCCCGATCCAACCACTGGTAGTCACAGCGACCTTGCTCGGTAGCACAGGTCCGAATCAGGGCTCGGCCCGAGTCGGCGTCAACCAGTTCGGCGTCAGCAACTCGCCGGACCCCGGTTCCTGAGCCTGGTGCCAGCTGATAGATCCCACCGTCGACTGAGCCGATGGGTATGCCACCGGTGAATCGCCACTCCAAAATCGGCGTCTCAAAGGCTTGGACAACCAAACCTTCCGGGAGTCGCCTGAGCTGTAGAAGCTGCTTCTCGGCGAAGTTCTCAACGGTCCAGAACTCGGCCGAACTCTCCGCCGCGAAACTAGCGAGACCGCTGCTTCCCAGCTCCTGGGCTTGGCCTGGATAAGGGGAGTCTGGTTGTTGATCGGAGTCTCGCTTCGGACCGGTTGCAATCTCGGTCAGCCATGTTGAACCATTGGCCTCGAACAGGCCGGAGGAGGTGATGACAAGGCGATCCGTAGCCAGGGTGAGGCTTCTCTGGTTGGACAGGACCGACTCCGCTCCTGTTCCCAGATCAATGAGGCGCAGGTCCGAGGTTGATGAGGCAAGGATGACGGAGTACTCCACCGGGCCGACCTGGCCATAGCGACTTGCCACCGGCGCTCGATGTCCAACAAACTCACCGATTGGCGCTACCAATTCCAGCGAGTCTGGACCGATCTCTGGGCCGTCAACTAGGGGTGAATCCAGCTCAATCGGATCGATGACTCCGGCCTGGTCCTCCGAATCTGCCGAGGTGTCGGGATCGGTCGGTTGCCCAGAATCGGCCCCACGGCTCAAAGCGAGTGCAGCACTAAGACCCAAGATGCCGGCGGCGGCCAGGGGCAGCCAGCGACGGTTCTTGGCCATCGAGCTCGTGGACTCAATCGTGGTTGGGCCGTCCGTACTGGGTTCGATGGTGCTTGGCTCGGCCGTCTCGATATCGGCCGTCCAAGCGCCAACCATGCCCTGCTGGAGCGCGTCTTGATCTGTATGAGTTCGCGCCGAATGCCCCGACCGAGTGGTCGGTGTGAGCATCTCGATCTCACGATCGTCTTCACCCATCTTGGGGAAACTGATTCATGACGGACAGTGGCACGAAGTCGACCCTGCTGCCGGCCACGACTTGAGCCAGGTGTAGGACTTGCCCACTTTCCAGACCCACCAACTTGACCTGTCCGAGACGCTGATCAGAATAGGTGGCCCAGCGTCCATCTGGTGATATTGCTGGACCAGGCCATGGCTCCATCCCGGACAACACGATTTCTCGCCCGGTCTGAATACTGACCAGGCTCATTCCTTCTTCCAACCGGTTCCTGGGGTCCTGGCTCCAGTACCAGGTATTTGTTGAATCGATGCCTGCGCCCCACCATTGGGTGTTCTGTACATCGGGACTTGGATAATCCAAGGTGGCGCCGCTGCGTCGATCCATCCACAGACCAGTACAACTCAACTCAGCACTACACCGCCGAACCAACACCAGTTCGTCGGTGGCGGCGAGGGCCCAGCCATTGGCAAACCGCCGAAAGTTTCCTTCACTTGTCTCTTCGTGCACTCCCCCGCCAATGGCGTTCACCAGATCGCTCGGCCCCAATCCAACCGGACTAACGCTAGCGGGCAAGCTAACGCTGCGAATGGCCTCACCAGTGGCCAGATTGATCAGAGTTCGGGTCTGGGAACCATCTTCGTTGCTATAGGTGAGAGCCCACGCCGACTCTTCGCTATCCCCAATTGACAACTGGGGCCAGTTGTCACTCACGTCGAGCCCGATAGGACTCGCCCCAAGGTCATCGAATGAGATGGAGCTCGGCCGCCCGGATTCAGTGGCCAGGACAAGGTGGGTGGCTGTAACCAGGATGACGTCGCCGCGAAATTTTGGGAGCTCGACCACGCGATGTGACTCAAGATCGACCAGCGACCCTGAGCCGTGGCCGCTGACCAGCAGAGCAAATCCAATTGGCTCGGCGAGGACCACAGCCTCTCCCGCCTCGTTAAGTAAGGCCAGGTCGAGCGGATTCTCTTCGTCTGGCGTGGAAGCGACTGGGACTGAGGCACCTGGGTCAGTGGAATCAACTGGACCCTTGTCCACTTCCTCCGTCTCCATTTCCTCGTCCTCTGCGACCTCCTCGGGCGTTGCCGCCGGTGAGTCTCCAGCCAATGCCACTGCTGGCTCGGTACCCTCCCCTCTCTCAATTCCAGCCTGATCATCGCTGGCCGGGCCGTCGCCGGACCCGAAGGTCAGAGACCAGCCAATGAGTCCAATCACGGCCAAAGCAGCAATGGCGAACCACTTGTTGGATGAGTGTTTGGAGGTCACTTCGGTCGAACTGGCTGCCGAGCCCGCATGAGACATCACGGGCGTCAGAATATGGATCTGGTCAGCAGCACTTGCCGCCGTCGTACCAAGATCAACACGGCCGGGCTGGTTTGGGTCCGTGCTCGTTGAGTGACGGTTGCTCAGGCGACTCCCGCACGTCGAACAGAATGCTGTCCTTGTTCTGCTTCGAGTTCCACACTGGGCACAGGCCACCACGCTCAGAGACTAGATCATGGTGACCTCCCCGCGACAGCGGAACCAGGTTGTTGGAGGGAATCTCCGCCCACCGGGAGGGGTTCCTCGCTCGTGACCACTGCATTCGTATTCTCCGGCGGCGCCAGTCTCGGCTCCATACAGGTGGGGATGGCCCTCGCCCTCGACGAAGCCGGAATCCGACCTGACCTCATTGTCGGAACGTCGGTCGGCGCCATCAACGGTGCTTGGATGGCCTCTGGTCAAGGACCGAGCCAGCTGGCCGACATCTGGCAAGGACTACGTCGCCAAGATCTCTTCCCCCTCCGTCCCCTGGTCGGCCTTCGTGGCTTCCTGGGTAAGCGAAGCTTCTTCATTCCCAACACCGGTTTGCGGCGCGTCCTGGATGCCAATATTCCCTACGCCCGGTTGGAAGATGCTCCGATTCCCCTCACGGTCATCGCAACCGATGCCCAAACTGGAGGGGAGGTCGCGCTCAGCAGTGGGCCAACGATTCCCGCCATCCTGGCCAGTTCGGCCTTGCCGGCCATCTTTCCTCCCATTCGCCTCCAGGGTCGGTTGCTCATCGATGGAGGCGTCGCCAACAACACCCCAATCACCCGAGCGATCGAGGCTGGAGCCTCCACGGTCTATGTCTTGTCCACCGGCTATTCCTGTGGCCTTACCGAGCCACCACAAGGAGCCCTCGCCCTTGGATTGCACTCGGTGGCCATGCTGGTTCAGCAACGGTTGGTCCTGGAGACCTCCACCCGCGACTATCCCGTTCCCGTCCACCTGATCCCTCCGCCGTGTCCAATCAGTGTTCCACCAACCGATTTCAGCCAGACCGATCAGCTCATGGAGCGGGCCCTGGTCGGCACTCGCCAGTGGCTAGGCAACGGCTGTCCCCGAGCCATGCCGCTGGACGTTCACCAGCACGCGCTGGCCAGAACCTAAAACGCAACACTAGGGTTGCACTAACAAGACGTTCGGCCTAGGACTGGAACCACATGCGCGAAATCCAGATCAAGCGAGAATTCAGCAAATCGCCAGACGAGGTGTGGCCCGTGCTGAGTGATCTGGATCGCTGGTTGGAACCCGGGGTGCGGTGGCGTGTCGACGCGGAAGCTAGTCGGCCGGGCAAGACCCTGGTGGCCAGGCTCTGGGAGCGCCCCGGAGCATCGAGCCTGGTAACCGTCGAGCTGGAGGCTGCCGGCACTGGCGGCACCACCGTGACCATTACCGAGCATCAAGACCGAAACTTCGAGGTGGACGCAACTCTCTTGGCCCCAGGCCGAACCATCGGCTACCGGTTGCCATCCCAGCGTGCTTCAGCCAACATGCTTGCCTCAGCGTGATACAGAGTTCGAACACTCCGGCCGGTAAGCCGAGAGGTCCGTCCAAAGCCGACGGTGACGATGCGCACGGCGTGATCTTCTCTGCTCTGGCCGATGGCACACGACGTCAGCTCTTGACCATGCTGGCCGAACAGCCCCAGTCAGCTTCGGGGCTTTCTCGCCACGTTGACATCAGTCGCCAAGCCGTGGCCAAACATTTGAGCTTATTGGAAGCAGCCAACCTCATCGCTCCCCACCGAGTTGGGCGGGAGATCCAGTTCCGGGTGCAACCTGGCAGCCTTGGGGCGACCTTGGAGTGGATGGAGAAGACCACCATGGTTTGGGAACAGCGATTGGACCGGCTCGAATCTGAGCTGGACTAGGAGGGGACCAGCCGCGGTCGGGCCTGGCGCTACTTGATGGTGCTGGCGGCCTTCTCGATGCCCTTGGCTAGGGAAGCAACTTCGGGGGCGGCGTCACGATCACCAGTAATGCCAAAGTGGAATTGGTCTCGGTAACTCATGACAGCAACGCCGATGCGAACTCCAGCGGCCAGAGGTATGGCCGGAATGACGGCAACCATCGGCTGATCTAGCAGGGTGACCGTCTCGCGCGGCCCGGGGGCATTGATGGTGACCGTCTCGATACCGTCTCGATCGGTTCCGGCCAGTGTCGCAGCTCGGGCCCCGAGGGCGCAGAGAGTTGGCGCCGAAAGGCCTCGCAAATTCATGAGAGCATCGCCGGCAACGGCACGAGAATGGTTGGAGTGACTGGACGTCTGACCAGCAATCTTGGCCGCCATTGACTCCAGATCTGCTTCGCCAACCGGCAGGTCAGCCTCCAACGCCGTCACCTCATTGATGAAGGCATCGGCCGAGGCGACGGCCAGAGGCACCAGTGACCGGACACTTTGTGGGACCGGGGTGTCGGAATGCTCGAACATGGCCCGAAAGCCGGCAGAGATCAGGGCCAAAACCACATCATTGGTTGAGACGTCAAACTTGGTGCGAGCCCGCCGGATTGCTTCGGCATCGACTACGGCCGGAATCCAGCGACGGTGCGGTCCAAGGGCTCGACTCAGGCCGGAGACAGGCTTGTTGCCGACCAGCGACTCAGCGGCTTTCGCTATCTCCTGCCAAGGCCGTTTCACCACCCGACGAGCAATTCTAAACTGCTCTCCGGGATCCAGCATCAGGTCAGTCAGACCACTGTTCAACAGCTCATTGGCACTGGGAACGGGGCCCGGTGACCAACGATCGGCCGGACGATGGCGCGGCATCTTGACCTGGTCAACCATCAAAGCCAGTGGGTCAGTACCAGAAACACCGTCGATCATCGAATGGTGGGCCTTGGAAATGATGGCCCACTGGCGCTTAGGTAGGCCGCTAACAATCCACATCTCCCATAGGGGCTTACCCCGATCCAACCGTTGAGAAAGAACTCGTCCAACGAGCCGGTTCAAGGAGAGGAGACTGCCACCCTTGGGCAGACCGGTGTGCCGAAGGTGATAGTCAAGATTGAACTCGGGGTCATCAACCCATACCGGGCGTTCGACTCGGAACGGAACATCCATCACTCGCTGACGAAGGCGAGGAACAAGGACAGCTCGGCTGGATAGTCGCTCTTTCAAGGCTTTGAACGGTGGCTCTGGACCATCGAAGATGGCGATGGTCATCATGTGCATGGCCATGATCTCATCCTCCAGGTGGAGGAATTTTGCGTCATCAGCTGTTAGTCGTTCAATCACAATGATCTCCCAGAGTTCTTGGCCACAAGAGTTCGCATCAGCCGGGGTAGGGCACGTCGGCTGGCGATTCGAGCAAGCGGCCCGCTTTTCGCAAGATACCCATGAGTGAGTCGTCCTGGTTGTCCAGTGATTCGGCGGCCGATGAACTGGATGCCACCAGGACTGAAACCACGCGGGTGGGATCCATCGGGTTAACTCCCGCAGCCTCAGAGACCGAAGAGTCGGGTTCCAGAAGCATGGTTGGGATACCCGCCTTTTCTAACGCTCGCAGCTCCGACCGAATCTGTGCCCTTGGGAACGATCGAATGGCCGACTTGATCGGCGAGCTGTACTGCAGATTGTCCATGGACATTGGCGAAAGGACCACAACCAGGTCCAGGTTCATTTCCGTCAGAAGTGCCGCATTGGTGGCCGAGCGCATTCCCCCATCCACATAGCGTTGTCCATTGATGACAACTGGCTTATAAAATCCAGGGATGGCACAACTGGCCTCGACCGCGCTGGAGACATCGACTTCCATCGAGTCCCGGCCAAAGACCGTGAGTCTGCCTGTCTTGAGAGATACTGCCGGTATCCACAGGGCCTTGTCCGGCCAGTGCGAGTCGTGGACAACGCTGGCTTGTTCGCCAACAGCAAAGGTGTCGACTCGACCGGCCGGAAGCGCTCCTGCCAGCACAGTAAGAGGACGTAGGCGAAGTCCACGCATCACTTCGCGGGCGACAAGACTGGGGGATGCTGGACCAAACCAGGCCCCGCCCAGGAGACGCTGGCCGCGGCCTGAGACTTGTCGGAGTCTGGCCATCCCGACGGGGTCGGTTGTGACCGACATGATGCGGTCCAACAACTCACCACAGGAAACATTGCCTCGCAGGATTGACGCAATGCTGGAGCCAGCGGATGTTCCAACGATGATTTCTGCTGTCCGTGGATCCCAGCCGGTCGACTCTTCGATCGCGCTCAGGGTTCCGGCATGGAAGGAGTATCCGGCAATTCCGCCGGCTCCAAGCACCAACCCGATCTTGGGTGCCTGCTCTGTCACCGCGCGCCGCCCTTGGAAGAAGTATCGCCCTTCTTCGGGCTAGCTTTCTTGTGAGTCTTGGATTTCTTGTCAGGACTGTTGGCGGCATCGTTGGCCACAAGAAAAGACCGATAGACGCCGAGCAATGCCTGCTTCTGGTCCTCATCCAGGGCATCATCACAGCGGATGACACTCTCAGTGTCGGTCTTCTGGGAGGAGTCGGCCTCATTGTCACTACGCAGGCCAGCGTAGGAAAGCAGGGTTTCGATTGGCAGGTTCAGCGCCTTGGACATGGCCCGGACAACGCGGAGCGAGGGCTCATGGAGCCCTCGTTCGATCTGACTCACATAGGGATCTGACAAGTTGGTGAGCTTGGCCAATTCCCGTTGGGACAGGTTTGCCAGCTTGCGCTGGGTTTTTATGAACGCTCCCAGGGCGCCAAAATTGTCGTCGCCACCACCATTGCTTTTGTCTTTACTGCTGGTCGTCACAGGGAGTCTCGTTCTCGAAGGGCTTTGCCCTTATTGTCGGCCGAAATAGCAAAGGCGACAGTCTTTCAGGAAGCAGTCTTGCGAGCAGTCGTCTTGCGAACGGCACGCTTCTTCGTAGCAGGAGCCTTCTTGACTGTGGCTTTCTTGGTGGTGGTTGTCTTGGCGGTGGCCTTGGCTGCTGGAGCCTTCTTGGCCGGGGCCCAGACGTTCACCAGATCCATGGCGAATTTGCGGTTGGCCTTGGTGGCACGCTCGACCAGGTCGAAGTAGGTTCCAACAGCAACAGAAGGTGCCGGGATGCGGTCGGTGACGGTGTCAAGAAGGGGAAGGGCTGGCATTGCCGGTACCCGGTCAGCGACCTTGTCGTTGAACTGTCCGGCAATTTTCTTGTTGGTTTTGATCACACGGGTCTGGACCGAACCGATGGTTTCGAGGATCTGGTCCTGAACGTTCTCTACTGTGGTAAGTACTGGCATGTCATTGCTCCATTGCTTGAATTGCTCTTGCGGGCTTCGATACTGCAAACCATAGTACGCAATCCTAAGTTTGACAAGCATTTGCGAAGGAAACTACGCATGACATTCGTCACAAGTACCATTTTGTATCTGCCCCTCGTCCAATCAAGTCTGGAACAGTAATGCCAGCCGCCATCTTTGACCTCGACCGAACCCTCATCTCCGGCTCATCGGCGCCCATTTTCACTGACCACCTCGAAGCGGTTGGGATCGGGTCAGGACTCAAGATCCCTCTCATGGATGAGTTCTACAAGGTGTTTGAGAGCTTGGGTGAGAGTCTGGTGGCGATGCAGATCGCCAGATTCGCTGCCCGCGCCAACAAGGGCTGGTCCATTGAACTCGTCCAGCAGGCGGCAACGTCGGCGGCTGTCGAACTTGCAGGCATGATCCAACCCTTCGCCCCTCATGTCATTCAGCAACACCGAGAAGCTGGGCATCAGCTGGTGTTGGCCACCACCTCGCCGGCCGCTTTTGTTACCCCATTGGCTGACCTGCTGGGATTTGATGCAGTGATCGCCACCAGATGGGGCCAGGTTGATGGCTGCTTTGATGGCACGCTAGATGGCCCGTTTCTCTGGGGAAGACAGAAAATGTTGGCCGTGGGCCACTGGGCCCGCGAGAACAGTATTGACCTCAACCAGAGTCACGCCTATTCCGACAGCTACTTCGACGGTTCCCTCCTCCAATCGGTAGGCCACCCCCACGCCATCAACCCCGATCCCCGGCTTCAAGCCCTGGCTGCGGTCAAGGGCTGGCCGGTACGCCACCTCGACGTCTCCCCCGGCGTCATCAAAATTGGTGGCCAGGAGATCCAGGACTGGTTGCGACCCCTCAGCCGACCCGAGCTTGTCCCATACGCAGCCTTCGATTTCGTCGGCGTCGACAAGATACCCAGCACCGGGCCTGCCATTATTGTCTTCAATCATCGCTCCTACTTCGATCCAACCGCCATCGCCCTCCTGCTGTCCAAGAGTGGCCGGGCCATTCGATTTCTTGGCAAACGCGAGGTGTTCGATACTCCGATTCTCGGAAAGCTCACGCAAGGCATGGGAGGCATTCCCGTTGACCGGGCCACTGGTTCTGACGAACCGCTGCAGTCCGCGGCCCGCGCCCTGCGAGGCGGCGAGCTGGTCGCCATGGCGCCCCAAGGAACTATCCCTCGGGGTCCCGCCTTCTTTGACCCCGAGCTCAAGGGTCGCTGGGGTGCGGCGAGACTCGCTGCCCTAAGCGGGGCACCCATCATCCCCGTTGGCCTTTGGGGAACGGAGAAGGTCTGGCCGCGATCGGCCCGCCTGCCAAAGCTATCTATTCCACGGCCACCAGTTCGATTGAACGTTGGCCAGCCGGTTGAACTCGGCCTGGTTGATCCTGATGTTGATACGACGGCCATCATGTCTGCCCTCTCGGCGTTGCTTCCAGAGGAAGCCCGGCAAGAACATGAGCCGAGTGAGGAAGAATTGGCCTTGACCTATCCCCCCGGCTACAACGGTGACGTCTCCCAAGAGCACGACCGCCGCCCCGGTACCGACACGTGAGGATCCCATCATGAGCAACGAACAGGCTGGATCTGCTACCTCGACAGGATCAAGGGTGACCTCTGTCGAGCACATGTCTGACTTCGAGACCTTGATGTGGAACCTCGAGGCCGACCCGTGGTTCAATCCAAGTGGAGCAATGGTCACGGTCCTGGATCGTCCGCTGAACCAGAAGCACTTCCGCCGCTGTATCAGCCAAGCAATCGCTGCGGTGCCCAAGCTGCGCCAACGAGTCATCCCGGCTCCAACCAAGCTGACGACCCCCGGATGGGAGACCGATCCCGAGTTCGAGCTGGACTTCCACCTACCCACCCTGGCCCTTCCCGAGTCCGCCTGTTCGTGGTCGGACCTGATGGACTTGGCTTCGTGGCTCTATCAGCAACCCTATGACCGCTCGCGACCGCTCTGGCAGATCATCACCATCGACGGCCTGGAAGGCGGGCGCTCCGCCGTAGTTTGGAAATTCCATCACATCATTGGTGACGCCACCACCATGATGAAAATGGCCGAGTTCTATATGCAGCTCAAACGGCGGGACAAGATGCCCGATGCCGTGGACCTTGTCGGGCTCTTCGCCTCCGAAGTTGCCGCCCAACCGGTACGGAGCCACAACCCCGTCGACGCGCTAGCTGAGACGGCGGCCGAAACCATTTCGGCAGTGGCCAAGCGACAAACGGGACTGGTTCGCCGAGCGCTGGGCGAAGTCATGCTGTGGGGGGCTGACCCGGTCCGAGCTAAGGAGTTTGGCCAGGAGACCGTTTCCAAGGCCACGGCAACCATTGATCAACTCCGAGGGTCCCAGAACGCTGGTTCTGGGGGTGACTCATCGGGTGATCCCGACGATAACTCCGAGACTACGGCCGGACCAGGTGGCTCGCCAATCTGGCGGGATCGATCACGCCACCGCACCCTCCACTCCCTTCAGCTTTCGCTGGACGAGGTCAAAGTGGCAGCCAAGGCTCTCGGCGGATCCATCAATGATTTCTTCGTTGCCGGGGCGGTTATTGGCTCCTTGGACTACCACCAGAAGCGCAATGTCGAACTGGATTCGCTCAACATCAGCTTTGTGGTCAGCACTCGAAAATCGGGTGACAAAAGCGCCAACGCCTTCACTCCCATGCGAATGCAGGCTCCCGCAATCGAGATGTCTCCAGCCGAGCGTTTCACTGAACTCCAAGCGATGATGGTGTCAAAGAAGGAAGAAGCCAAGTCTGGGTCCGGCATGGCATCGCTCGCGAGTGCCGCCAACCTGCTTCCGGGCTCCATGGTGTCCAACACCGCAAGGGCACAGTCAGCGGGAATCGACTTTGCCACATCCAACTTCCGTGGCGCTCCCCTACCCGTCTTCATCTCGGGTGGCAAATTGTTGCAGAACGTCCCCATCGGACCGCTAGCGGGAACTGCCTTCAACCTGACTGTCATGTCCTATGACAACAGCCTCGACTTCGGCGTCTTCATCGACCCAACGGCGGTCGAAGACCCGGCCGATCTGCAAGCCTGTCTGGTCACCGGCTACCAGAAACTGCTGGACGCCGCTTTGTAGCGAAGCAGTTTTCGGAGGCTAGCTGCTCGATTCCAACAGCAAGTACGCAGGAAGGTGCTCCCTCGTGAAACGGGAAGAGGCCCGCCTTAGCGGGCCTCCAACCATGAACTATTTGGAGCGGACGACCAGATTCGAACTGGCGACCCCAACCTTGGCAAGGTTGTGCTCTACCAACTGAGCTACGTCCGCAGGAGCCGAAATCATAACGGAGCAACCAGCAGCTTCACACCAACATGACTTCATTCATGGTGTTTGCCCCGCCACAGGAGCAACGAGTCGCTAAGACTTTGGGTTGAAATCGACACTCAGGGTGAGGACACCGTCTTCGAATGAGGCAGCGGCATCACCAATAATGCTGAAGTCCATGAAGTCTTCCTCTGCTTGCTTGATGAACATCTTTCGCTCATCGCCACCAACGGGAGGAAGGTTTCGCTTCTTTACCGCCTTCGCTCGCTCGGCGAAGCGCTCGAGCATTGCCTCAACATCTAGACCCTCTGACATCTACTTCTCCGTTCATTTGTACCTAACACTCAGTTTCTTTTGAGTGCTGGCACTCAGTTCCTTTTGAGTGCGTCTGGACCAGTGAGACTCAACCATTCATCGACCGTGACGCCTTCATCTTCGGCGTAGGTCTCGGCTAGAACCTCTGGTTCAAGGGGCAGAACCTGCCGTCGTTGCTCCGCCGAGTCGGCATGGTCAGAAGCCCCGGGCCGATAGTTTCGACGTCGGGGATCAGTATGGCGCCAATACCAGACGGTCGAAGCAGCAAGAAGCAAGGCGACTGCCAGGAGGGCAGTGATCAGGATGGTGATCTGGCGAGCAGTCTGGTCGGTAGCGCCGCTTTGGGCTAGAAGTATGGCAAATCCCACGGTCATCCAAGCTAGCCGCTGATTTGCTGATGGAGCGGGCATGAATAGGTGGTTCTTCCACCAATTGTTCGGCGCTCCAGCTCTTGGCCATCTTGGGGGCATTGTCCGCCCCGAATGCGGGACTCGTGGAGCTGTCCAGTGTGGGAGCCTCCATCGCGTAGAAAATCAGTCAAGACTTGGTCCAGGGTGTCAAGCAATCGAGCCGCATCGGCGTCGGTTACCTTGCCCGCAGGCTGGGCCGGATCCAGCCCCGTTCGCCACAAGAGCTCATCGACAATGAGATTCCCGATGCCAGCGACCCGCTTCTGGTCCAGCAGCCTCGCCTTCAGAGCGACATGCCCGATCAACACACGATCCCGAAGCTGCTCTGAGCTGAGGGTAAATACGTCGGCCCCCAACCTGGACTCATCGGGGCCCAGGATGACCCCGCCAAGTCGACGTGGATCGCGAATCCGCAAATCTCCACCATCGTTAAAATGAACAATGAACCGATCCCACTTGGGATCATTCTTCTTGGAGGAGTACTCCAGATACTCAATGGAAGCCGATTCGTCAACGATCAATCGACCGGTCATTCCGAATCGCAAGCCGAGACGTTCGCCATTGCTGAGGTCGAGTATGAGGAGCTTGCCGATGCGTCGCGCCTCACTGAATGCCTGGCCGATCAAGGCGTCGTGGACTGCCTCGGCGGTGGTCCCTTCTTTCAGGAACCAGGCATCGTCGGCTTCGACGCTGGCAATCTCCCGGTCCAGCGCAGCCTCGCTGGTCCGCCGGTAGTACTCGATCTCTACGCCCTCGGGCATGGTTCACCTACGGGCATTGATTGCTTAGCCCTTCTTCTCGGTCTCGGTGATGAATCGTTCAACCATGGGCCCAAGCTGATCAAATTCGATCAGGAAGCCGTCGTGCCCATGGATTGATTCGATGGTTTCGAAGTCGACCAGGATGCCATTGCTTTGAAGCTGGTCCCGGATTTCTTCTTGCTGACGTGGCGTGTACAGCCCATCACTGTCAATGGAGACCACCAGCACCGGACACTCGACTCGACGGAAGGCGGCGGCAACCCCGCCACGGCCTCGACCAATGTCATGCAGATCCATGGCCTTATTGAGCACCATATAGCTGTTGGCGTCGAAGCGACGGGCCAGCTTTCGGCCGTGGTGGTCCAGGTAGTTTTCGATCTGGAACCGACTCCACAGATCAAACTGTTGGGCCGAGTGCACGACATCGCGACCAAAACGATTGTCCAACGACTCATCGGATCGATAGTGGATTTGTGCGATTCTCCGGGCCAACATCAAGCCCTGGTCGGGCCCTTCACCATCAGGGGCATCGTAGTAGTCGCCATTGTTCCAGCCTGGGTCTTGGGCGATGGCCAGTCGTCCGGCTTGACTCCAACCGATCTGCAATGCACTGGCTGAGGCGGCTGAGGCAATCACCGCCAAGGAACGAACCCGGTCAGGGAACATGACTCCCCACTCCAACACCTGCATGCCACCCATTGAGCCGCCGACGACACTGAGCCAATGTGCGACTTGGAGATGGTCGGCCAGCAGGGCTTGGGAGCGGACGATGTCTCTGATGGAAACAACAGGGAAGCGAGAACCGTAGGGTCTGCCGTCATCGGGGTGCGGTGAGGCGGGACCAGTAGTTCCTTGACAGGAGCCGAGCACATTCGGACAGACCACGAAATAGCGGTTGGTATCCAGGGGCTTGGCTGGGCCAATCATGTCATTCCACCAGCCTGCCGTCGGCTGGCCCGGCCCACTTGGACCGGCGGCGTGAGCATCGCCGGTTAAGGCGTGACAAACCAAGATGGCGTTGCTGGCAGTGGCATCCAGTTCACCCCAGGTTTCATAGGCCACGGTGATGGGCCCAAGTGACCCTCCGCCCTCAAGGGCAAAACGTCGGTCTTCACAAAAGGTAGCGAACTTGCGAGATGCCGGCGGGTCACCTTCACTCCACGCCGAGGATGCAGGCAAGGGCGTAGCGGTGACCGGAGGTCGTTGGAGTGGGCGGTCACCAACCATCACGAAAGCCTACCGAGTTAGTAGGGAATCAGTTGGACCCCTGCGCCCCGGGTAAGGGTCCCGCCGCTGGTGACCTTGGCGTAGGCCCCAATACAGGAGTGGATTCCGTGACCCTCGATCTCGATGCGCCACCATCCGCTTCGAGTGCTCTCAGGGTTGCTCGGGCGATGATATGGATCGGGGCGAAATCGAAGAGTGTTCCTGCGGGTGCTCCAGTCCCGATAGGTCCAGTTGCCACCGGTGACAGATGCAACGGTGCACCGTTAAGAAGCTCTTCAACGTCTGGATCAGTGCGTTGCAGGATCCGCTGTGCGATCTCATCAGTGTGAGTCACCGCGACTGGCGCTTGAAGGAAATCGCAGAGCAGTTCGTCAAGCTCACCCCGCGACGCGGTGGAGCCGGTTTTGCCGTCGGGAAACGAAACGGCGACGTGTCCGTCCTTGTTGGGCATTGATGCTGATAGCGACAGGAGCCGTTCCCACTTCCGTGGGTATTTGGCGCTGGCGACCAGGTTCGACACCTGGTCAACTACGGCCCACAATCGGTCGCCGGCAAGGCCGCGTTCACCCACCCGTATTTCAGCAAGCGCTTCACCAACCATCGCCTTCACCGGGTACCGCCAGATCTCGCTGATCATGACCGCGAGTATGGCAGCCATCAGTCCCTCCACTGATCAACGTCCACGCCAGTGTCCGAAACTCCTTAGACGCCATCCATTGGGCGGCATCGAGCAAGAACCTCCCAACGCGTGTTCAGGTTCGTACCTCCATTTGTGCATATCTTTCCTTATTTCATCCAATGCTGTTGTATACGGAACAGGTGTTCGATACATTGTAGGAATGGACCTAGCGGAACTCACTGCAAAACTCCAGAATCTCTACACTCAGACCCCCGACGCGCTCACCGATACGGAACTCTTCAACCACACGGCACAGATCGAAGACCTCACCGCAGCCATCCACGCCTATGGCATGCAGTACCAGGCAGCAGCCCACCAACGTAAGGCCTACAAGACCCGTGGTTACCGCTCCGACGCGACCGGCGTCTCCCACCGCACCCGACTCTCACGGGCGACATGTGGACGGCACATCAACCAGGCTCATCTCATCGTCAACAAGCTCCCAAAGATCTACAAGGCTTACCTCGCTGGGGTCCTCAACACCGATCAGATCAACCTCATCTACCGTTACGCCGACCTCCCTCCGCTACGAGAAGCCGCTGTCTTCGATCAGAACCTCTTCATCAACTGGTCCTCCAAGACATGGCCAGAGTTCAGACAGAACCTTGAGGACTGGGCCGAGTACAACGATCACACCGATCCCCAAGATCAAGACGAGAAGGACTTCGACAACCGCCGCATGGTCTGGGCTCAGGGCCTAGGACGCACCATGCTCCTCGAGATCAACATGCCAAACGACATGTTCGAACAACTCTGCAACATCATCGGACCGGTTTACGACAAGTTCTTGAAGCAAGAAGTCCGCGAAGCCAGAGCCGCCGCCGGACTCAATCCCGATGAGCAAAACGATGATGACGGCCGCTTCCTCGACCTCGTGCGCAGCGACAAACAGCGCTGGCTCGACGCCCTCATGACCGTCATCCGTGCCGGCGGCACTGTCATCAACAAGCTCCTCGGTGATGCCGCCGAAGCAGGCATTGACCTTGAACCCGAAGATCTCGACCCAGGAACCGGCTCCGAAGTCATCATCGTCCTCGATCAAAAGACCGCCGAACGAGAGATTGCTCGACGCAATGGTGAAACCCTCCCCGACCTTACTCCTGAGGATCTTGAGAACCGGCGCTGTGAGACCCTCTCCGGGCTGCCTCTCTCGCCCTCCACTGCCGTGGACTACCTCGAGCTCGGCCACTTCCGGCGCATGATCTTGAAACCCAACGACCTGGACTTCTACCTCAGTCGAAAGACCCGGTTCTTCACCGGTCCACGAAGAACCGGCCTTATGGCTCGTGACCGCTTCTGCCAGGATCCTGGATGTGGAACCCCGGCCAACAAGTGCGAGGCCGACCACATCAAGGAATACGCCGAAGGCGGGCTCACTCTTCCCAGCAACGGGAAAATGCGCTGCGGTCCGTGTCACCGACATAAAACCTGGTTGCAAGCCCGAGGATCATGGATCGATCCCGATAATCCGGACAAGAACAAACGCATCTCAGATGCCAACGATCTTGCAGACCTGAATGATCTGCTCTTCAATGACCCAGACCAACTGAATCTGGCAAGACTTACCCAAGAACCGGTCAAAGCCCGATGATTGCGGGGCTTGCCTCTCCTACCCAACGAAACTGCCGGGCCAGATCAAGACCGCGGCTAAGGCAGCCTGGCGAGCCACCAATCGAGGGTGTCTTGGGATCCGTTGTAGGCCTGGTTCATGACCTTGGCGATCTCGATGACCTGGAGCCTGACCAGGTCTGGGTCCTTGGTCAAGTCACTCGCCCGGCTGCATTGTGCGACCAGCTCAGTTGCTTGATTCCACAGGGCCTCATTGGCAGGTCTGGGGAAAGACGAGACGTCACGGGCAGCGATCTTGATGGCCTGCACCGACAGGGCTGTCCCAAACCACCTCTTGTAGGCCCAAGCCACAATCGGCGGCGCCAAGAACACCGCAGCGACCCGGTCCAGATCCTCGGGGTCAGCGTGGATGGACAAGACCGGGGTGACCGGCGCCATGGTCCCATCCCGGTCAATCACCGGCTCGAACACCTTGGACTGGGTCGGCAACAAGACCTTGGGACGAAGCTGGCTCTGCAGCCACCTACTCATCCGCTCATCCGCGTCGAGGGCCCCGAGATCAACAACCGGTTGCTGCCAGCTCCTCTTGGCAAAGCGGATGGGGCGCGTACCCCACCATGTCATCAGCGGGTCAAGCGAGCCGACCGTAGCTATCCGGATGGTGGCAAGCGAGTCTGGCTGGTCGGGAGCGGGACTTAGTTCTCTGCAGGCTTTTGCTAGGGCGTAGTACTCGTCGCGAAATCCGGCGGTGGCAGTGATCATGTTGCCAAGTGGCCGGCCAGCTAACTGGACATCTGGGGCTCCGAGGGCTCGAGCAGCGAGTGAAGCCCATGGTTCGGCCGGATCCGCTGTCGTTAGGGGGCTGACGTCGGGCCCACCGGCAATGATGATGTTGGCCGGGCCGTCAGTTAAGCCTAAAATCACTGCACAGACTCTGACGTTGGCCTCAAACATGGCTTCGCCGGTGGCCCAAAGGGCACGTAGTGGTGCGATCTGGGCCAGGTGATGTCGGAGACCTGCCGTATCACGCGAAGCCAGGATGGACTGAGGAAGCACAAAGGCCACCTGTGCACCTGGAGTATGGGCGCAGAGTTGGATCGCTGACTGCACATGAATGGCAGCCAAGTCGGCGTAGGGGCCAAATAGGTCGGGGTGAGACTCCCGGAAGGCCACCGCTGCGTCCGGGAACTCTTTCCCCTTGAGCGGTGTGGCAAACGGCGGGTTTCCGACGATCAGATCAGGGACGGGTATCTCGATCGGCAGACCAGCAGCGGCAAAGTTAAGCGCGTCACCGACAACGATACGGCCCACCGTTTGGGCCAGTAACCGCCCATTGCTGATGCCGTGAGCACCGGCCCACACAGCCAGTGCTTCTTGGGTTGCCGCAACGGCGCCGGGGTCAATATCGATCCCGGAGACCCTGCCGAGAGCAACCTCGGCATCGACGCCAAGCTCGACCAGGCGATCAAGGGCGCCAACGAGGAACGCTCCTCCGCCACAAGTTGGATCCAGGACTGTTTCTGGTAAGGCAGCGCCCGCAGACTCACCCGGACCGATAGCCAGACGAAGCAGACCCTCGACCACCGACCGAGGGGTATAGAAGGCACCGCGCTGGCGGCGCCGTTCTGGTGAAGCTGAGCGCTCGTGATCTCGACCGACCTCCCAAGGGTCGGACTCAGTCACGAAACGGCCCGACTCACGAAAGAGCCCTCACGATTCCCAGCTACCAATATTCTCAAGGCGCTTGTCGTTGGAGAACACTTCTTCCAACGGAACATCGAGGGCCAGACGCTTCTGAATACGTTTCACATCCAGCTCCTGATCCCACAACACCATGGTCACCGCAACACCCGAACCGCCAGCTCGGGCGGTACGGCCCGAACGATGCAGGTAGGTCTTGTGATCATCGGGCGGATCGAAATGGACGACCACATCGACGTCATCGACATGGATGCCACGAGCAGCAACGTCGGTAGCGACCAGGGCCTGGAGACTCCCGTCAGAGAACAGGCCTAGGGCCTTCTCCCGCTGACGCTGTCGCAAGTCGCCGTGGATGGGTTCAACATCAACATCAAGCTCACGAAGGTCACCACTCAGGCGATCACACATCCGCTTGGTGTTGCAGAAGATCATGGTGCGGTGTGAGTTCTTGACAATATTGGCAACAACCTTGGCCCGGTCCATGCGGTGAACGGTGAAGAACAGGTGAGTCATGTGCTCAACCGTTACCTCGTCTTGTTCGACCTCATGGGTGACCGGATCATGCTGATAGCGAGTCACCAGTGTGTCAATTGCCCCGTCCAAGGTGGCCGAGAACAAGAGGGTCTGATGCTGGCCATCAATCTTTCGAAGTAGCCACTCGACCTGAGGCATGAAGCCCATGTCAGCCATTCGATCAGCCTCATCAAGAACAACATGGCTGACGTCGGCAATGGACACCGCCTTGCGTTCAAGCAAGTCAATCATCCGGCCGGGAGTAGCGACGATGATCTCGACGCCCTTGTCGATGGCCCGAATCTGCTTGTCAATATCGGCGCCGCCATAGACGGCGAGATAGCTCAGATCGACGGCTTCACACAATGGCGCCAGTTCATCCATGACCTGATTAGCCAGCTCTCGAGTGGGAACCAGCATGAGGGCCTGGACCTTGCCACGGGGGGCGTCGGCAAGACGCTGCACCACCGGAATGCCAAAGGCCAGGGTCTTTCCTGACCCGGTTTGGGCTTTGCCGCAAATATCACGGCCGGCGATCGCATCTTCGATCGCCAACTCCTGGATAGCAAACGCGGTTTCATAACCACGCTTCGCCAATGCTTCGATCAGGGCAGGAGCGACACCCAGATCAGCGAACTTTCTAGTCATTCAGTTAACCTATTTTCTTTGTTGATCCACGCAGAGTAACGAGATCAGCACCCCCATCGGCGTTCTTGGCCATATCTGGAGCAACGGGAGGGTTAGCTTGGAGGGATGACCGCTCTGGACCAGGTTGACGATTGGGCTCCCCCACACACTGCTGTTGGCTGGGTTTCTAACCACGGGGCTTCGGACCGACATGGGCAATCAACCAAGGTGTTCGAGCTGGCATCCATCACCAAGGCACTCTTTGCCTACGCCATTCTGATTGCCTGCGAAGAGGGAACCTTGTCATTGGAAGACCCGGCTGGGCCGGAAGGCTCGACTGTTCGCCACCTCCTCTCACATGCCTCCGGACTTGGCTTTGACCACAAGACCGGAGGCCCTGGCGGCAAACTTGCGGCCGTCGAGCATCGACGCATCTATTCCAACATCGGCTTTGACGTCTTGGCCGAAGTCTTGACCCAAGCCAGCGGGATCCCGGCGGCAGAGTATTGGCATGAAGCAGTGGCTGATCCGCTTGGGCTAGCGAACACGACTCTTGAGGGATCCGTGGCATTCTCCGCCCGCTCCACGGTGGAGGACCTCCTGGTGTTCGCCGCAGAACTACTCAGTCCGACCCTGGTTTCCCCGACCACGCTGGCCGAAGCTAGGACCAGGCAGTACCCAGACTTAGATGGCGTTGTTCCCGGGTTCGGACGACAATCACCCAACCCATGGGGCCTTGGCTTTGAGATACGAGGAAACAAGTCGCCGCACTGGACTGGCAAGACCAACAGTCCAGCAACATTTGGTCATTTTGGCGCGAAGGGAACCATGCTGTGGGTCGATCCCGTCGCTGGTTTGGCCACGGTTTGTCTTTCTGATCTGGCATTTGGACCGTGGGCCAAGGACGGCTGGCCATTGCTCAGCGATCAGATTCTGTCCATCCCTAAATAGGTCTCGCGGTTCACCTGCCTCAAGATCACGGTGTGACTGCCGACATGATTGTCGAGGCATCTTGTGCAGACCACTTCACCCCACTTCGCCATTGCTCGGGCCAGACAGGCCCTGAAGGCAGCTGATCTCCCCTTCGACGTCAAACTCGAACGGGCAAACAGCACGCGCAATGAGGTCTTCATTTCTCCTAACCATGTGATCCGAATCAACTCTCGGCCAAATCAGCGACTCCGAAGAGAATTGCTTCTCTACGCATCACTGCCCCGAGCGCCATGGGCTCCAGTCGCCGTCCACGCTGGCGGCGAATACGGGTCGGACTACCTCATTGTCGAACGCAAGCCGGGTGAGACACTCTCACGAGCCTGGCTCAAAATGGACCAGTCCACTCGTCAGCGAGCAACGACCCAGCTGGCTGAGGTGCTCCAACACCTGCACGCCACCGAAACTCCAGCGGGTATTCCTCCACTTCAGTTGGAGACTCACCTGCTGGACCCCCGAGCAATCTCACCAGTCCTGCCAACCCTTTTGGCCATCGAGCGGCTTCAAGAGAACCCACTCATTGACTCTGGCATCCTGGCCTGCGCCAACGACATCACCCTCGCCGGAGCCGATGCCCTCGCCGACTTCAACCAGCGGACTCTCATCCACGGCGACCTGACCTTTGAGAACATCCTCTGGGACGGCAACGAAATCACGGGCTTGCTGGACCTGGAATGGTGCCGAGGCAGCTCCCGAGATCTCGACCTCGACGTTCTCCTACGATTCTGCGCCCTGCCCTATGCCCACGTTGCTGAGGACTACGCCGATCAAACCCGAGCCGAGGACTATGAGGATGTCCCTCTGTGGATGTCCGAGGCCTACCCGGCCTTCTTTGACCATCCACGCCTTCATGAGCGTCTCCTGGCCTATTGCGTCTCCTTCGACATTCGCGATTTGGAGGAGAATCCACCAAAACCTGGTGTTCGCCTCGGGCCGCTCCATCCAATGGGACGCCTGCGAAGCCTCGTTTCTACGGGCGCGCATGTCACCCCGTTCATGCAGAGGCTCGGCATCTCGCTCTGAGTAAGCCGCTAGCGTGGGCGCGTGAACAAAGCCGCTCCTAAGTCCAAGCCGTCAAAGACAACAACCGCGTGGGTGGTAACCCCGGGCGGTCCGTTGCGCGGCGACGTTGCTGTTCGCGGCTCGAAGAACGCCGTCACCAAGCACCTTGTCGCCTCCCTGCTTGGCTCGACCCCGTCGACCATTAGCAACTGTCCCGATATCGGCGATGTTGAGATCACCACCAGCATGTTGGAAGCACTTGGCTGTGAGGTCACCCGGGCCGAGAATCGGGTCACCATTGATCCGCGCACCCTGGACAACCCTCGGGTTCCCTTGCGCTTTAGTGGCATGAACCGGATTCCCATCTTGATGCTTGGGCCTCTACTCCACCAGGTAGGCGAAGCCTTTGTCCCCATGGTTGGCGGCGACGACATTGGATCCCGACCAGTTGACTTTCACGTCGAGGCCCTGACCAAGATGGGGGCCGAAATAACCATCACCGAAGACGGATTGGAAGCAAAGGCCATCCGTCTCAAGGGCGCACACATCACCCTTCCCTACCCTTCGGTTGGGGCAACCGAGACCGTCCTGCTCACCGCAGTTCTGGCCGAAGGTAGAACCGTCCTGGACGGAGCAGCCACCGAGCCTGAGGTCATCGAACTCGCCTTGTTCTTGCAGCGAATGGGAGCCCGTATCGAGATGCGACCGAACCGTCGCTACATCATCGATGGCGTCGAAGAACTGATCGGTGCCGATCATCATCTCAAGGGTGACCGGATTGAAGCCTTCTCCTACCTGGTTGCTGGCCTAATCACTGGTGGTGAAGTGCGAGTCCTTGGTTGTGGTCAGGACCGTATGGTGACGGCTATTTCCACCCTGTCTCGTATGGGGGCCAAGTTCGAGATCACCGACTCATCCATCTCGTGCTGGGCTGACAACTTGTTGCCAACCTCAGTCGAAACTGATACCCATCCCGGCTTCATGACCGACTGGCAGTCACCAATGGTTGCCCTGTTCACCCAATGTGATGGCCTATCGGTCATGTATGAAACGGTGTATGAAAACCGCTTCACCTATGTGCCAGCACTCAACAAGATGGGCGCCCAGATCGAGAGCTACAACACCCCGCTCGGCTCCATCGACAGTCGGTTTGTTGGCTCCTCCACCCCGTGCTCGGTCATCGTGAGGGGCGGTGCGCCACTCACGGGAACCGATGTTGTCGTGCCCGACATTCGGGGCGGCTTCGCCTATGTGTTAGCGGCATCTGCTGCCACGGGTGAGACAACCCTCACTGGTACCCATCACCTGGACCGCGGCTACAACCACCCAATCGAAAACTTCGCCGAACTCGGCCTGGAAATCAATCGGGTTGAAGTTCCGGTTCCTGACTGACCGTCTTCTGACTGGATTCGTCCTGGCTGGCGCGACCCAGGACCAGAAACCAGATGAGGCCGCCGACCACGGCGATGCCACTCATCCAAGTATTGACTCGAAGACCGAGAATTTCGGTTGCTTCATCGGTTCGCATCAGCTCGATCAGGAATCGGCCAAGGCCGTAGCCCATGATCCACAGGGGCAAGATCTGGCCAGCCTTGAGCAGGCCTTTCTTACTAATCCAGATGAGAGTCCCAGCCAAAGCAAGATTCCAAAGGCCTTCATACAAGAACATGGGATGGAAGGTTGGCTCGTCGATGAATTCAACTGGCCGGTACTGCTGGTCGATCTCAACGGCCCAGGGCAGGCTGCTCGGCTCACCAAAGATCTCCTGGTTGAACCAATTGCCAAGACGGCCAATGGCTTGAGCTACCGGGATTCCAGGAATGGCCGCGTCCAGCAGGGTCTTGATGTTCCAGCCGCGATGCTTGGCATAGAAATAGCCGACACCAACCCCAAGCAGCAACCCGCCAGGTATTCCAAGCCCACCCTGCCAGACCTTCGGAACATCGCCCCACCGACCCTCAAATCGCCGCCAGTCAGTAGCGACATGATAGAGCCGAGCACCAATCAGCCCAGCAGGCACGGCCCACTTGACCAGGTCAATCATGTCGTCGGGCCCGCCGCCGCGTTCCTCCCAGCGACGTCGCGCAATCTCGACGCCAGCCAACACTCCAAGCGCGATCATGAGACCGTAGAAACGGAAGGTCAGCGGACCGATCTCGATCCGGTCGGTTGGTGGAGATGGAATTGAAGCAAGTAACCCAAGCACGAGCAAGAAACTAGCGACTCAGCAACTTCCTTCCCGGTCAGGGGGCAAAAACTAGGCCAGTTGTTCCGGACTTAGTGCGAACAGGGTGTCTGATCCTGCGGTTACTGCACTGACTAGGCCATTGACGGTTGGCAGGATTTGCTCACCGAAGAAGACGGCCGAAACCACGCGGGCCTCATAGAAATCGGCCTCGGGCCCATCGACCTGTCCGATTGCCGCTAAGGCAGCCTTGGCACTGAATCCGCCGCAGACCACCGTTCCCAGCAGCCTCAGGTATGGGCTGGAACCCGCCAGTACACCATTGACATCGGAGCCATTGTCCAAGATCCACTGACCAGCCTCACGGGCCGCGGAACACGAAGCGGTGAGTTGGCTGGCAAAGCGTGCCAGTTGCTCGTGGTCAGCCATTTCCTTGGCCAGTTCCTCAAAACTGACCAGCAGGTCTTCGACCACTGCGCCTCCACGCATTGGCAGCTTGCGTCCAACGAGATCCGCGGCCTGGATCCCATTGGTTCCTTCATAGATGGCACCAATCCTGGCGTCACGCATGTGCTGGGCCGCACCAGTTTCTTCGACATACCCCATGCCACCAAAGATCTGCACCCCTAGCGAGGTCATTTCGTTGGCAACATCGGTACACAAGGATTTGGCCAGTGGTATGAGCAGGCTTGACAGTTCACGAGCCTTGTCTCGCTCATCAACATCGCTGGCGGCGATGCTCTGGTCCAACAAGCCACCGGTGATGTAGACCAGGTAGCGCATGGCATCAATCCATGATCGCTGAGTCATCAAAAGGCGACGAACATCGGCATGTTCGATGATGGGGCTTTGCACACCCTTCTCCGCACCAACCGCGGTACCTTGCAGACGTTCTTGGGCATATTCGAGCGAGTGCTGATAGGCCCGCTCGGCCACCGAGACACCTTGCAGACCAACGGACAGCCTGGCATTGTTCATCATGGTGAACATGTTTCGCATACCAGTGAACTCATCACCAACCAACCAGCCAATGGCCCCTTCATTGTCGCCATAAGCCAGCACACAGGTCGGGCTACCGTGAATACCGAGCTTGTGCTCGATCGAGACACAGCTCACATCGTTGCGCTCGCCGAGCGATCCGTCCTCGTTCAATAGGAACTTGGGGACCAGAAACATGGAGATGCCGCGGGTCCCAGGGGCCGCCCCCGGAGTACGAGCGAGCACCAGGTGGATGATGTTGTCGGCCATGTCGTGCTCACCGAAGGTGATCCAGATTTTCTGCCCGGTGATCTTGTAGGAACCATCGCCAACCGGCTCGGCCTTGGCCGCAACCGCACCAACGTCGGAGCCAGCCTGAGGCTCGGACAGGTTCATGGTGCCTGTCCACTCACCGGTAAGCATCTTGGGCAGGTAGGTGTTCTTCTGTTCTTCATCGCCGTGGTGGGCAATGGCGTCGATTGCACCCTGAGTCAGCAAGTTGCAGAGCGAGAACGCCATGTTCGAGCTGGTCATCAGCTCCTGGATGGCCAGGGCTGAAACCCAGGGAAAGCCGCCTCCACCGAAGTCGGGATCAAAGGGGATAGCGGCATAGCCCGCATCGGTGATTTTCTTGTACGCCACCTTGAAGGAATCCGGCGTTGTGACCACGCCACCTTCGGACCAGTTGGTACCAATCTGGTCACCGTCCACATTGGTTGGAGCGACCACTTCGGCCATGAAACGGCCAACTTCGCTGAGTACCATGTGCACGGTTTCACTGTCGACATGGTTGAACTTCTCGGTGGTCAAAATGTCGGGCAGTCCAGCCATCTCGTCCAGGACAAATTGAAGATTTCGCAGGGGCGGTACGTAAGTAGTCACCGTTCGAGACTACAACCTGAACTGCCTAAACCTAGAGTGCCTGTCATGGTCGCTGAACGAACATCTCGCTACAACTTCACCCCCGGACCGGTTCCCTTTGTCGTCAGCGGTGGCGAGGGTGTCTTCCTCCACACCACTGACGGTCGAAAGGTTCTTGACGGCGCCGGTGGTGCCATCGTTGCCAACATCGGATATGGGCGTCCCGAGATTGCTGAAGCAGCCAAACAGGCCCTGACCGGCATGGGTTATGTTGCTCCGCTGTGGCCAACCGAGAATCGGCTTCGCCTCATTGAGCGGATTCTTGACCGCTGGGTCCCCGCTGCTGCTGGCGAGGCTGGGCTGACCCGCTGTTTCCTGGTCTCGGGCGGGTCCGAATCGGTTGACACGGCCATGCGAGTGGCCCGCCAGTATCAGGTGGCTAAGGGACGAACCGAACGATGGCGAGTGGCTGGCCGGGCAACGTCCTACCACGGGGCAACCATTGCCACCCTGTCAGTTGCCAATCACGACCGCCGCCGCCAGCCTTTTGGCCCGATGCTCGCTGATCACCCAAAGATTGATCCGATCTCAACCGAGGCTGCCATCAAGGACCTGGAAGCAGCCAACCCCGAAACATTGGCCGCGGTCATTTTGGAGCCAATTGTCGGATCTTCGGGAGCGGCACTTATTTCTGAGTCGGACTATTGGTCAACAGTTCGCCAATTCTGCACCGACCACGACATCCTCCTCATCGCTGATGAGGTCATGACTGCCTACGGTCGAACCGGCACCAGGATGGGTTTTGAGCATTTCGGGCCGGCTCCTGATGTCCTGGTTGGCGGAAAGGGGCTTGGCGGCGGATACGCCGCCATTGGCGCCGTCCTAGCCAAGGAGTTCGTAGCCGAAGCTCTAGCCGAAGTTGGCGACAGCATCATGTTCTTCACCTTCAGCGGGCTTGAAGTGAGCGTCGCCATTGCTGACCGCGTCCTGCAGATTCTTGAGGATGAGGACTTGGTCAATCGGGCAGCCAAGATGGGGGCTGTCCTTCGAGCCAGGCTGGAAGAGGAATTTGCCGATCACCCACATGTCGGCGATATTCGCGGGCTCGGCCTCATGCAAGGCTTGGAGTTGGTCAAGGATCGCGAAGCTGGCACCACCTTCGGTGGGGCGCTCACACCAGCGATCATCGGCGAAGCGTTCAAGCGAGACTGCTGGATTTATCCAGCAGGCAGTGCCCGAGTGCCCGATGGCATGATGTTTGGCCCAGCCTTCATCATTAGTGAGTCAGAAATCGACCAGCTGGTCAGCATCACCCGGGAGTCCATCGATGCCGCGGTTGCCGGTCTGCAATCATGAGGGCTACAGCATGAGGGCTACAGCATGACCGCGCCACCAAACCTGGTTGAACTTGGAACCGGTATTTTCGCCTTCATCGACCCCGAACCTCGCTATGGACGCTCCAACTGCGGTCTCATCATTGACGAAGACGGGCTCACAATTGTCGACTCTGGCACGACTCCGGCCGCCGGACACCAGTTCAAGAAAGCCATTCTTGGGCTCACCGAAGAACTTGGCCTCCCCATTCGCCGAGTAGCAGTGACCTCGAGCCGGGCAGCCTTTGCCGGAGGAAGTTGGGCGTTTTGGCAATCAGCGTTTTATGGCACGACGGCCATCAGCGAGCAGTTGGACGCACCGGCCAATCTGGAGGCACTAACCAGGCTGCTACCTGAACAGGCTAAACACTTCCACGAAGACTTCGAAACCAGGCCAATCACCCACCTTATTGACGAGGACGTGTGGCTCACGCCCTCGTGCCTGGCCAGTCCAGCGCCGGGCGAGGGGCCATCAAACCTGGTGATCCAGACCCCAGGAGCCAAGGCGGTGTTTGCTGGTGCTCTAGCTTCGTTTGGGGTCACGCCTTTGTCCTATGACGGAGACCCAGTCGCCTGGATCAAGAGCCTCGACGCGCTCATTGGTCTTGGAGGGACAATCATTCCCGGTCACGGCCTACCCGGCGGACAGGCAGACCTGGTCGACCTCCGCAACTATCTACAGGCATGCGTCGAAGCCAACGGCAACCGAGAGGGTATTCCCGATGGGCCGTGGGACAGCTGGACCGATCGTCGCTTTGACGCCGTCAATATCGAACGAGCTAAGCGGATGAGTGATGGCGACGCGTCGATTCCAGAAGCCATGTTCGAGCTTCTAGGGATGTAAATAGGTACGTATGGGGCCGACTACTTACTCGGTGGCCTCGGCCTCTTCGGGCTCACCGGCCAGCTGCTCCTCAACCTGGATGAGCGCATCGTCTTCGGACACGTCCAGGGCAAAGGAGAGTTCGGACACGAGTACCTTGCGGGCTTTGCCGTACATGTTCTTCTCGCCAGCAGAAAGACCCTTGGCTGCGTCACGCAGGGCAAGGTTTCGTACAACCTCGGCCACCTGGTAGACGTCACCGGACTTGAGCTTCTCCTGATGGTTCTTGAACCGTCGGCTCCAGTTCGCTGGTTCGCGAACATCTTTCTTCGCCAGGAGTTCATACAGGTCCGCAATATCTTCGACACTGATGGGGGTTCGCATGCCAACTTCTTCGGCATTGTCAATGGGAACCCGGACTGTCAGCTCGTCGTGAGCGGTCTTCAGTACAAAGTACTTCCGCTTCTCACCGTTGAACTCGATCATTTCGGTCTTTTCGATAATGGCTGCCCCATGGTGGGGGTAGACCACTCGATCACCAGCTTTGAACGACATTCGACTCCTCGATCAGATCCGCTACAGAAGCGGTCTCCTAGGATGACACGCGACGAGGCTTTTACCCACCTGTAAGGTCCATTTCCTCAAGAGACCGTTCTCCTGGCAAGTACCCGCTAGCTGAAGATGACAGCAAGAATGCCGCTCATGCTTACCAACACCATGGCCCCAGCAGCAATCATGATGGCCCAGAACTTGAGCGGGCTGCGCTTCCGAAGCGAAGGAAGCTGATCAAACTCGGGGTCATAGACCGTTGGCTCCGTGGTACGGCCGGACCCGCCTTCAGGTCTGCGTGTCATACAAAGCTCTCTTTCTGATCAACGGGTGCAACAGTCAGGCCGAACATCTTGTCGGTGAGTCGCTGGTTCCGGCCATCAAATAGCGGTGACGCATAGTCAATCAACCAGTAGAAACCGCAGAAAAAGTTCAGAATAGTGGGAACAAGAAAGCGCCCAAGGGCTTTCAGCAAACCGAGTGGTTCCCCCGTCACTTCATCCACCACGATCAGCCCCATCACCTTCTTGCCAACGGTTTGGCCAGTCAGGCCCTGCAAAACAATCTGATTTCCTAGGAAGATGAGCAGTAGAACAATGTAGCCAATGGTCAACAGCTCGTCGCTGACCCCAACCAAGGCGAGGATCACCGCGGGGATAACAAAGATGACCGAATCAATCAGCCAGGCCAGAATTCGTGGTCCAACACCGGCGGGCTCAACCAGATGCTGCGCGGAACCAGCGCCAGGCACGCCGATCTGAACCGGTTGAGGTCCGCCAGCCCATTGGGCCCCGTTCCAATACCGGTGCGTCCCTGGAGGGTCTCCTTCGGCGTAATACCAGCCTGGCGGCTGGGTTGGCGGTGACGTTGCTCCAAAATCAGACATAGGGCCCTCCTACCTATTGCTCAGCTTGGCCTCAACAGACCATAGTCTTGGCTGTCATTCAGGTGTTGCTTGGTCACCTCATGTCCACGCACCCTCCCTGATCGACTGGCTTCTGACTGATGGGCTTCGCTATGTCACGAACAATTCTCATAACCGGCGGTGCTGGCTACATTGGCAGTCACACCGCAGTCGCGCTGCTTGAACAGGGCTACTCCGTCGTGATTGTCGACAACCTTTGCAACTCCAGTCCTCAGGCTGTCAAACGCATTGCCGAGCTTGGCCGCAACGAGGTCGCATTTATCCAGGCCGATGTTGCTGACCATGAAGCACTCAGCAAGGTTTTCGATGAGTATCCAATCGAAGCCGTGATCCACTTCGCAGGCCTGAAGGCCGTTGGCGAGTCGGTTGAACAACCGCTGATGTATTACCGAACCAACTTGGGCACCACCATGACCCTGCTGGAAGTGATGGCTGAGCACGAGGTTTGGGATCTGGTCTTTTCATCCTCGGCCACCGTGTACGGCGATCCTGAGGTTCTTCCCATTCCCGAAGGTGCCCCAACCGGTCCAACCAACCCCTACGGCCGAGCCAAGCTCATGGTGGAAGACATTTGCCGCGACCTTGCCGCATCGGATCCACGCTGGCGTATTGCCCTTCTCCGCTATTTCAACCCGGTAGGCGCCCACCCCAGTGGCGATATTGGCGAAGATCCGACTGGCCCACCGAACAACCTTGTTCCCTTCGTCATGCAAGCCGCCGTTGGTCGACGCGACAAGATCAGCGTCTTTGGCGACGACTACAACACGCCAGACGGCACCGGGGTTCGTGATTACATCCACGTCATCGACCTGGCCCTTGGCCACCTGGCTGCCTTGTCTCACATTTCTGAAGGCTGCCGCGAGTTCAACTTGGGCACCGGAACCGGTGCGTCTGTGTTGGAGATCATTTCGGCCACCGAACGCATCAGCGGCAACAAGCTGAACTATGAGATTGTCGGACGACGAGCCGGAGACATCGCAACATCCTTGGCCGATCCAACACGAGCCAACACCGAGTTAGAGTGGCGGGCCGATCGAGCCATGGAAACCATGCTGCAAGATGCCTGGCACTGGCAGTCCAAGAACCCAAACGGCTTTACCGATTAGGCAAGATCAACCCGAGTTAGCTGCCAACCTCGGCACGGGTTGGTAGCGAGTCTTGGGCGCCGCGTCGAGTCACGGTGACGGCGGCACAACGTGCGGCCCAGCCTGCCGACTCCACGACAGACGCGCCACCAACCAGGGCATCGGCCAAGGCTCCGCAGAAGGAGTCACCAGCGGCTGTGGTGTCCACGGTTGTCACCGCTATGACGGGAATCATGGTGACGTCGGAGCCGTGAACAACCAGGGCTCCATCACCGCCCAGGGTGACTACGACTGACCCCGCCGTTGGTCCCGTTCCAACCGCTATTCGGGCTTGGTCCACAAGCTCGTCAATCGTCGTCGCCTCGCTGCCACCGACCAGTGTTGCCAGCTCACCCCGATTAGGAACAAGTACATCGGCAGTCGCCAGCAGGTCAGCCAGCCCGGCTGACTCACCCGACCCAGTACCGGGGCCAGCATCAGGGATGACAGCCGGGGCCGGGTTGAGAATCAGCCGACCGGAGATGCCCTTGGCGGCTGCAACTAGCGCAAGAACAGGCACCTCGAATTGGGCCATGATCACCGGAGCAGAGGCCAGCGCATGGCCAGATTCGATCAGTCCAAGGACCTGTTCGGCGCTCACTCGAGCATTGGCGCCTGAGCTGACAACGATGCTGTTCTCGCCACCGGCATCAACGGCAATGGTGGCTACGCCGGTTGGCACGCCGTCCAGAACAGCAACACCGGAGACGTCGACCAAGTCAGTTCGCAATCCCGCCAGCAGATCAGTCCCAGCAGTATCGCCGCCAACTGCCCCGACCATGGCTACTCGACGCCCAAGTCTGGCCGCTGCCACTGCCTGATTCGCACCTTTTCCACCCGGAGACCACAACGCATCGCCGCCAAGCACCGTTTCGCCCGGCGCAGGAAGATGCCCCACGGGGATGGAAATATCAAGATTGATACTGCCAACGACAACAATCTCTGGCTTGCCAGCCGTATCCACACTCACTACGCAACTACTTCAGTGCCTGGAAGATTTCCTTACATTCGGGGCACACCGGGAAACGACCGGGGTCACGGCCTGGCACCCACTTCTTGCCGCAAAGAGCAATTACCGGAGTGCCCTCAATGGCACTGGGCAAGATCTTGTTCTTCTTCACATAGTGAGAGAAACGCTCGTGGTCACCACCATCGGTAGTGACCGGAACCGTGCGTTCGTCGGTTGTGACATCCAGGTCGGTCATGGACCTAACGTTAGCCAGCAGATGCTGCGGTGAGGTTCCAAAGCTCAATCGCAACATCAGGCTGCAACGCTCCGGCACTCCGGAACAAGACATTGTTGTCGCCGTCCAAATACACCGTGTAGGGGAAACCGCCCTGGCCGTAGGCCTCATGGGCGTCACTGGTGGCATTGTCTCGCACGATAGGGAACGACCAGTTCTCATTGCCAAGCCATCGGGCAGGTGGGTAGTTGGCCAGGCTGGCGTCAACGGCGGTTGACACGGCGTAGAAATCGACGCCGTCAGGCTTGGATCCGTCCTCACTAAGCCGGACAACCTGGGGGACTTCCTGCTGGCAGTGGGGGCACCAGTGAGCCAAGAAGAAGATGACCTTGGGCCGACCGTCGGCCTTGATGCTGACCTCGGCGCCGGTGAAGTCGGTGCCGACCAGCTCGGGGGCCTTCATTCCTGACGCGGGATCGGTATCGCTGGTCGTGATATTCACGCTCTGGGGCATTGTGGGAAGAGCGTCACCAGCAACTTCGATAGGTGCGACCGCAGCAAGATTGTCGACATCGTCGGTGCCGCCCTGGTTGACGGCAATGGCTACACCGAGGCCGCCAAGGACAAAGACGCCAATGATGGCGAGAATGAACCAGCGACCGGATGAGTCAGATTTTGGTTGTGTCATGAGAATTCCTTAGCTTGAGATTGCCGTGAGTCTTGGGATTGCGGTGAGTCTTGGGATTGCGGTGAGTCTTGGGATTGCCGTGAGAGAGGCACCAGAACCAGCACCAGAGCAAAGGCAACTCCAGCCATAGTTGGGATGGTGATGAATCCGAACTCATTCACCCATCGGCTGGAGCATGGAGTACTTAACTCACAGACCCCGCCGACAGAGTCGGGGAATGCCTGCTCAAGCCGGTGATAAACCGAGATACAAATGCCAACAGCGCTTAAGAGCCACGCTACTTGAGCAAGCTGGCGCCGCTTCGTGAACACACTCCCAGCCAGAAGGAAGGCCGACGGATACATGGCGTAGCGCTGAAACCAGCACATCCGGCATGGCGTGTAGCCAGCCCCTTCGGAGTAGTACAAGCTGCCTGCCATGGCCCCAGCGGCAGCGACGAAAGCCAAGAACAAGGCGAACGGGCGAATCTCGGCTGCAATCGACTGGGCTTGGGTCGCTCCAGGAAGCTGGAACTTGACCAGGACGCTGCCTAGCAGGATTCCAAGCACGGCAAGGCCACCACCGACTGCCATCATGGCAAAGAAAAGGCTCAGGGTTTCTGTCATTGCAGGTTTGTCTTCACAGTTCTGTCTCTGTCCGCCGCACGTTGGGCGCCAGATTGGCATTCCTAGGATAAACGCGTAGTAAAGCTCAGGTGGTGAGGGTCAGCAATGCCTAACCCATGTGCGGCATCTCGTGTTCAGAGCGCGTAGTTCAGATGGTCCCTTGTCGCCCTTCAGGCCAGGGCTTCGCGTGCGGCCTTCGACACCTGAGTAAGGGCTTCAGCTCCACCGTTGACTACGGGGTGCAGCCGAAAGAACGTGTGGGCCATACCGTCGTAACGCGTCTGGGTTACGACTACTCCGGCGTCTTCCAACACCTTGGCGTAGGCCTCGCCCTCATCACGTAGAGGATCGAACTCGGCTGTTATCACCAATGCCGTTGCCAAGCCTTCATGTGACGGTGCCGCAATCACCGAGGCTCGCCAGTCGCTGACATCAGCCTGGTAGTGACCCTCGAACCAGTCCATGCCCTCTCGAGTCAGGATATAACCGACGGCATTCTCACTCTGGCTGGGGTATCGACCAGGGTCTCGGAAGTCGACTGCCGGGTAGACCAGAAGCTGGGCGGCCAAAGGTAGGTCAGCGTCACGGGACATCACCGCCACTACCGCGGCAAGGTTGGCACCAGCCGAATCGCCACAGACGACAATTGGCACGTCCGCTCTGTCCGCCGCCCCGATCAGTTTGCTCGCAGTCTTGCGAACCCATTGCAATGCAACCCAAGCGTCATCAATGGCGGCGGGAAACGGGGCTTCGGGAGCGAGCCGATAGTCAACGGCAACCACAACCGATCCTGATTGGGCGGCCAGTCCACGACACACCCCGTCGTGGGTCTCCAGATCACCAATACACCAGCCACCGCCGTGGTAATACACCAGGACTCCCCCAGCCCCCGCATCACGGTCGTGCGGCTGATAGATCCGCAGCGCGATCTCACCTCCGGGGCGAGGGATTGAGACATCCTCGACCTTGGCGACATCGGGGCCAGCCGGTAGGAGGGCACCAAAGTCCAGGTACGCCTGACGGCGCATTTCTATTGCCTGCTCACTCAGCGGTGGACTCTGTGCTGATGCGTCGTTGACGAGGTCAACAATGGATTGCATGTCTGGTTGCAAGGGCATGGCCAGGGACGCTAGTCGAACGCGGTCAATGGTCCTAGTTCACACCAGTAGCCCGGACGCCGGCGCTGGTCGCCAGATGGGTCATTGGAATATCGTGGGCTTGCATCGGCACGGAGCCGATAGTGGGTCCATCGGTGAGGCCGAACCCGTCGGAGATACCGACAATAGCTAAGGCCCCAGGTTCGCGTCCGCGCATAAGTCGCTCCAAGAGTCGGTCGTAGTAGCCGGCTCCGAAACCAAGGCGCCCGCCTTGTTCATCAAAGACCAAACCCGGAACAAGAACGGCACAAACATCGGCGTCAGCGACGACATCTGATCCTTCGATTGGTTGATCAAAGCCATATCGATGCCGTTCAAAGACCGAGTCCATGGGGTGGATGGTGAGATCCATGGATTTTGCTGGTGTTCGAGTGGTTGCGAATCGCGTGACCCCGGCCATTGAGGTGTCAGCAACAAGCTCGGCCAGGCTCGGCTCGCCGGGCATGGCAACAAAGGCGAGGGTCCAGGGAGGCGTTGCTTGGCCCTGCTGCTGTTCGTACCATTGCTGAAGGAAACTGGCTAAGCCAGCGCATAGAGCGGTGTTGCTGACCAAGGGGTCCTTCGCCAACCGGTCGCGCCGGATGCTCCTTGCTTGCTCTCGAAGTTTGGCTTTGCTCAGATCTCGTTCGACTCCCACAGGCTCTCAAGCTAACGCCCAAGCCCAGGAGACAAACCGAACCTGCTGACATAGTATTTGCCATGGTCTCAACTCTGGAAATGGCTAACCGCACTGGTGAACTGGTGCAGATCCGCAGTGTCAATCCGCTCCAAGCTGGGCCAAAGGGCGGTCCCGACGGTGAGACCGAACTGGCACACCGCATCGCAAACTGGAGCCAGGACCTTGGCGCCGACGTTGTTCTGGATGAGGTCCTGCCCGGTCGACCAAATGTCTACGCTCGTTTCGTTGGGCAGACCGATCGGGTGGTCGTCATCGACACTCACCTTGACACGGTTTCGGTTGAACATATGACTCGGGATCCATTTGATGGAGTCATCGAAGACGACCGTCTCTATGGCCGCGGCTCGGTAGATACCAAAGCAACCTTCGCCATTATTTTGAGCATCATGGAAGAGCTAGCTTCCGACAAGGCGTTGCCCGTTCCAACCGTCTATCTGGTCGGCACTGTCAGCGAAGAAAGTGGCGGCCTTCTTGGGGCGGCAGGTTTCGCTAAATGGGTGAAGAACAAGGATCTCGGCATTGACCAGATGATCGTGGCCGAGCCAACCCTTTGCGCCCCGGTGTATGGCCATAAGGGCATGTTGGGTATGGATCTAACCGTGCATGGCCATGCCGCCCACTCCTCCAAGCCCGAACTTGGGGCCAACGCAATCTCCGGCGCGGCACGAGTCATCTTGGCCGTCGACGAGGAGAACGTTCGGCTGGGTTCAAGCGATGCTCCTACCGCGGTTGGCAACGGAACAATCACGGTCAACACCATCGAGGGTGGACTAGCAGCCAACATCATTCCCGATGCCTGTGAGCTCCACGCTGGGCGACGGGTCGCCCCCGGCGAAGACCCCTTCCAATTGTTCAAGGAGCTATCCAGCCTCATGAGTGATGCGGCCAAGCCGTTAGATCTGGAGATCAAGATGAATGGCGGAACGGCGTTTGGGGCGTTCTACGAAGACCCTCAGAGTCCGCTCATCCAACAGATTGCTAAGATGTCGGGACGTGAGCCTGAGGCAACAACCTATGGCAGCAATGCTTGCCT
>JAJRQY010000053.1 GCA_024280015.1 Actinomycetes bacterium
CAAGTGCGGCCTCAACCCGACCACGTTCTTCAACAATGGAGGCCACCCTGGTTTGCATGTCATCCAAGAAACCCAGGGCGGCGAGTCCAGCGGCTTGTTTCATGGCGTCCAGGTGGTAAGGCAATACGACCTTGTCCAGCTCAGCTACCAGCCAGCGAGGACCAATGAGGTAGCCCAAGCGAGCGCCCGCCATGGCCCACGTTTTTGAGTAGGTCCTGGTCACAACCAAGGGTGCTTCTTCTTCGACGAGTTCGAGAGCAGACCAGGGAGCAAACTGTCCGTAGGCCTCGTCCACCACCAACAAGCCACCAAAAGCAGCGATCCCCGCAAGCATGGCCACCACGGTTTCACGAGGCTCAACAATGCCGGTCGGGTTGTTGGGCGAGCAAACAAAGCTGACAGCGGGCCTCTGCTCGGCCAGTACGGCCATGGCCGATGGACGGTCAATAAGAAAGTTGTCGTCCCGATCACCGGCGATACAGGATGCGCCGGTGATCCTGGCCAGGTGCGCGTGGAGGGCATAGGTCGGCTCAAAGGTCAAGACCGACCGTCCAGCACCGGCAAAGGTCAGGAGCAGGGTTTGTAGCACCTCGTTGGAGCCGTTGGCGCAGAAGACCTGCTCGATGTCGACCTGGTGAAACTCGGCCAGGGCGCGGCGCAAGTTGGTTGCCGCTCGATCGGGATAGCGATGCCAGTCAATGCAAAGCGCAGCATCGGCAACTGCCTGAGCAAACTCGGGTGGCGGCGGGCCGGGAGCCTCATTGGTATTGAGACGAACTTCCACTTCGACCTGGGGCGAGTGATACCCCTCGAGCGAACGCAGGTCGTCTCGAACCCTTGGACGGAGGGGCTCGTTCTCGTTGGACGCGCTCATGATGTCGCCTGCTCAGAACTACTGTTCTTGGGGGCATCGTTGCCAGTCAGCCGCATGCGGATCGAGAGGGCGTGGGCATCGAGTCCTTCGCATTCGGCCAAGGCAATGGCGTCGGGGCCAAGGGTGTCGATCCCGACCTGATCGATGACGACAACGTGATGATCCTTGAGGAAGTCACCAACGGTTAGTGCACTAGCGAATCGGGCCGAGCCATAGGTCGGTAAAACATGGGAGGGACCGGCAACGTAGTCGCCAATGGAGGCGGGGGCCATATTGCCGCAGAAGATAGCACCAGCATTCTTGACGCCCTCAGCCATGACCTCCGCATCATGCACCATCAGTTCCACATGCTCAGGGGCAATAGCGTTGACGACTGCTAGCGCGGCTTCACGGTCATCGACCAGGGCGACATAACCGCCTTCGGCCAGGGTGGAGGCGATCTCACTGGCTCTTGGCGACTTCGCCATCAGCTCGTCACCGGCTCTACAGACTGCATCGGCAACGACCTCATCCCAAGTCACCAGCCAGGCCAATCCGTCCGGGCCATGCTCGGCTTGGACCATGACATCAATGGCGGCAAATTCTGGAATTGCTGAATCGTCGGCAACAACTACCACTTCGGAAGGGCCGGCGAAGGCGGCGGCCACGCCAACATCAGAAGCCACTTCTTGTTTGGCCAGGGCAACATAGACATTGCCGGGGCCAGCGATCACGTCGACGGCGGAGATGGATTCGGTACCGTAGGCCATGGCGGCAATGGCCTGGGCTCCACCAACGGCGTACACCGTCGATACCCCGCTCAATCTGGCCGCGGCTAAAACTACGGGCGACACTCCCCCGAACTCCTTGGACGGAGGAACACACAACACAATGTCCTCAACGCCAGCGACACGCGCCGGAACTGCGGTCATGATGACGGTGCTTGGGTATTGGGCTCTGCCCCCGGGCACATACAAGCCCGCCCGGTCAATGGGGCGCTGGTAGGCCCGGATTGTCATGCCAGGACTGTCGACCAAGCTTTCTGGCCGAAGCTGGTGCTGATGGAAGCGCTCAACGTTCTTGATCGCGGTATCCATTGCTCGACGCAAGGTGGGGCTGAGGGCTTCGACAGCTCGATCAAGATCTTCGTCTGTGAGCGGCAACGAAGACAACGCTACCCCGTCAAAACGTTCGGTCAGTTCCAGCAATTTCGCATCGCCATGCTCACGGACATCGGCCAAGATCGAACGGACAATGTCCAGCGGCTTCTCACCGGCGATGGTTGGTCGAGGGAGAAGGTCAGCAGTGTCGCTGCCCTTACCTCGTAGATCGAGCCGATTCAGCACCAGATTCTCTCCTGGACAGTATTGCTTCTTGTATTGCTGCTTGAGTTGCTGCTTTGTATTGCTGACTGGTTGCCCAGCCACTGCGGCTCGACGCTACCGTACGCCGCCCTGGTAGCGGTGCGAATTTGGAGGACTCATGGCAATCGACGTCAGTGCCCTTGGATCAATTGAATTATCACTGGAAGAAGTGATCGACCGTCTACGAGAGGTTTCTCGCGATCTTGACGATGACGACGAGGTCGGCTCGGAGTTGCGTGAGGTAGAACGTCAGCTCCATATGGCTTTTCGTCGTTTGGAGAAAGCCACCCGACGGGCGATCACCTAGGGTTGCTTCCCGAAAAGCCGACCAACCTGCTAATCCCAAAAATCACACAGACGCCCCATAGGGGCGCCTGTGGAGCTACTGGCGGGCGGCGGATCCCCCCAGCAGCATTTACCAGGTGGCGGGAACCTGGTATCGGTAACCTAGGTGACATCGTGGGACCAGTGGGTGATCTCACCCACTTTTCTCTGCGGCTGACCAGATCCTGTCCAAGCGGTTCCCGCAAGGCCAGCGGACTTGGAGCAATCTTCAAACGGTGCTGGACGGACAGAAATCGTTCAGCACACACGCTTCGCACTGGGGACGTCTGGCGATGCAGACCCTTCGGCCATGCAGAATCATTCGCAAGCTGAACGAGCCACGCTCTGCCGCTGGCACCATCGGGTTGAGTAGTAGTTCGACCTTGACCGCGTCGCGCTGTTGAGATTCGGGCAATGCCTCCGTCAAGTGCAGAAGCTGGCTCAGTCGAAGCACGTGGGTGTCAACCGGCAAGCCGGGAAGGTCAAGAGCCACGCTGCGAACAACATTGGCGGTCTTGCGGCCAACCCCGGCAAGGGCGACCAGATCCTTCATCGACGTTGGGACCTGACCATCGTGATGGTCCATCAGTTGATTGGCGCACTTGATCACGCTCTTGGCCTTATTGCGGAAAAGGCCGAGCGAATTGATGAGTGCTTCAACCTCTTCCTGACTGGCCTCGGACATGCTTTCGGCGTCTGGGTAGTGAGCGAACAAGCCAGGAGTGGCCTTGTTCACACCGACATCGGTGGCCTGGGCCGACAAGATGGTGGCAATCAGCAATTGGAAGGAAGTTGTGTGGTCCAATTCACAGAGTGCCTCGGGGTAGAGCAAGGTGAGTCGCTCGTTGGTTCGTTGCGCTCTGCCTTTTGGGGTGCGGGGTCTGGCCATAGGTGGAGGCTAGTGGAGTTGGGCAAGAAAGTCGGAGGTAGCCCACGACAACCGGCCTACTAGGCTGGCAGAGAATGACTCTTCCTCAGATGCTCCGATCCAATGACCCCGCCCTGTCGGATCGGCTGCGCCGGCTCGCGGCCCGCTCGGTGCCACCTGGTCTCGCTGACAGTCGCTTCGATGAGACATGGATGCAGGACGTGAACCAAGCGGGCGAGCGATTCGTGGCCGCAGCGTTGTCGAGGGATGATGGAGAACTCACCGCCTACGTCGGTGGGATCGCCGAAGGTGCTCAGCTTCATCTTGAGGTCCTCATAGACCTCGAGCTTTCCGACCCTCTAGCTGCCACGATCCAGCTGCTGAGGTTCCTTGCCTCAAGTGTCGGACTGCCTGACGCCAACCAGCAGAGCAAGCTGCAAGCCAGCGACTTGGAGGTCATTGTTTGGGCCAAACCCAGTTTTGGCTGGCAAGACGGCTTGACCGATCTCCGACTCGGATCGGGCTCCCGGATGCAGACCCACCGGGCACTCCACCAGATGCAGGCACCAATGGCCGATGTCCTCACCGACGCAAAGCCGTTGACTACCCGAGCATTCAGTCCCGGAATCGACGATGAGGCCCTCCGACTTCTGAACAATCGGGCCTTTGCCAAACATCCGGATCAGGGAGGACAAAGCGAGAGCAGGTTCAGGGAGGGCCTCGACCAGGACTGGGTCCGCCCCGAAGGAATTCGGATCTATGAAGTAGACAACAAGATGGCAGGGTTTTGCTGGACGAGGATCCATCAAGAGCCGCCCTTGGGCGAAATCTACGTCATCGGCATCGATCCCGACTTCCATGGCCAAAGGCTCGGGGGTCCAATAACGGCCGCTGGCCTGCACTGGCTTCAGAATCAGGGGCTGGAAACAGCAATGCTGTATGTCGAGGCCAACAACGAACCGGCCTTGGCGACCTATGAGCGACTTGGCTTTCGTATCGTCAGAACTGACCGATCTTGGCGCTGGATCACGCTCCGATGAGGGACCCAATCGAGTAAGTAATCATGGCCGGGATCGCGGTAAAGATCAATTGGCGACCAACTGCCTTTGTCCGTGAGCCTTCGGTGAAGTAGCTGATGCTCAGGCCAATGATGACAGCCGCGATCAGAGCCAGGACCATAGAAGCCAGAACCGCGTTGGTGCCATCGGTGTAGAACCAGGGAAGAAGTGGGGTGAGGGCACCCAGGGAGAAGGCAACCAGAGACCATCCCGCGGCACTGAGCGGAGATCCCAAGTCATCAGGGCTCACACCAATTTCTTCACGGGCGTGGAACTCCAGGGCAACTTCCGGCTTGTCCATCAAGTCATCAGCTAGCTCGCGAGCCAGATCGGGATTGAGACCACGGCTCACATAGCGGTGAGCCATTTCTTCTGCTTCGCCAGCAGGGTTGCGCTTCAGCTCTCGACGCTCCATTGATATTTCACGCTCGAATAGATCGGCTTGAACCCTCATCGAGTTGTATTCGCCAGCCGCCATCGAGATGGCCCCCGCCACGAGGCCAGCAACCCCGGCCACCTGCACAGCACTGGAACTCGTCGACGCTCCGGCCACGCCAAGAATCAGGCCAACGTTGGAGACCAATCCGTCACTCACGCCAAAGACCGCGGCTCGGGCCGCGCCACCCTGAACATCTCGATGTTCGTGCAGGTGGGCGGGAGCAACCGAGTGAGAACTCATGGTGACTACCTTATTGGATGACCCTTGCTTTAGGCCCTAGCCTTGCCTCCATGACTTCGCCTTGGGACCTTGACCGGGACGCCCTTACCGACCTGTTGAGCGATCAGCCTCGATACCGGGTGGACCAGGTCTGGAAAGGGCTCTATGACCAGGGTGTCGCTCCATCGGCGATCTCCACCCTGCCTCGGGCCTTGCGTGAACGGTTGGCAACAGACCTCACACCAGCCTTAGACCTGACTACGCGCTCGATCTCCGAGGACGAGCTGACGGTCAAGAGTTTGTGGAATATGTCTGGCGACGCCGCCATCGAAACCGTGCTGATGCACTATCCCGACCGCTCAACCATCTGTGTTTCCAGTCAGGCGGGCTGCGCCATGGCTTGCGGGTTCTGCGCCACTGGCCAGGCTGGCTATCAGCGCAACCTGACCGTTGGCGAGATCCTGGAGCAAGTGGTGCTGGCCAGAAGCGAAGCACTGCCTCGCCGATTGTCCAACATCGTGTTTATGGGGATGGGCGAGCCCTTCGCTAACTATGACCGGGTCATGGAAGCCATCCGACGGATTATCGCTGACCTAGGCATTGGTGCCCGCAAGATCACGGTTTCAACGGTCGGGCTGGTTCCCCAGATACGCCGCTTTGCCAACGAAGGCCTACAAGTTGGACTTGCGGTCTCATTGCATGCCGCAAACAATGAGCTGCGAACCAGCCTGGTTCCGGTCAACAAGAAGCATCCAATCGAAGCGATCGTTGACGCCTCGCGCCAGTTTCGAGACAAGACTGGACGTCGGGTGAGCTTCGAGTGGGCCATGATCGACGGTGTTAACGATCGGACCAGCGATGCCAAGGAGCTGGCCAAGGTCGCTCGAGAAGCCGCTGCTCATGTCAATCTCATTCCCCTCAATCCGACACCGGGCTGGCCAACCGTTGGCAGCCCGGCGAGCCGGATCAGAGATTTTGCCAACGAGCTGGATTCTCTTGGCGTCAATGTGACCGTTCGGCGCAATCGCGGTAACGAAATCGATGCAGCTTGTGGGCAGCTTCGGGCGAACCAGGGAGCAACACCGGTCAAGCTTCGACCAAAACGCTAGGAACTGCCAGCGAAGTGTGCAGCTGCCAGTGACACAGGCCTTTGGGCCGGATTTAGCTGCCAACAGTTGGGTCAGCGTTTGTCGGCTCGGTTAGCCTTCGGCGATGACAACTCAAGTTGAAGGAATTGAAGGACTGCGAGCCATCGTTGATCAGCACCTTGGCTACAGCGAGTGGATCACGGTCTCCCAAGAGATGGTGAATACCTTTGCCGAGGCCACTGGTGATCACCAGTGGATCCACGTTGATGTTGAACGGGCAAAGGCTGAGTCACCATTTGGCGGCCCGATTGCCCACGGCTACCTGACCCTGTCGCTGGCGCCTCGACTGCTCCCAGAAGTCCTGGTGGCAACCGGCTTTGTGATGGGAGTCAACTACGGCACCGAAAAGGTTCGATTCCCCTCCCCCGTTCCCGTCGGCTCGCGGCTTCATATGGGAGCCACGGTGAAGGACGTGAAGGAGATTGATGGTGGTTGTCAGTGCACCATCGAGTTGAGCTTCGAAGTTGAAGACTCGGCCAAACCTTCTTGTGTGGCTGCCGTGGTCTTCCGCTACTACGCCGGCTAGCGACTGGCCGGAGAGGGGGGCGACTACGACAGTTTGTCGAGCTGGAGTCCGCGGCGCCGACGGTGACGAGATTTAGTGCTGGCCCCGGGGGGCGGCGGCATTCCCGGGGCCAGCTGAACGATGGCCAAGGCATAGCCTGGCTTCCCGTTCGGCCTACAAGATAGCCCGGCCAATCGAATTTACTCACCGACAGGCTGTCGTTTCTAAGAAATTTCTGACAATTTGTTGCAGGCTTGGTTCTGGAGATTGTCTGGCCACTTCCCCAGGTCAACCGAATTAGCGAAAGATCGACTCATATTTAGCCTCCATCACCCAAAAGATGGCCCGCTACGCGCTGACGTTCGCCCGAGCTAGCGGGCCGATAACCCGTTCGATCAGCTCATCGACCTGGCCTACCATCTTGCGGTATTGACGCTTGCCGCGTTTGTACGGATCGCTAACATCCCATTCCGAAGAGAGATATTCCGCGCCGTCGCGGTATTGGAGCGCTTCCAATAGCCGTTCAACGGAATATCCGTCACGGATCAACGAAGCGGCCTGGAGCAAGGGCAAGGTCTTGGCGAAGACCTCGGGAAACGAGATCGCTATTTCCTGGACGTGTCGGCCTTCCATCGTCAAGATCAGCTCGGCTGCTCCCAGTGTCTCTGCTTCAAGCTGGTTGCTCCGGTGAGCCGCGGTCGAAATGTCTTTCTCCCCGAGGATCTCGCCCAGTTCCTTAGGCATCGTCTTGCCGCTCTCCAGCAACCCAGCGGACCGAAACATGACCGTTTCCTCGCCAAAACGAGCGCGGGCAAGCAGCTCGGCTGTCGGGCTACGACAGATATTGGCAGTACAAACAAAGAGCACTCGGCGAGGTTCCACCCGAACACAGTAGTGCCCCTAGCCTGTCAGGTATGAGCATGCCCAGCGAGTATCTTCCTGAAGGCGATGAGAAGCGGACCGCGGTCCGTTCACTCTTTGATTCCATCGCTCCCAGATATGACCTTGTGAATCGGATCATGACCTTCCGTATGGATGTCGGCTGGCGAAAGAAGACAATCCAATCTCTCCAGCTCCAGAGCCCGTCAACTGTGCTTGATCTGGCTTGTGGAACCGGAGACTTTTGCCGTGAATTGAATAGGGCGGGACACCAGGCACTTGGCGTTGACTTGTCGCTTGGCATGCTCCAAGCAGCCAAGACCGATGCTCCCCTGCTGCAAGGTGACCTTCTGTTGCTCCCCATCGCCGATCAATCCGTTGATGCCGCTGTCTGTGGCTTCGCCCTTCGTAACCTGGTGGATTTGCAGACATTCTTTGATGAGCTGGCGCGGGTCGTTCGTCCCGGTGGCCGAATTGGACTCCTTGATGTTTCCCAGCCAGACAACCGCTTTGTGGCGTTTGGCCATGGCATCTATTTCAACAAGGTCGTTCCTTTTGTTGGCGGCCTGCTGTCGGACAAGAACGCCTACAGCTACCTGCCTCGCTCGGTGTCCTACCTTCCCCCAACCGAACAGATGTTGGAGCTCTTGTCCCAAGCCGGTTTCCAACAGCAGCAACGTCGTCAGTTGACTGGCGGACTGTCCCAACTTTTCACCGGTGTTCGTCGGACCTGAACACGAAAGCACCCTCTCCGAGGAGAGGGTGCCAACAAGAATTTCGATTGTCTGGGGCGAGTTCTACGCCTCGGCTTCAGCACCCTTGGAGCGCCACACCAGGATTGCTCCACCACTGACGAGGACTGCGCCAATCGCGGCCAGTCCTGCAGCGTCGGTTCCAGTAACGGGAAGCTGCTGCTTGCCCTTAACTTCAACACCGGGAAGTCCGGCAGACTCAACCACTGCTGGATCTGTTGATTCCTTGGGTAGGACGTCAGGATCTACCGAGTCCGGGCTCTCAGACTTGACCTTGTCGCAGTTGTCCGGATAGCTACATCCGTCCTCTGCCGCGCCAGCGATACCGACGAATCCGCCAGTTAGACCGGCTACCAATGTTGCTGCCACGATCATTTTTCTCATGATTCACCCTTCCCGAAGGACCACAAACTGCCTTCGTACAAGCTACATCATACTCGACTCGCTATTCCGCATTTCAAGGGTAAATGTGTTGATATGCCTAGCCAAAAAGACCAGGGAGTCCCGGACTGGTCACTCCGGGTGCTTTATCGGCTGGGAATTCGGCCGACGTAGTCTCCATGGGATCGCCATCCACCATCGACACGCCGGTGCCGGTATCAGGCCGCACTGATCGTCGAGAGGTTTCCAATTGCACGGTGTCGGTGATCCTGCCGACCTTCAACGAGGCACAAAACATCCCGATTCTGGTAGCCCGACTTCAGGATCTGCTCGCCGAACTTGACTATGAGATCATCATCGTCGATGACGACTCACCCGATCACACCTGGGAGATAGCAGCCGAGCTTTCACGGCAGTATGCGCGTGTCCTGTCGGTGCGACGAGTCGATGAGCGAGGCTTGAGTTCGGCTGTACTCACCGGCATGCACCTGGCCCGAGGCCGCGCCTTGGTTGTCATGGACGCTGATCTCCAGCACGATGAGAGTGCAACACTGGATCTCATCGCTCCGATCCTGGCTGGCGAGGCCGACGTCGTTGTCGGTTCGCGAGAAGCCGACGGTGGCAGTTATGGCGATTGGAATCGTTGGAGACGAACCGTCTCCTGGGGTGGCAAGCAGCTGGCGCAGCGGCTACTTGGCACCCAGGTCAGTGATCCAATGAGTGGCTTCTTTGCTGTTTCCCAAACGCGATTCCAAGCAGTTGAGCCCCTGGTTAATCCTCGTGGCTTCAAGATTCTGCTGGAGTTCTTAGCCCGCGGCGACCGGCCACGGGTCCGCGAAGTTGGCTACGAATTCCGCGATCGACTTCATGGTGCAACCAAGATGAGTGGATCGGTTGCTGGTTCCTACCTGCTAGCCCTCCTCGATCTTGTACTCGGTCGCATGGTGTCGGCCACCTTTACCGCCTATGCCCTGGTTGGACTCATCGGGGCCATTGTCCGACTCACCGGGCTCTATGTGTTGACCGAAACCGGTTTCGCCAATGCTGGGTTGATCGCCTTCGAACTCAGCGTGCTGACCAACTATTGGCTGAACAACCGGTTCACCTTTGCTCCGCTGGCTCGACGCGGCTCCCGCTTACTCAGTGGGCTTGTGCCCTTCCACCTTATTGCCCTGCATGGCCTGATGGTGCAGGTCGGCATCGCCGCAACCCTCGGGGACGGAAGCTCTGGCATTCTGGAGAACGCCTGGTGGATCCAGCTCCTTGGCATTGGCGTTGCTACCGCTGGCAACTTCCTTGGCAACCAGAGAATCACCTGGCGGCCAAGCGTCGCCTCCTAGACTCAGGGACTGACCACCGGCTAGCTCCGCGGGCAGTTCTGCTTGGTTAACCGGGTCATATGGCTACTACGCATGCGGTAACGTTTGTTCAGCGATGACTACTGAGCGACGATGACGAGTAAACGACCCAGCGCGGCAACCGGCCCGACCACCAAAGGGCCAGCGGCGGAGAAGTCTCCGGTCAGGGTTCAACGACCAGCAGATGCCCAAACCAGGCGAACCGATCCTCAACCAACGGTGGTTGCCACCAAGCCCATGCGATCTGACAAGGCCGCAAAGGGCACATCAGCTCGGTTGTCCGGTCGCGCCTTGTCCCTTGCCGCCCTACTGGTCGGGGTTGCAGTTGGTGTCGCCGCCTTCTCGATCAATCGGATCAATGCCTCTGACCCCGAAGCCATCGCCCCACTCATCCTTGATGAGAACGAGATCCATTGGCCCTTCTTTCGAGCCTCTCACGACCTGGCGGACGCCATCTTGGCTGACCCGGCCGTTCTTGACGAAGCGGCAACCGCTCTGCCTAACGCCAGCGATGCGCTGTCACTTCGAGTGGATCCATCTTCGGACCTGTCTGTGCTCCAACTGGTGGCAACGGCCAAGACGCCCGAAGCTGCACAACAATTGGCTGCCTCCGGAGCTGCGGTACTGATACAACAATCCCAGGCCAATCGTCGCCAAGGCCTGAGCGTCGACCTCACTCCCCTCGACGTAGCCATTGCCGATCTTGAAGAACAGCAAACCACTGGTGAAGCTGAGTTATCGGCTGCGACCGAAGAGTCGGCTCAGATTCGCCTCCGCTCAGATCTACAAGCAGTGAGTGACCAGCTGAATGCCAGGCGATCTGAACGCCAAGAACTTCAGAGCAAGATTGATTCGACTGGTTCGGCCTACATCTTTCTACAGCCAGCTCTGATCAGTACCCCGACTCAGCAATCCCTGTTGGCCTCGGTTGCCGCCGGAGCAGGAGCGGCAGTATTAACCTTGCTCATGTTGTCGTTCATAACGGCCCAACCCCGTGACGACTAGGCAACTGGCCAGGGGCTCGGATCGGCCAGCCAGTAGGTCAGCAACGACCCCATCCGGACGACCAAGGGCGCGTCAAGGCGAGAATTGGTCGCTATTGCTGCCGACTTGGCAAGAGGGTCTACTTGCGGTTTTTGTCGCCATCGCCGCCATTGACCAGACTCGGTTCGACAATCCAATCGGTCTGCGGGTCCTGTCCGTTGTCATGACTCTTTCCCTCCTTGGGCTCCTGATCTCTGACTACAACCGCGGAATGCTGTCCCGCCCCAATCTGTATTCCTCACCCCAGCTTGGGTTGCTGATTAGCTGGGTTCTGTGGTCGGCGATTTCTGCTATAGGACCCAACTGGCAACACTCCCTATCCACGAGCGGTGGCTTCGCTCTGGTGTTAGGTGCCTCCTACGCCATTGTTCTGCGGGGTGGGCGGGTTGCCGCCACCCGGACGATCTGGATGAGCTTTTTGACATACCTGCTTATTGGGACCTTCCTGACCAAGACCACATCGGCTACCCCATTTGTGGAGGACCACCTTGCTCTGGCTTCCTTGGAAGCCAACCAACTTGCGCGGGTCGCCGCGATTGGTTGTATCGCTTCGCTCTGGCTCGCCCGTGAGAGTGATGGCCTCCAGCGATTCATCGCCGCTGGCACTTCGATCGTGAGTTTGGGCATTGTCTTGATGACCATGAGTCGAACCGGAGCACTCGGACTTGCAGTTGCCCTCATCATCATGGTCCTCCATGTATCTCGTCGACGCATCGCCGCTCTAGCCCTTGGACTACTCCTTCTCCTCGTCGCCCTCGCCCTATCGGGGACGATCGACATCGGCAACTCAACGAGATTCTCTCAGGTCACGTCATTTTCTGAAGGCGAGGTCCAATCATTCAGTGGTCGTTCCACCCTTTGGCCACAGGTCATTGATGAGATTTCTGGGTCTCCCATCATCGGAATCGGGCTCGGGAATGACCGCTCGGTGGTAGCAGAGTTGCCAATTGGCTGGGGGGCCCAGCACACTCATAGTCTGGTTCTTCATCTGGCTCTCACCACCGGCGTGATCGGAGCAGGCATCCTGCTTGGAGCGGTAGCCCTGAGCTTGGTCCGTTCGGCCTCTCGAACAGAACCGCTGGCAATGGCCCTTTTGACATTCGTCCTGATCGACGGCATCAGCGAGGCCGTCCTTCGAGTACCCGCTTTTGGATGGATGGCGATTTGTGTTGCCGTCCTGCTGACATCTTCAGTCGCTGCGAAGCGGATTCCTGATCAGCTTGACGAGATCGACTTGCGAACACCCGTCGAGCGCTCAACGCACGAACCGGAGCAAGACATGTCTGCCATCAACCTCTAATCATCAAGCGAAATCAAGCGACGCTCAGCGTCATCGAACTCTTGACCGTCCCAATTCCAGGTGACCAGCGGGAAACGACCAGAAGGCAAAATCTCGATTGATGTGCGTTCGACCGGAACGGTGTATTCAAAACGGATCGTCGTGCTCCGCCCGGGCCGAACAATCATTTGCTCACTGGACATGAGCCATAGCCGGCCATCGGGCCCTTGTACATCCAGAGGCCGACTCGGGGCGAATCTCACATCGGTGGCGTCATTGGGAGCGTAGAGAGCGAAGCGGCCGCGGTAGGCACCGGGCTCAGGCACTCCCAAGGTCTCCCAGGGGCCGAGCACATAGCGGGAGATGCCAGCATTAGCGGAGCTCGTGGTCTGGACAACGAAGGACAGTTCTCGGCCGTCCTCGACAATGGCGGTTGTGACCTGGACGTCAACGGCGAGGAACGAGTCCAGCTTGCTTGCGCCAGTATTCAGCCAGAAGACCCCGGTTTCGTGGCCACTGATCTGGCCGGCGACACCCATCTCTTCCCAGCCGCGTTGCTCCGCCTCCTCGACGCTGTACACCATGAGGTGTCTCCCTCGTGCAACCGGGGCGAGGGCTTGAATCAGGTCAAGGGGGTCCCACGATGCGGTATCGAACGATTCACTCATGGCCCCAGCAAGGAGGGCCAAGCGATCGCGCCGAGCTTCGTTCTCTGCATCGCCGGTCCCTTCGCCGACAACGTCGTACTGATCGCGAAGCAGGTAGGACAGCAAGGTGGCCCGGTCATAGGTTTCTCCCTCAACTGTCACATCTCCAAGCACCCCAGACAGAGCCTCCAAAACAAAGGGGTCTAACAGGATGACGCCATCCAAGGACTCCCCCGTTTTGGCCTGCCACATCTCTAGAGCCTGGGGGGCGACAAACTCATCAAATCGCGCCGAATAGCCAAGTTTGCGGAAATCCGTTTCGATATCCAAAAATCCCCACCTCGCTGCGACGTCTTCGTCAATCAGTCTTGCCCCAACAACCGGGACCAGTTCGGCGCTAGGAGTGAGGTCTACAAGGTCTAGACGGCCGTCACTAGTCGTCAACCGACCGACCGAGAGATGCATACCTGAACCGAGCCGCATCTCGGCGTTATTCGAGCCCAGCAAGAGGTAGTCGCCCTCTTCCAAGAAGGCGGCGAGACCGTCGGTGACTATTCGGTAGGTCGCTCCTCGATCAGCCAGCTCGGCCAGTTGTGTCGCCATCTCGGTCCTACCCTCAGCGAGAGGGCCAATGAGGCCGTCCTCTGGGCCGAGATCGGCGCTGGCAACGACTTGTTCCAAATCGCCAAGCTGATCGGCGACTCGGCGAAGAAAGGCGATTCGGTCAAGTCCGTTGGAATCGTTTCTGGCGGTTTGCACATCGGCGATGAGCGGTTGAACCACCTCCGTCAACTCACGCGCTGCTCCGACAAGGGCACGGGTTGAAGCGAGCTGGCGGCCGATGACTGGGAAAGGCCGCAAAGGCCACAGAATCGACGAATTGAGCCTGCCTTCAGCCGACGCAAGATTTGTCTGACCCACCTCAAGAGAATGAGCGACCACATCTAGATCTATGGCGATCGGGTCCGACAAATCAGCAACTGAACGTAGTGCCACTTCACCAGCCCGAGCTTCTTTTTGTGCCTTAACCAAGGTCGCCGCAGCCAGGGCGAGCCACACGAGAAACGTGAACAACAACCACCGCTTGAAGCTTGTCGTAGCTAGGCCGGGGCGAGGTTCTTCCGTGGAGAATTCCGACATCCAGGGAAGCCTAAACCAGGTGACTCGGTGAGAGACGGATCAAGGAGGTCTAGGTAATTCTTCTCAACATTCGAGACGAACGCGCCGTAGTTCTGCCGTGCGACACTTTCGGTTCTTCCCTCTTTTGGCAATGCTCACCCTCCTGGGGTCCTTCGTTACTGGACCCGGCATTATTGCTGCGGACGCCTCTGCAAGCTTGTCTGGCACCACAGTGTTCGTCAGCCCTAACGGTGATGACGGCAGGACAGGCGCTACCTCGGCTGAGGCCGTCAGGGAGATTCAGCGGGCCGTCGAACTGGCCCCCGCCGGTGCGACCATCCAGATTGCCGCTGGCTCATATCAATCATTTGTCATCCAGGGCCGCAATGACTTACAAATTGTGGGCAAGCCAGGTGCAACGGTGTCTGATGGACGCTATGACAGGCGCGCCTCAGTAGCCATTGCTTCGAGTGAACGGATCACAGTCGAGGGACTGTCGCTTTCGAACTCGCTATGGGGAGTCAAAGTCGAAGCGTCTAAGACGATCATTCTGAAGAATCTAGACGTCACCGACATCGGGCAAGAAGCAATTCACATTCATCGCTACTCGTCCGACGTCGTTGTCTCCGATTCTCAAATCTCCGATACTGGCAGGCGCGGTGGGCAGTTTGCTCGCTATGGGGAGGGGATCTATGTGGGCACTGGCAGCGGTCTGAACGATGACGACACGAACAACATTCGAATCCTTAGAAACAATATCTCACGCACCACATCAGAAGCCATCGACATCAAGCAGACGGTGTACAACGTCTTGGTCGAGGGCAACTATGTTCACGACATCAACACCAATACCAGCGGCGCTGTTGTTGTAGGGGTTGGTGTTCGTTCTTATCGAAATCCAGATGTTCTCATCCGCGGCAACATTTTCTGGAACATCTCCTCCAACTCACAGTGGCTAGATGGCAATGCCATCTCCTTAAGTGCTGCAGCCACCGTCGAAGCGAACGTGATCTGGAACACTGAACATTTCGGCATACTCATGGATGGCAACTTCGTGTCGCCAACCAAGACTGTGACACTTCGCAACAACGTTGTGTTTCAGACCGGCCGAGATCCGATCGGACAGTGGTCTACGCCCAGTCCTGCTCAACCTCAGTTGGTGAACAATCTAACGGCCGGCCAAGCGACGGATGCACTGGGTTCCGAACCAAGACCCACAGCAGACAGCCCAGGAGCGAACGTCATCCAACTTCGGGACAATCTAGTGGCCGACCTGGGAGGCGCTCCGGTTCAGCAGCCAACACCGTCACCCACCATCGCTACGACGACCCCCCCGGCGGCTTCACCATCCACAGAGTTGCCATCGCCTGAAAGATCCGCTACTACAACCTCACCCCGAACCGTCTCGACAACGACAACCCCAAGGCGAGGAGTGCAAGCGAACCCTGAGACGGAACTCAACAATGCGCAGGATTCGATCCCGACTTTCGCTGGCGACGATCCAGGCGCCTTCTCGCCATCAGAGATGACGGCGACTGGACTCCCAGGAAATGGACCCCGAGCGGCCGTCCGAGTCGTCCGAGAAGATCACCAGCAACGACAGGTTGCCGAACCCACTACTGCGCCTCACCTAGCCGACATTCCATCAAACGATGCCGCGGCGCCTGAGAGTCTTCAGACGGATCCGCCATCACAGCTTGCTTTTAGCGACTCCCCCGCCTCCTCCAAATCTGGCAACCCGCTCCTATGGTTAGCCACCTTGACCGGGATGCTGCTCATCCTGGTTCGGATCGGGTGGGCCAAACGGCTCAGTTGAACTAATGGACTGCTTAGTCGGAGTATCGTCGGCCAAATGACCAAAGTACTGTTTGCGCTCGAGTGGCTACCAAGCTACCGGCTCGGCCTTTTCGATGGAATCCGGGACCGCCTGGCCGAAGACGGAATCGAAATCAACCTGGTTCATGGCCAACCGCCCTCGACAAAGACCACCAGTGGAACTCAAGCGAAGCTTCCGTGGGCGACCTACCGCGAAAATCGTACGGTGAGGGTCAAGGGAGTCCGCTTCTGCGTTCAGCCCGTCAGAGATTTGGTCAAAGACCATGACGTCGTGATCGTTCAACAAGCTTCCGGCCTATGGCTGAATCTCCTTCTCTCTACCAAGGTGGTCAGACCCAAGAAAGCTTGGGGGATGTGGGGGCTCGGACAGCACACCAATCCTCTCGAAGTGTCAGAGACCACTGAAAAACTCAAGGCTTGGGAGACACGACGCGGCGACCACTTCTTTGGCTACACCGAAACCTCCAAGCAACGAGCAATGGAAGTAGGTGTCCCGTCTGACCGTATTACGGTCGTCAACAACACGCTGCCGCTTGACCTCGTCACGTCGCTCACCCCGGCAACCGAGCAGCTCGCAACTGAGATCTCGGGCCGAACCAAGAACGTCGGCATTCTCATTTCCTCCCTCGACCAGTGGAAACGCCTACCGTTTCTATCTGAAGTCTTGGCACGCACCCGTGAAAAGCTTCCTGACTTCGAGTTTATTGTCATTGGAAAGGGAGATCATGGTCAACCGCTCGAATCGTTGGCTCAGGCTGGCTCGTGGGTTCACATGGCTGGCTCTCAGTTCGGGTCGGACAAAGCCCATTTGGCCTCGATCTGTAACGTAATGGTCCATCCCGGGGTAGTCGGCCTCCACATCGTTGACGCATTCCGTTTGGGCTGCCCGATGGTGGCGACCACGATCGATCACCACAGCCATGAGTTTGACTATCTCCGGCCTGGGGTCAATGGAGTTCTCACTCCACCGGGCGCTGGCGTTGAGGAGATGAGCGATGAAGTCGTCCGGGTGCTCACCGATTCTGTATGGCGCGAATCTTTGATCGAAGGTGGACGGGAGTCAGCGGCCGAACTCACACTGGACTCAGCAGTTGAGAGGTTCCGCGACGGAATCATACAGATGTTGTCCTAGCAACGCTGGCGACTCTACCCAGGGCCCTCACCAGATCTGTCGAACTCTACAATCGAGGCAGGATCCGCCATCGCGTGTTAGCGTGCCCGAAGCGAAAGGCTGATTCACTTGCTTCGTCCGTTGCTAGGCGAACTGATCGAACGTGTTGTTCCCGGACTCGCTTTGTCGAGGTTAGAAGGTAGAGCCCGTCGGGCGGCTCTTGGGCACGAGTCCGAGCTTCGAGCGTTGGCGGCTCTCTCTGACCAGTCCCACCGTTTTTTGGATGTTGGTGCCAACGAGGGTCTATACACCGCTCACTTGCGGAGTCGAGTTCACAGTACTCACCTGTTCGAACCAGTACCCCAAATGGCCGATCACTTGAAACGCCTCTTTCCTTCGTCAGAAGTGAAGGTGGTGGGACTTTCAGACTCACCGGGTTCCGCAGTACTTCGTATTCCCGTTATCAATGGGCAATTGCTTACAACTCGAAGTTCAATCCATCTTGAGGGTCAGGCTGAGCACGAACAAGAGATCACCATCAAGCTAGAAAAGCTCGACGACGTTGCTCCGAGCGGTCGGTTGCTTGTCAAAATCGACGTCGAAGGCCACGAGATAGCGGTCGTTCGAGGAGGATCAAGTGTGCTGAGCGACCGCGCTGACGCGGTACTTGTCGAATCGGAGGAGCGACACGCCAGCGGTGCACCCTCCAAGCTGATTGAGTGGTTCTCTGATCACGAATTCGGCGGCTGGATCGTCTTGGGAGATCATTTGATTGACGTTGGGGCATATGACCCCAACCTGCACCAAATGCCCGAGCACGGCGAAGCAATCGATGCGGGTGACGGGCGGCCGCCGGGCTACGGAAACAACTTTCTCTTCGTGCGTAAGGAATTGCTAACACATGCATCATCTATGCTGAAAGAAAACAAATTCAGTATTGGCTAGCGTCATTTGGCAGCCCCTCTGTGAGCCAATCTAGAGGCTCGCGGTCCGACCCTAGCCGAGGCTCCGGAGCCTGGCTGTTTGGTTCATCGGCGCAAGTCGGTTGGCCGCAGCCTCTCAGCATTCCCGAGCGCCGCCAACAATACCTCAGCAATGCGGTCACCCGCCTTGCCGTCCCATAGCTCCGGGCAACGCGGAACGGGAGGACTTGCTAGCACTTCGGCTGCTGCAATCCGAATCTTCTCCGGGTCAGGTCCAACTAGCCGGTTCGTCCCCTCACTAATCGTGATCGGGCGCTCAGTCGAGGTACGCAACGTCAAACAGGGAATTCCCAGCGCAGTCGTCTCCTCTTGCAAGCCTCCCGAGTCGGTTAGAACCAACCGGGCATCAGCTTGTAAACCAAGAAAGTCCAAATACCCCTGAGGTCCAATCAAACGCAAGTCCTCTGACCGATCCAACGCCTCCACTGCATCGCGAGCCCGAGGATGAACCGCGAACAACAACGGCAAGGACTCCGCCACATCCGACAACGCCTCAATCAAGCCTCTCAATTGCTCAGGATCATCAACATTGGACGGTCGGTGCAGTGTCACCAAGCCATAGTTGCCCGCCTCCACCCCGAACCGCTTTGGGGCATCTCGCAGCTTGGCCCGCTCAGCATTCACCAGCAGGGTGTCGATCATGACGTTACCCACCAGATGGATCTGATCGTCCCGATAGCCCTCAGCCCGAAGGTTCACCACCGCGTCCGGCGAAGAAGCAAGCAACAAGTCAGCAACCCGATCAGCGACGACCCGGTTCACTTCCTCAGGCATGCCCCAATCGCGTGATCGCAAACCGGCCTCAACATGAGCAACAAGAACACCCTGCTTGGCCCCCACCAAGGCACAGGCAAGAGTCGAATTCACATCACCGACCACCACAACTGCATCAACCGGCTCAGCCACCAACAGATCTTCATAGGCCACCATGATCTTGGCCGTTTGCTTGGCGTGTGACCCTGAACCTACTTCCAGATGATGATCCGGCTTACGAATCCCCAGGTCCTCAAAAAACACATCACTCATGGCCTCGTCATAGTGCTGCCCTGTATGAACAAGCACCACATTGGCGCCAGCCTGCTCCAACGAGTCCAAGACTGGCTTAACCTTCATGAAATTCGGGCGAGCACCCGCAATCAGCGAGATCCTCGGAGATCCTTGAACAGTCATCTACTTCCCATCTCGTCAAACCTTGCTATCTACGCCAGTGAGTGGCTTGAAGACGCTATCAGGTCCGTTCCAACCCAAGGCGCACCCTGTAGCCCCCAACACTGAAGGTCTCCTGCGCAGGCGGGAGAAATCGCACCCGCCTTGGCGACGGACTCGAAAGACTGCGGTACCGCCGGCCATCGGCAATGCTCTTGGATCAAGGGAACTCGTTAGGCTATTGCGAATGCAGAGACCAGTCTCTCCCTCCTCACAAGTTGTGCTTACCCACCCGCGCCCGAGGCCCGAAGACAACAGCTACATCGGGCGCTGGTCCAAGGCCTTGTTATCCAAGGCAATCGACGTCCAGTTCTTGACCGTCGCATCGGCGCTGAAGAATCCCGATGCCGTGGTGCATATCCATTGGCCCGAACACCTGATCTCTCACGATTCACCCCTTGGGCGCCTGTCCAAGAAGCTCAACACGTTCACGATCCTTTCTATTCTGACAATTCGACGGCGTCCGGTCATCTGGACCGCCCACAACGAACAGCCACATTCGGTCAAGCTTGCCGGAAGCCAACGACTGGTCCTATTTTGGGTGCGACGACTGGTGACGGGTGTCATTGTCACTGCCGAGCCTCACATCGGCCTTCTGACCGCCAGGTTCCCAGATCTCGCACATACCCAGTTCCACATCATTCCGCTCGGTTCGCTCGCTCTCGAGTCAGCCGGCAAACACCCGCCGCGATCAGATAGAAACCTCCCTCCGATCTTTATCCAGTTTGGGACGATCGATCCCTACAAAGAACAACTCCGAACTCTTGACCTTCTCGAAAGTCTTGTTTCGAAAGGATTGATCCGATTGCAATTCGTGGGGCGGATTGGTGATGCGGATTACGCCGACGAGTTGCGCCGACGAGTTGCTGGACTCCAAGGCGCCGAGCTATTCGATCGGTACGTTTCCGACGCCGAGCTTTGCACCCTCGTTCGCCAGGCTCATGCCTCCTTGGCCCTGCAAACAGGAGCGCTAAACTCCGGAGTTATTCCGGCCTCGGTACCTCTGGGGACACCGGTGATCTCCGCTGATACGGCACAGGCGCGACAGGCCAGAGACAGCATCGGGGTAGAATGGATTCAATGCATCTCGGAACGACCAACGGGCGCTGAATGGCTTGGTCTGATCGATTGGAGCCAGAATGAAAGGCAGGTCGCCCCGGTCGAGTTCTTTGACTGGGATCGAAACGTGTCACTGCATCTAGCGGCGTATGAGGACAGCCGCAGAGAACTAGCTCGATGACAGCGCTCGCGTCGATCTCGTGAGGAACACCCAGAGTAATACTGCCATCAAAGTTTCGGCGACGAGGGTGGCAACAATCGCTCCTCGCCAGGTGTGGGTTGGTATCAGTACAAGATTTAGCGCCACATTGATGGCCAAAGCAACGATTACCGCCCGGTTACGGGCCCCTTGTTGACCGGAACCCGTGAGGGCATTCGCAGGAAATATCTGGAGGGCTTTGATAAAGGCTAGAGGTGCCAAGAAGCGAAGAACCGTTGTCGTGTCGGCATAGTCATCTCCCAGAACATCATCGGCAAAGCCCGATATTGCAACGAGCCCGGCGCCTGCGAGCACTCCGTACCCAGCCGCCATGCCCGTCATCCGAATAGCCAGGCGCTGCGCGTGTTGACGGCTCTGGTTGCCAGCAGCATAGAAGTCGTAGTCGCTGGCCCGGACGAGTGCCATGATCGGGAGGGAGGAGAAGGCAGCTAGCTTGTAGCCGACGGCATACACGCCGGTGGCGTCCGCTCCGCCCTCATTGCTCAAGCGCAGAAGCATCGGTTGGTCGACAACCGAAAGAATCGTTGCCGCTCCTCCCCCAATCACAAACGGGAGGCCTCGGCGAAGCGTGCGCACATCTGGGGGCCGCCAACGCGGCCAGCTCCCAAAGAACAGACGGACCCATGTCAAGGCGACGAGCCCTGCAAATGACCACGCTCCGAGGGCAAACCAGACCCATTCGGACACCTGAGGACTCCCAAACACGGTGAATAGCCCGACCGCAGCGAGGCGTATCGAGCCAGACGACACCCGCGAGGCGAAGGCACAAACCATTCGCCTCTGGGCCTGGGCGGCGATAATCGCAAATTCCGAGAATCCGAAGAAAACTACTTGTGAAAGCGCAATTGCCGCCACCTCCAGCCTCGACAGCTCTTGCAGAATTAAGGGTTGTATCGCAACCAGAACGGCGGTCACCACGAATCCTCCGAGAGCTACGGTTGAGACCAGCCTCGACCACAGAGCATCGAATGAGCCGCCGCTGGATAGGTCGATCATGAGAATCTGTTGCGCACCCATATAGCCAAGCAATGCCGAGAGGCCACAGATAGCGATCGCCGCGCTGTAGATGCCAAACTCTCCCTTGCCCAGGAACCGACTTAGCCAAAAGAAGGAAGCAATTGTCAAGACAATTTGTGCGCCATCAGCAGCAAAAGCCCATATTGTGTTCAATCGCAGGTCGCCAGCTGGCTTCGTCATGAGAGGTCGCCCATCAGATCGGGATGATAGCTCCCCTTAGGCACAGCAAGCACCACCGGCTTTAGATGTAAGCGACCCGCCAACCAAGACCAACTCTGTCGTAATAGGCTTGCCTTGTGAGAGAATTGCGCCGGTCGGCGACCACGTCAAGTGTGGCCCTACTCATTGGCGGGGTCCTGATCGGCATCGGCTTGACTCTTGCCACGCTCCTGGCTCTCGGTCAACTTTCCAAGAGCGAGCAGGCTGTTCAAGAAGAACGGGATAGCCGCCAGGCCGTGACGACCGAAAGCATCGACCAGCCAACGACCCCATCGACAACGGCTCCGACCACCACCATTCCGTCAGATCAGATCTTCGTCTCAGAGCAAGGAGTCGACGAACCTGGACGCGGCAGACAAGAAGACTCGCCAGTACGAACTTCGGCCTACGCCATCGCCATGGCCAATCCTGGAGACACCGTTCACTTTGCCAAGGGCATCTACGAACCACTGATCGTCGAGAACAAGAATGGCCTCACCGTGGTGGGCGATACGACTGCGCTTCCCTTGTTCACCGCCGCCGGCTATGGCACTGGACCTGGCATCCTCATTCGAAACAGCAGCCAGATCGACCTTGTTGGCGTGAGAGTAGAACAATCTCTTTGGGGAATTGTTATCGCAGAATCAACCGACATCGCGGTGTTCGACTCCGAAATAGTCGATGTTGGCCAGGAGGGTTTCCTCATTGGGGAGAATTCGCACCGCATCGAGATCTCCGGAAATCTCGTGACACGAACGGGTCAGCGCCCGGGCTCCAACGGGAAAACGGACTTTTCTGACTTTGGTGAGGGAATCTACTTGGGTACCGGAGGGGTTCTAGCCGATGGTAGCTACGACCAGTCAACCGAGATTTTCATTCATGACAACGAAATCTCGTTCACCACAGCCGAGGCGATCGATGTAAAACCATCTGTTGTTGGGGTGGAAATCTCAAACAACACCATTCACGACATCGCCACTGCGAACAGCGGAGCAATCGTGATAAGTATCGGACCGCGAGTGAGTCCCGACCCAATGGTGCTCATCGAAGGCAATTCCATCTATCGGATCACGAGAACCAGTCCGTGGAAGGACGGCAATGCCATTGTTTTGAGCGCCCCAGCAATAGTGCGGAACAATGTCATATGGGACGTACAGCACTACGGAATCTACGTCGATGCGAATTTCGTGAGCGGGACCCCCGCTCAACTGCTGATTACCAACAATTTGATCTTCTCTACTGGGCTCAGTCCGATCGAAGACGTCTCCCAGAATCTTGATGCCCCGGTAGAGATCTTCATTGCTGAGAATCTGACAGGTGTCGATGCTCAGGTTCTGGTTGCGGATCTTGACCAGGAAGCATCAGAGGAAGAATTCATCATGCTGCTTTTCGGCATCCTCGATGCATCAGGTTGACACCCTGGTTAGAAGATCACCACGAAGTCAATCGTGAACGGGCCAGCCTTGTTCTTGTGGATCTCATAGTCAGCTATCTCAGCAGCAGCAAGGAGCTGCTTTAGACGACGCTCACCAATGAGATCCATGTAAGAGCCAGTGACCCAGCCCTTGCCAACCTGTCTGGCAATGCGGTCGAACATCGGCTTGGGCAAGTAGTGCAGAACTGGGATCCTGCTATGTAGCTCGATGGGAAACCAGCGATTGGGCGTCGTTACGAAACTTGACTTCGCTACTCGATGAATCTCGCTGAGGAACTCGATCTTCTTCTCGTCAGTTCCGACATGTTCGAGCACGGCGTTTGACCAACATACATCGAACTCATCGTTGCCGAAGGGAAAGATCCCACCGGAATACTGAATCATCGTCATTCCCGGGTACGGGTTGATTTCAGGAATTGGGTCGAGGCTCAGACCAGTCACTCGTGAGAGGTCAGTAATCGCCTGTTCTAGCGTATTCTCGTACCCATCGGAGAGAGCGGCCGCAGCAAATCCCACATCAAGAACAGTCTGGTCATCATCTTGAAGACACCGCTCGCTAAAGAGTTCCCACTTTCGCTGACGGTTCCAATCGTGGGCACGTCGAGCCACGGTCAACAGCGACATTCTTACTAGCTCCCTCGGGCGATGGTTCGGTCTTAGCCCGACAACTGTTTGGGCATGCCAGATACTAGTTCAAGAGCGGTGATGGTCACCGCGATCTAACACATCTGCCTCGTCTGCATCATTCTCCATTCGTCTATCGCTGCTTCCAGCTGCCGACGTACTAGTGGACTCGTTAGAGCCTGCTGTGAGTAAGGCGACGACAAAAAGCACCCAGCGGGCAGTTCTCCCGACAACACCGGCCTCGGTTAGAGAGAAGATGAATCCGTAGGAGAGCATCATGATAGGGAAGAGAGCCAGTCCTCCCGGATTCTCCCGAATGAACCGCGTTGCACGGTACATGCCACGAACAAAGGCCGCCACAAACAGGCCTGCTCCGGGGATTCCGATGACCAAGAGGTAGTCCAAGATCGCGTTGTGAGAATGGGGAGGAAGCCAGTCCATCTCCACCCACAGCTCATGGGCCGGACTAAAGAATCCATTCCAATAGGCGTCGTAGCCCCAACCCAGCAAGGGTCGTCGCCCGATCTCCCTCCAAACCGCGGACCACAAGTCGGTGCGACCCGTCAGCGAAACATCCTTGCCGAGGAGTCCTGCCAATCTTTCAAGGTTGCCGTACGCGAGAACAACTGAGCCCAAACCAGTCGCAAACAAGGAGAAAACGACTGCTCCGAACAAGGTATCTCGCGATCGAAAGAGCCGAAAGACGGTGTAGTTACCGAGAATGGCCAACATTCCAATTATTGCCGTCGCTGAAGTTGCCCCCAAGATCAATCCCATCGAGGCCAACGCCTGAAGAGCAAAGACGCTTCTCCAACGCTTGTCGCTCGAAGCGGCCATGAGCGAGACAATGGTGGCGAGCGCCTCATGTCGACCGAGCGAATTCTTGTTGTCAAAGATGCCTATCCATCCGCTCCCAGCAACTCCGGAGGCCGGAATGGCGAAGATGAAGAAATAGCTCAGCAAGGTTCCGATTCCGAAGGAAATGGCACTCATTCGAATGATCTCTTGGAGCGGAAAACGAATGACGAGGAACACCGCAAACCCGGTGGTCAAGACCAATGCTGCGGTCCGGCGAGCAGTTAGGCCCGGGTTGATCGACCAGAAGGTCGAGGCTCCGATCCAGATGATGAAGGCGCTAAGCAGTCGGTCCCGGCGCATCACCGCCAGGATCAAATTCCCGTTGTTGACCAATCGTGAAAACGAAAGAGCGTAGAGCGCTAGGAAGATGGCCAGGGTCTTGATATCGCCCCCAGCAATGATCTGACCTGGGGCCTTGTTGTCCCTGTTCTCGAACCACAAAGACGGGAAATCAAAGGCCAGAAGAAACAGAGTTAGCGAAACAATGGCCTTCTCGACGCGTCCTGGCCAGCTGAGTGACGCAGCGAGTTGCGGACCACGGCCAGGCCCCTCGGCCTCTACACGTACGCGTAGCTGTAACGGTCGCGTTTGCGCCACGGCAGTGTCCGTTTCTGTCGCTCGCGATTGAGCACAGCTCCAATAAGCCGGGAGCCCGCCCGATCAAGGTCAGAACGAACCTGCAGGAGTTGATCGGTTTCGGTCTTTCGAGAGTCAACAACGATGATCACACCATCAACGTGCTTTGAAGCTGCGCCAGCATCGGCTGTGGCAAGAACGGGGGGCGCGTCAATCAGCACGACGTCGAATTTGGAGCGTAGCTCCTCAATCAGCAGGGCGAATCGATCCGAACCCAACAGTTCGGAGGAGTTCGATGCCCTCTGTCCAGCCGGAATGAAATAGAGATTGGCTTCCGGCAGCTCAATGAGCAGGTCACTATTGTCATCTCCACCGAGCCACTCGCTCAGACCAGTCGTCGCTTCAATACCGAACAACCGTTCCAACGAAGGCCGACGGAGGTCTGCTGACACGAGCACTGTTTGCTGACCGCTCTGGGCAAAAGCATATGCCAGGTTCGCTGAAATGGTCGACTTGCCCTCACCTGGGAAGGCCGACGAAACCAGGAAAACCTTTGAGTCGTCAGACTTGGAAAGAAAACTGACGCCCGTTCGCAGCCGTCGGAATGCCTCCGCAGCGTTGATCATCCGAGGGCCCTTTGCTTCGTTGGCCATGATGAGGGCTCCCTGGCCCCGTCGGTCTCCAAATCCGACACCGAAGTTTGGGACCGAGGCCAAGACGCGCTGACCCAAGGCAAGTTCTATATCGTCCTGGCCTCTCGCTCGTCGATCCAGGCGAGCGAGAAGGAACGCCCCTGCTATTCCGAGGCTCGCCCCCAAAATGATACCAATCGCCGACAGCATCGACTTGGACAGGCCCTTGGGGACCGTCGGAACCCGAGCTGGACTAAACAACAGAGCCGTCGATGGCCGGGTACCCAGCTCCGCTTCGATGGCACGCAGCTGTGTATCCGAGGATCGAATAGCAATGAGCAACTGCTGGCGACTTGTTTGGCGAGTCGCTCGCTCAGCATCGATCGAGGAGATCAAGGTTGGGCCGGAGGTATCATTTGCAGGCAGTGCTGCCGCGGCAGCGCGCTGCACAAGCAAGTCAGCGATCTCTGCGTCCAGTGCGGCCAGCGCATCGTTGGCTTCAACTATGTCTTCTTCTAACCCCTTGATCCGAACATTGAAAAACTGCTCCTCGGCCGCCTCGGTCTGGTCCACGTATGCAGCAGCGATCGTGTTCACAAGCTCCGCAGCATCAGCTGGCTCATTGGCTGAGGCTGAAAGAGCCATCACATCACTATCGGGGATAAACCGTACTGACGCCAAGCGCACCCGCTCGTGGACTTCCGAAACCTCAATTCCGAGATCTCGAGCGACCTGCTCGAACACATCGTCACCGAGCATGATCTCGCGTTCGCGCTCCAGGTTCGGAGCTTTCGCTAACTTCGGATTCAAGCTCAAACGCCGCGATGGTCCGACAACTACCCGTGCAGCTGCTTCAAACGTCTCAGTCCGATACGACTGATAGAGCAAGGCAGACAACAATCCAAAAATAGTCATCAACAGCACCACCCACTTGCGGGAAGTGATCGCCTTGATGTAGTCGTCAAGAGACGGTGCCTCGTTTGAAGGCTGTTGAAACATCATTGTTAGAATACTGCCAAGTGAGTAGTCATGGCCCAACCAGGTGGCGAACCAGCGAGCACAATAACCTACCGCCAGCAAGAAGTGGTCTACCCTTTGCAAGTCGAAACTTCTAACATGACCGCCGGATCTTCACGGCTTGAGTCATGCGCAGGAGGAACTGGGCCAGATAGTTCACCGAATACGATGTTCGCCCATCGACCTCGTACCCACCCCTGCCAGACTGATGACACGCAAGACATGGGCTGCCCCAGCCCATGAACAAGGAGTTGGTGATGAACCAACCTCTTCGGACAAGAGAACAACGCGTCGCGATTGTCGGACAAGGGTACGTCGGGCTTCCCGTCGCCATTCGCGCCGTTGAAGCTGGCTTCGACGTCGTCGGTGTCCGACTCCCAGATTGCGGAGGCCCTTGAACTCGGCCGGTACAAACCGACCCGTGATCCCGCAGATCTCGCGGACTTCGACATTGCCGTCATCACGGTTCCCACTCCCCTGCGAGATGGCGCACCCGACATGTCCAACATCGAGAGTGCGTCTCGGACCGTTGCCACGCACATTCCGTCCAGATTCGACAGTCATTCTTGAATCAATGACCTACCTGGGCACCACCGAGGAGTTTGTTGCTCCAATCCTGGAAGAGATTTCCGGCCTGGAAGCGGGCTCAGACTTTCATCTTGGCTTCTCGCCCGACTGGGATTGATCCCGGCAACGTGACATGGGACTTTCGTCGGACCCCCAAAACTATGTCTGGTATCGACGAGGGCATCGCTAGCGGTCATCCAGGACTTCTATGACCACCTCGTTGACACGATAGTGGTCACTAGAAGTACCAGAGAAGCCGAACTAGCCGAACTGGTGGAAAACAGTTTCCGTGACGTCAACATCGCCCTCGTCAACCAGCCCGCCGTCAGCTCTCGGGCGCTCGGAATCGATTTCTGGAATGTCGTCGAAGATGCTTCGACCAAACCGTTCGGATTCATGCCCTTCTACCCGGGACCCGGAGTCGGCGGGCACTGCCTTCCAGTCGATCCATCCTACCTCTCTTGGCAGTTCCAACGCGAACTCGGAACCGTCAGCCGCCTCGTCAAGATTGCCGATGACGTCAGCAACGGAATGTCTGCCGAAGTGGTCCGACCGGTACAGGTCGGCCTGAACGAACTTGAGGGACTTCTGGCCCTGGGAGTGGATGTTTCGGTCCATGATTCTTGGGTTGGTGCCCATCAAGTCGATGCAACCACCGAACGAACTGAGCTGACCAGTGAGGCCCTGAGCGGCTCCGACACCGTTGTAATCGTGACTGTGGGATGCCCCCGATATTAGGTCCACGCGGAACTTGGATCGGGATGGTTCTACGACACTGACACTAGCTCGACGGCCTCACCTCCGACAGACACTATTGACAGTCTCATGGACACAATCACAGCGGGCCGCGTACTCATCCGGAGTGGCATACCCCAACGACGAATGCCGATGGAACTCGTTGTACCCGCGTTTCCAGTCACCAATCAACACCCTGGCCTGGAGGATCGTGTCGAACTGATGCTGGTTCAGACACTCGTCACGAACCCTGTTATTGAACGACTCGATGAACCCGTTCCGCCACGGCTCACCAGGAGGAACAAACAGAATCTTCAGTTTCTTCTCGCAGTACTCCGCCAACACATCAGCAATGAACTCCGGCCCGTTATCGAGCCTCAGCATGAGCGGCAAACCCCGCAACGTGATCACGGCATCCAACGCAGCGACGACACCCTCAGCAGTGATCGAACGCTCAACAAGGTCAGTCAACGATTCTCTAGTGTGCTCGTCAACCATCGAGAAAATCTTGATCCGACGGTGATCAGATGTCGCGTCGAACTGGAAATCAGCAGCCCACACCACGTTCGCCGCGTCCGCTTTCACAACGGTCTTCGACCGCTTGAGAGGCTTCTTGCGGCGCCTGCGATGCTTGACCTGTAGTCCTTCTTCGCGCCACACGCGATGCACCCGTTTCTTGTTGATGAGATGGCCTTCGGCCTTCAGATCAGCCCACGCGCGCCGGTATCCCTTGCGAGCGTTGCGTTCGAGGCCGACCCACTTGTGGAGCCAATCGCGGAGCCAACGATCAGGATCATCGGGTGTGTCGGCTAACGGTTTTCGCCGGAACGTTGAGCGGGTCATTCCCGTTACCCGACATGCAGCGCGTTGCGACATGCCCATCTTCGCGATGAGCATGTCGGTCGCGCGTCGACGGCATGTCGGGTCTAGAAGTTTCCCTCAGCGATCTCCCGCAACCCGAGGATCTCGAGCTCTTTGTCGGCGACAATCCGTTTGAGCTTGCCGTTCTGTTCTTTGAGCTGGCGGAGCTGTTTCGCCTCGTTGACGCTGACACCGCCGTAACGCTTGCGCCAGTTGTAGAGGGTCTGTAGGGAGATTCCGAGCTCGCGTGCGATCTGCTCGCTGGAGTGGCCCTGGCCGGCGAGTTGGTCGGCTTTGGCGAGTTCCCTGACGATCTGTTCCGGGGTGCGGTTTCTTCGTTTCTTAGTCACGTTGGTTGGTTCCTTTGACGCCCTCATGGGCGGGGATCAGGACCCAAAATCTACTTGGACTCGTTCACGGGGAGCATTCCAACTGACCATGACGATGTTGGCTACGAGCTGATCGCCACTCACGTCCGCTATGTCTTTGATACTCGTCACCGGATGCCGATAGGTACCGCAGAAACACTCTAATCATCAAGGCCAGAAGAACGGCCAAACCCGATGATGATTGGGATACTTGGATCCAGCAGTGGATAGTATTTGAATCTTACAGCGGCAAATAACACGGATGAACGCATGGGTGGTTACACAATCGAAGATCTGACGGTCAATATCTGCACCGTCAACCGTCCAGAGTATCTTGGGGCTTGCTTGGAGAGCCTGCTGCACACCACTCCAGAGGGCGCTCCCCTAACCATCGTTTTCAACGGGACACCGTCCACTTCACGTGAACGGACAATGGAGCAAGCAGGCGCGTGGAAGGGGCCCGTCCACTTTGAGCACATTCCCGAAATGGTCTCCCTCGACGCTTCCCACAATCGTGCTCTTGAGCTAGTCAAGACTCCCCTCGTCAACTTCATGGGTGACGATGACGTCGCCCTTGCACCTCGATTCGAGAAGATCCTCCAGGCCTTCAATCAGACGGATCCCGAGCCGGCAGCCGTCACAACCTTCGCCCGCCGTATCGCTGGCGATGCCACCCAACCGACCATCGGAACCAGGAAAAATCTTGGCCCAACCTCGGTGCCAGAATGGAAGCGCTGGCGCGACGAAGGGTTCATCTTTGAGATGCTTTGGCCTGGGGCCGTCCTGCGAACCGACGTTCTTCGCAAGAGTGGCGGATTTGAAGCGAAGTTCAATCAGTCAGTCGACAACCGAATCTTCACCAAGTTGGCAATCGAGGCCCCGGTCATCGCACTTCCCGATTGGGACTTTGGCTACCGGATCCATCAGGGATCTGTCTCGACCTCCAACTGGAAGCTCCAGAACGAACATGTTCGGCTGGTCGAGGCGTGTCATCGGGCCCGGCGCCAGAATCTACCGGAACCGTCCCTTGAGGACCTCCTCAAGACCGAGGCTGCTGATCCTTCCTGGATTCGAGCGAAACGTGACCTTCGGGATCGCAGCCGCATGTATTTCCGGCGCGGCGGCGCACTCGCCCTCGGAGGACAACGAGTTCAAGGATTCGGAAACCTTGCGGTTTCGGGGCTTCTCTGGCCACCGGCTTTCTTCGACAAGTTGACCGATCAGTTCAAGAACAAATCCGTGGCGGCGAAGGTCTAACGGCCCCGAGTCTTGACGAATGCCTTCCCAAAGTTGAACACGAACTGGGAGTTAGTGAACAGGTAACGCTTCCAAAGCCGGCCCGGCTCTTGCTTGAGCCGATATAGCCACTGCAAGCCGTAGCGCTGCATCCAAGCCGGTGGCGGCTCCAGTGACCCCGCCCCGTAGTCAAAGGCCGCTCCAACCGCCAACATTGCCCCGTTCACCTTTCCCCGGTGATCGGCAACCCACTTCTCCTGGCGGGGACAACCACGTCCGACCAGAACAACACCGGCACCAAACTCATTGATCCGATCGATATCAGCCTGGTCTTCCTCTGGCGTCGGCTCACGGAACCGGTCTGACTGATAGTCAACGACCGCCCCTGGGCACCGCTTACGAATCGCACTAGCGAACGCATCGCAGGTCTCTTCGGTTGAGCCGAAGAGGAAGATCTTGATTCCTTCCTTGGCCGCAGCCTCAATCACGTACCAGGTCAGATCAGGGCCATACACCCGTTCATCAAGATTGGCCTGGTGAAGCGCATTCATGGCCCAGCGGACAGGCTGTCCGTCAGGAGTGATCAGGTCAATGGTTCGCACCTGCGCCATGAACGATGTGTCATTCACCGCCTCCATCAGGCCGTGCACTGCTAGAGCAGAAACCGCGTAGGACTGGTTCTGTCGGGCCGCAACCATGATGCGTTCGGTGGCATCCACATAGTCGGTGATGGTGTAGTCGACACCAAAGATGTCGACCTTCTCACCGTAGCGATCGCTGGCCGGGCGGAGGGCTCCGGATCTACTCACAGGCGGACCAACGTTCAACCCCATTGTCATGGATGTCTTGCAGGATGCCGGTGATGTCGTAGTTCAATTCCCACTCAGGGAAGTGATTCTTGAACTTTCGTATATCGGAGACCCACCAGATGTGGTCACCAATTCGGTTGTCCTCGGCATAGGAGTGATCAAGCTCCTTACCCGCGATGGTCTGACAAAGCTCGATCGCTTCCATCATCGAGCAGTTGGCTTCGGGACCGCCACCGATGTTGTAGGCCTCACCGGCTCTCGGTGCCCTGTGGAATGCCTCAAAGGCACGGACCAGGTCATCGGCATGGATGTTGTCGCGAACTTGCTTGCCCTTGTAGCCAAACACGGTGTAGGGATCACCCGTTGTGGTGCACTTCATCAGGTATGCCAAGAAACCATGGAGCTGGGCTCCGGAGTGGCCGGGGCCAGTTAGACAACCGCCACGAAACACACCCGTATTCATATCGAAGTAGCGCCCGTACTCCTGGACCATGACATCGGCGGCAACCTTGGATGCGCCAAAGAGACTGTGGGTCGAGTTGTCAATCGACATTTCTTCGGGGAACCCGAATTCGGCCCATTCGTGACTCGGATCTAACGTCCACCGAGTCTCCAACTCGATCAGCGGCAACCGGTTGGGAGTATCGCCGTAGACCTTGTTGGTCGAGGTAAAGATGAACGTGGCTTTTGGGCAATGCTGTCGAGCAGCTTCCAAAAGGTTCAGGGTCCCGCCAGCATTCACATCAAAGTCAGTGAAGGGCTCATTTGCCGCCCAGTCGTGTGATGGCTGGGCCGCAGTGTGGATAATCAGCTCGATGTCGGAGCTGTGCTCGGCCAACAAGTCAAGAGTTCCCTGTCGGTCTCGAATATCCAATGAGCGGTGTTCGTAGTTGTCCAGCGACGACTTGTGTTCGGCAACAGCCCAGTCGGTGGAGGCTTCCTCACCAAAGAAATAGGCCCGCATATCATTGTCGACACCGATGACCTTGTCTGCCATCGGCGCGAAGAATCGCACTGCTTGAGCGCCAATAAGGCCGCCTGATCCGGTGATAATGACTGTCTTCATACGAATTCTCCGCGGTCACGATGTCGGGTGAACGGATCAAGGACTCGTTCACACTGAGGTATTGCTGCCAGGAAAGGCAGTTTTTACCGTCGCTCATAGTATTCCCTTCTCGACCCATCGACTCTGATGGTGCAGTCGTGAGCTCTTCGACCACGAACCCAGCAGCCGGAAATGCCTCGGGGCCGTCGCACTCGCGAGACGCAACGGTCCGCATTCAGTCGAGCCCCTGAGACGTAAGTTGATGACCCGTAGAGTCGAATTGCCCGGTCTCAAAGGCAAGGTGGAACAAGGGTCCTACCCTCTTGCCTATGGCCATTAATCGGGGGGGACATCAGGGAGAGAGCATTGCCCTGTTTTCTGAGAACGAATGGTCTGAGGAAGATGGCCCCGAGCAGGTTCGCCCCCGTTTCCGTAAGCCTGATCACTCCGGTTGGCCCGACCAGACCAGTCGTCCCGGTCAGGTCGAGCATGACAGCCGACCTTCTCACTATCGCCGCCGACAGGTGGCCTCTCTCGTGGAGACCTCATTCGCCTTCTTTTCCATCCTGCTATTTGCCGTTGACCTTCCCCAGACCTGGTTCACCTCAACGGACGCCTTGAATACCGACGCCAACGTCAACGCCAGTCTGACTGGCCCCCTCTCATCAATTGTGTTCATGGCCGTCGCCGGTGTGGCCTTCCTAATTTTGCTCCCCAACTTCCAATGGGTCTTTGGTGTGATCCGAGCCAATAAACCTCTCATGATCTTGACCCTTTGGATCATGATGTCGACCCTCTGGTCCGAGGACATTGCCACCACCGGTCGCCGGTCAATGTCGGTTGCCATCACGGTCTTCTTCGGGGCATACCTCGCCCTACGATTTAGCAGGCACCAGATTCTCCACATGTCTGCCATTGCCCTCGCCACGAACACCATGATGAACTTGGCGTGGGTCTTCGTCCTCCCACAGTACGGAATCATGCAGAACTCAGACCTGTGGAGTGGGATCTATTTCAACAAGAACG
>JAJRQY010000054.1 GCA_024280015.1 Actinomycetes bacterium
AGGTCCATTGCAAATCGTTGCTTACGGTTTGGCCAAGCGGATGGTCACCATTTGGGTTGAGGCCAATAACGACGCATTGGGCGGCATAGCGGGCGGCGTAGCGGCGCTTGCCGCCAAGCGGCAGAGCGAACCGTGCCGGATTGAGCGACCGTCCGTCGATCGTCACGGTGAGTTCGGATGTTCGGCGAACCAGGCCGAATCCTTCGACCTGCAGGAACCGCAGCAGGTTCAGGCTGGAGATGGCCGGGGTGGGAATGAACTGGCGCAGCACCTTGTCCTTTCCTGCTTCTTGTCGAACCTCAAGATGGACAGTTTGGCCATCGGCCAGTTGGAAGCTGGCCTCAACCTCCACCCGATCCGACTCAATCTCCCAGCGCGTGACCATGACTGGTGATCGGTGAAAGCCTGCTCGCTCCAGGTTGGCGTAAGCCGGATCGTTGGCAAACCAGTCCTCATCAAGCGGTGACTCGGGATCCACGTACAGCTGGACGCCTGTTGGGGTGTGCACCAGGGCAGCAAAGTGACCCTGATCGGCTACCCCTGTCGGCACCCGGAGATTGCTTGTTGGCCCGCTCACACCCTGGTCCTTTGGTGCGAGATACTGGAGTTCGATGGAATCGAAGGTGGCATCACCGTCGATGGGGATTTCCAGGAAGGCGCGGACGGGTGAATCAACAGCACAAAAGGTTGGCGGGCCGACTGGGCCAGCAGCTTGACCAGCAGACCTGTCATCTGAACGGCCTGTTCCGCTGGTGGCGCGCTCATCACCATCAGATCCAGTTCTTGTCTCCATCGGGCTCCCTCCGCCGCCTACCCAACCTGTCTCGTCAGTGGCTCTACCGTAGTCCAAGTACCCTGCTCAGGTGAAGCCGACGTCGTGGTCCAAATGGCGCTGGCTGCTTGCAGTGGCGGCAACCCTGTTCCTGGTGGTCGCCGCTTGGAGCGTGCGCGCCTTCGTTATTCCTCAACAGGACCATCCCGAGTCAGCCGATGCGGTTGTGGTGTTCGCTGGCGATCTGCCAGGTGAGCGAATCAACCGGGCGATCACGCTCATGGAAGAAGGGGTGGCCCCAGTCCTGGTCATCAGTGAAGGAAGCCTGGGGTGGGGACGAGGCACTGCGGTTGAGACCTTGTGTGAACGAGGTTCGGACCAGTTCGAAGTGATCTGTATTGTTCCCGAACCCGATGACACCATTGGCGAAGCCGTCTTGTTTGCCCAGGTGGCCCAGGACAATAACTGGGACCATGTGGTTGTTGTGACATCCAAGGCCCACTTGACTCGGGCCTCACTGTGGATGCGTCGCTGCTTTGGTGGGGAGGTCTCCCAGGTCGGGGCAGCCAGCAAGGCATCCAGTCGCTATGGCCATGAATGGTTGGGCACCCTGCACGCCCGGTTACTGAATCGCTCATGTCCAGACGCACACGAAGGCAGGGTCACCGCCCAATGGGAGGTGCAGCCCTTCCTCGAACCCTTGGAGGACACCCCCCAAACACCGATTATCCCAGGAACCAGCGTCGATCGTCCTCGACGCCAACACGATGAAGCCTTGAGCGAGTGTCAGGACTGGGTCGGGCGGCGTTTCGTCATGACGGTCTATTCGGTGCCGGTTGACAATCCGGAAACTCGAACGGTTGCCGATCTTGCCCGTGAGGGCTTTACCCATGTCGGGCCGTGGTACGTGGAGGACCGTTGGGAGAGTGGCCAAGCAGCCGCCGAACTTGGGATGTGTACGGTCTTTCCCGTTGGCCCTCCACTGAGCAAGCAGGAAGCTTTGCTTGATATTGAGGCGACACTTGACCAGGTGGTGGCCGATATGGATGCCGCTCTGGCCAACCCGGTGTTGAACGATTCAATCTCGATGTGGTCGATCCTTCCCGAAGAACTCAATACCTATCGTCGTGATGAGGCCGAGCTTTTCTTCCTCCTAACCGAGCTGGTGCGGGAGCACGATCCCCTTGGCCGTCCGGTCTATATCTATTTGCAGAGCAATGCCGATGAGCTCCAATTCGAACTGGCCTCTGAGGAAACGGGTGTTCTCGGTCAGGGGAACTACCTGTCGACCAATGGACTGCACGATCAGCGGATCTATCTCAAGGCATCGATCCTTCGATCCATTGCTGCCCGCGAGGCCATGGGCGAACTGGACGATGCGGTCATGCCGGTGGTTGAGCATCGCATTCATTCCGGCACGCTCGACCCCGCGCTCGCTCCCCTGGTCCAATCCTGGGTCCGTCATGATTTGTTCACTACCTTGGCCAATGGGGCTGATGGTTTCATTGCCTTTTCTGGCTTTCCTCCCAAGGAGGGACAGGACGTCTTTGACCGCTACAACGATGCCTACACCACCGTCGTTGCCGAGATTCTCAACGCCGGCATGTTGGACCTTTACGCCGCAGGCACGGTCAACCATGAGGTGGTGGCCACGGTGGTTGATGGTCCGCAGACATTGTCGGCAGAGGTCTTTTTCATTCCCGACCGAGGCAACCCGGTTGAGACCTTTGATTCGTTCAGCCTGCGGGCTTGGGATCTTGATGGCACCAAAACAATCTTGCTGGTCAATCACGCCGATGAGCCGATCTCGGTGAGCTTGTCTGGGGTTCTTCCAACGCAGGATCTTGAGCTGGAAGACGTCTTGTCTGGTGAATCATTTCCACTCGGCGAGGCGGGAGCGTCGGGTGAGGCCAACGGCGAGGCCATCATAACCTTCGAGCCACTTGGTGTTCGGATCCTGCAATACCGGCCAGCCTGAGAAACCGGTCGGCCGGGTCCGTTGCGATTCTTGGTGTTGGTCAGATTGCCAGTAGAATTTGAGGTGGAGGGAACAATGGCGGAAACCAATGATTTGGGTGGCTCACGCGTCGACGTGTTGGCAACGCCAGTGTGCAAACGCCTGGTTGACCTGGTGCTGGCCGGGTCGGCACTGGTTGTGCTCTCCCCCGTCTTGTTGGGCGTCGCCGTCGCGGTGCGAGCCAGGTTGGGGGCACCAGTGGTTTTTCGTCAGGACCGTGGTGGCCTTGGGGGCCAGACCTTCCAGATCTTGAAGTTTCGAACCATGACCGGAGAAACCGATTCCAACGGCGACCTCTTGCCTGACGCCGAGCGCCGTCATACTTTCGGGGACTTCTTGCGAGCCACCAGTTTGGATGAGTTGCCTGCCTTGCTCAATGTGTTGCGGGGTGAGATGAGCATTGTTGGGCCGCGTCCCTTGATGGCCAAGTACCTGGATCGCTATTCACCCGAGCAGATGCGTCGCCACTCGGTTCTGCCTGGTCTGACCGGCGTGGCCCAGGTGCAGGGACGTAACGCCTTGAGTTGGGACGAGAAGTTCGCTCTTGACCTGGACTATGTCGACTCGCGGTCTCTGCGGGTGGATATGAGAATCTTGTTGGACACCATTGGGGCCGTTCTTGGCCGTGGCGGAGCCGACGGGATTGACCATACGGAAGAGTTCATGGGATCAAGCCAGGACTCGGCCTGACTCCAGGCCATGGCCCAGATCCTAGCTAGTGCTGATGGAGCACGATGCCGGTCTTGTAGATCAGGCGTTCGTTGGTCTTGGTTGCCGAGAACGAGCGCCGTCCGTGCAGTACCCGATTGTCTCGCCACGCCGCGGCTTGCCCCGGCTTCATTTGGGCCAGGGCAAAATGCTTGGGGTCCAGACGTGAGTCCACATAATCCAAGAAACGCTGGTTGAGTTCCAGTGACATTGGATCCTGTTCGGGGTCAGCGCAGTAGTAGTTGAAGTTGAGGTCAACGTTGCCGTCACGGTCCAGTTCGATAATTGGTCGGTCTTTGTAGTCACCGGCCTTGGCGAAACGCACCGGTCGGGACAAAAGGTCGGCCAACAATTCGGGGTCGTCCTTCTCCAGCTCGCTCACCAGTTGACGTCCAGAAACAAAGTAGGTTGCGCCACCTTCTGGCGCAGCATGTTGGCAGTAGAACATCATCAATCCGGCACCGGTTGAAACGTAGGATTCGTCGGTGTGTAGGGGCTGGGCGTTCTTCGAGTGGCGGAAGGCCGCCATGTCGGGGATCTCTTCCACATAGCGAATCTCTTGCCAGCGCTGACCGTTTGGTGCGCCTTCCTGGTCGTAGTCTTCGCCCGCTTCAATGGGTACACCCATGCCTTCGACCAGGTCATCGAAGTAGGCGCGCAGGCTGTCTTCGCTTAACGCGCTGAGGTCTCGCTGAGGTTCGATCATCAAGACCTCCGCATCAGCCAGTTTTGCCAGCACGCGCGCCGCGTCAGCTTGGGGGTCTGTCCCCTCAATCTCCACCGTTCGAAAGAACTCCATCACTACTTCCTCCACTTCTCTTGTTATCCATGAATGCCTTGTCCGTGAACCCTTTGTCCATGAACGTTTTATCCATGAACAGTTTGGCCAGTTTCTGGGACCGCTCCCAATCGGAGAGGCTGACCACCGCACAAACCACCCGA
>JAJRQY010000055.1 GCA_024280015.1 Actinomycetes bacterium
ATCACCAGCAGCAACCGCACCGTCGCCGGTGGCATTGACATTGGTGCTCTCATTGTGAATATCGATTTCGAGGTCACCGTCAACGTCGCCATCAACCTCAACATCAATGTTGGTGCTGTTGTCAATATTGGTCTCTTCCAAGTTGTTGATGATGGTCTCGTCGCCTTCGTACACGACCGTCACATACTTGTTGATGGTCTGCTCGACCGTTTGCAGGGTTGGGGCTGGGGCAGGAGCAGCTGAGGCGGAGGCCGACGCTGAAGCGCTGGCTGAGGCTGAAGCGCTGGCCGATGCAGCGGCGGGTGCAGCTGCTGCAGGGGCTGGAGCTGGGGCTGCCTGCTCGATCATGATCTGAGTAGTCTCAGGAGCGATTTCCAGGCTGTTGGTGACAACAGCTACTCGCTCAGACATGTCAACCTGGCTCAGGTCGGCTTCATCGAGTCCTTCGGCTACCAAGTAGGAGCTTGGATCCTCCGAATAGGCCTGTGCTGCCGCTGGGTCAGAGAACAGCTTTGTAAGAATTCCGTCTAGAAGCTCATTTACGTCCATTGGATTTTCCCTCCATAGTTTGGGTGAGTTGTTGTTTGGAACGAGGATCACAATAGACACCCGCCTCATCCCGGGGATCGGGGAAACCCCTAGTCCCTACCCCCGGACACTAGGGGACAAGCGCTAACCAGCGCTCAACGAATACAAACTCCCTGGTCAGGAGCCTGTCTCGACCGCATGACGGATGGTGGCCAGAAGTTCGGCACGGCTTGTTGCCCCAAGCTTTTGCCGGATACGAGCAACATGGTGCTCCACCGTTTTGGGTGAAATGAACAGCTGAGCGCCGCATTCCTTGTGGGTTCGGCCTTCCACCACCAATCGTGCTACCTCGGCCTCACGCTCAGATAAGCCGAGCGCCAACAGGCCATCTCCGGTGTCATCGGTGGGTTCTGATGCACGAGCCCGAGCCAGCTCCAGCATTCGCCGAGCAGCAGCCGGATCTTTCAAGTCGAGCGCCGCCTGTCCAAGAAGGCGAGAAGCTTCCCAGTCATCACCAACTTCCCCCAATTGTTCACTCACGGCGACAACGGCCTGTTCATCAACCTGTCGCTGCATCAACATGGCCCAGATTGTCGAAGCCGCGATTCGAGCCTTGGCCCTCGGATCATCTGGCGCCTGGGAGCTCATGGCGGTAGCAGCGTCAGTTACACCCTCCTTGTCCTCGCGAGATAGGGCCAACTGGAGCTCCAGCCAGCGCGCACTCGTCGGACCCGGGCCCTCAGGTGGCAGAGCAAGACCTTGCTCAATCAGGGTCTGGGCCACTGGTTCCACTCGTCGATAGTCCCCGACTCTGGCACCGGCGGCCAGCAGCTCAATGAACAGGTCGTTTAACAGCCAGCTTCCACTTTGGCGAACCAGGACCGGTTCCGCCCGAGCCCAAGCATCGCGAAGTCGAGTGGTATCACCGGACCGCCGAGCGAGCGCTGCATCCAGAACCGCAAGCAAGAAGCGATCTCGGTGTGGCCAGCCCTCTCCCTCACCGTCACGAACCGCTTCCAGCGACTCGCTGTACTCACCGGCAACCAGGCGAGCATAGGCCAGCAAGAGTCGGTGGGTTACCGCTTCACCCTGACCACCGCTACTGGCATCGATCGCTTGGGTCAAGATCACGTCGGCTCCAACAACGTCGCCAAGAAGTAGGGCTGCGGTTCCACCAATGGTGTGGGGCGTGACGCCGACCGGGGCCTCAGGCTTGATGCGATCAAAGTCATCGCTGGCCCTCACGAAGAGTGCCAAAGCATCCGCGCTTGAGCCGCGAACGACCAGGCTTAGTCCGTCACCAAGCTGATCGAACAGCAATCGCTGAGGAGATCGGACCTGGGTCGCTGACTCGCCGTAGGGTTCAGCAATCAGAATTCGGGCCAGATTGAGCAATGGATCGGCCAGCTCACCAACCAGCGGTCGCTTCGATGCTTGCACGAAGCGCAGGTCACGCTGGTCGATACCAAAACCGAGGATGGCAGCGATTTCCACCGAGTCCTCCGGAATGTCTCCCAGATGTCGCAGGGTGTCAGGTGAACCCAAGGCAAAGGAGGCTTCAGCCCGGGTCGCTGCCAGCTTTTCCGGAGCAACGCCGGCCTTCTGCGCCTGCTCGGCCAGCGCCAATGCCTGAGTCGGATCCGATATCCGTCGTTGGTGAGCGGCATCAGTCAGAGTCTCAGTTGTCCCCTCAACCGTTCCGGACCCAGACAAGAGGTGATGAAGTGCCTGGTCGGGTTGCTGCCGATTGAGGGACAAGGCGAGCCGGTCATGGATCTCGGATCGGTCATCGGTGGTCAAATCAGCAACAACGGCAACTCGTAGGGCCGGAACGAGTAGGCCCTCTCGATCAACCAGTCCACCGGCGCGGATCCCTCGTTCGGCCGCACTGCGATCCAAGCCCTCAGGCAGGGCATCGATTGCCGTACCTGAATCGAGCTCGGGATCAACGGCCAGGATCTTGGCTAAGGCGGCTGAGTCCGATCCGGCTCGTTCAATTCGACGGGAAAGGGCATCAACCAGTTCTTCGGGAACGTTGGATAGATCACCAAACCAGTTGGCGGCAACGGCGTCGGCCGCTATCCCGATGAGGCCCGCGGTAGCTTCAAACAGAGCTTGCAGGTCAGTATTGCTGGTCGCCTTACCAATCAAGGTGCTTACCGTCGAGGCAAAGTCGTCGAATTCAAGTAAGCCAATGCGCTCGGCCGCCACCTCTTCGGTCAACACGTCATCCAATAGGCGCAACGAACCGTTAGAAGGCCACGGACGTCGACTGGCCCAGACCGAAACCTTGCCGACCACGTCAATGATGGCGTCAATGACTGGTGGCGCCAGCCATTGCAGATCATCAATGACCAGGACATCCGGCTCAGACGCCATGGCTTCCTGCACAATTGTCTCGTCTTGTTGACGCTCCGGGTGACCCGAGATACGGCTCACCGTCGTTCCCTCGTCTAGTTCGGCTTCCCACATCCGCAGCCGGTGGGTTCTACCGGTCCCACCAGGACCAATAATCAAGCGACGATTGATACTCGTCATCTGATGCGTCTCATCTGTTCCCTCGTCTGGTCCGCGTCCACTGCCGTCGCGGCTCACCACCGCGACTGATGCAACCATCTTGCCATCTGAGGCAAGCCCAGGTGTAGTTCATCGATATCTGCCTAGTCGAAGCCGACAGCCTCGACAACGGGGGCGATGGAATCTGCGGGGGTAAAAGCAAAGACTTGACCGTAGAACCAGAGTTCGGCTTCTAAGGAGCGAACGATGGTGGCGGCTTGGCGAAAGCCGTGTTGTTCGCCATCAAACAGCAAGTAAGCGTGCGGCAACCCTTTTGCTGCGACGGCAGCGACAATGGCCTCAGATTGGGCCGGGGGAACAACCTCGTCCTCCGAACCTTGCATCACCAGCAACGGACATGAAAGGTCTTGGGTGTGATTGATGGGTGAGCGCTGGTCATAGACGTCTTTGGCCTCCGGATAGGGGCCAATCAAACCGTCCAGATAGCGGGCCTCAAACTTGTGGGTATCGCTGGCCAATGCTCCAAGATCGGCCACCCCATACAGTGTCGTTCCTGCCGAGAACACATCGGAGACCTCTAAGGCACGCAAGACAGTGAAGCCACCGGCCGATCCTCCGCGAATGGCCATCCTCTTAGCGTCAACCCGACCGCTAGCTGCGAGCTGCTCGGCAACAGCAACACAGTCTTCAACATCCACAATGCCCCAGGAGTCATTCAACAGGCGTCGATAGTCGCGGCCGTAGCCACTGGAGCCTCCATAGTTGACATCAACGACGGCGATTCCTCGACTGGTCCAATACTGAACCTTGAGGCTGAGTTCAGGCGTGCTGTGCGAGGTCGGGCCCCCGTGGCCCATGACCACCAGTGGTGCCAAACCAGTTGGCTCTGAGCCTTGGGCTGGTTTGCTTGCTGGTGGGTAGTAGAAGGCGTGGCTTTGACGGCCATCAGCTGAAACAAAATCGAAGTTCTGTGCCTGGCTGAACCAGGCTTCATCGACGCCAAGATCTTCGGCTGGTCGCAGTTCGGTGAAGGATCCACTTGCGGGGTCAAGCTCGACGATTCGGGGAAGCGACGTGCCGGACCCAACCACTGCGGTCACAGCCCCCCGCTCGGTTGACCCCATCGAGCTGATTCTCACGAAGGGAAGGTCGACACCGACCGGAGTCGCTGGCAGTTCGCCTTCAAGATCAAGAACCGATACCGAGTCCCTCGCTTGCTCGGTCACCACAACAGCCAGTTGCCCATCGGCAAGTTCGGTCCATGGCTGCAAACCAAAGACCCAGGGAGGACCACCAATCTCACTGCCAGCCAGTTCGGTCAGGACGCGTTCGGTGCTGGTCTCGGGGTTCCAGCCCTGCAGGTTCCAGAACCCTGTCCGGTCCGTCGAATAAATGAGTTCTCCTGAGGAGTGCCAGTCACCGCCAAGTACGGCCTCGTCGGCTTCTGGTGCGGAACTACCTGCAACTGTCTGCTGCTCGGACAGAACCGGCACACCAGCAACAACATCAATGCTGGCAACACAAAGCTCGGTGCCGTCCCAAGGCATCTTGGGATGATTCCATTGGATCCAGCTCAGTCGGGAGCCATCGGGGGACAACCGGGGAGCAGCAACAAAGTCGGTACCGCTCACAAGAACGACAACCTTCTCCGAACCGTTGGTGGCAACAGCAACAATCTCATTGACACACTCGGGACCATCGCCGGTGTGGTCCTCGCGCACACTGATGAACCACTGGCCGCTCTCGGACTCGCGTCCATCAGCGAAGCGCCAGCCATGTTTGATGGAAGGCTCCGGGGTTAACGCAAGAGGCACGGTTCCGTCCCCGGCTAGCCGATACAGGCGCTGATCATCCCAGTTGCTGAAGTACACGGCTTCAGTTCCCAGGGACCAGGCACCGCCCCCGTACTCATGCACTCGCGTTCGAGCCGACCAGGGAGCAGGAAGAACGTCGGTTGCTTCCCCGCTTCCCAACTCACCAACGTTGAGCTGCACCAGAACAACGCGACCGCCATCGGTTGGTCGCAGTTCGGACCACCAGCGCTCATCACCTCTGGCCTGGGGTGATCCAAGGCCAACGCCGCCAGCGGCAACCAGCTCAGCCGAGATTGGTGAAGGCCACTCTCCGAATGCAGATGCGTTAGACATCCTCAGCCCTCGGCCAGCAGATCACCAATACGGGTCAGGCCTTCGCCAAGATCGTCATCACCCAGGGCAAAGGAGAATCGGGCATACCCCGGACTACCGAAGGCTTCACCGGGAACGAAGGCAACCTTGACTTCTTCTAGCACCACGTCGGCTAGATCAAGAGTTGTCTCGATCTTGCGGCCGCGAATGGTTCGGCCGAGCACACCCTCAAAGGACGGGAAGGCATAGAACGCTCCCTCGGGCTTGAGTACCTCGACCCCGGGCATTGCCTTGAGCATCTCGTACATGTTGAGGCGGCGCCGATTGAAAGCTTCTCGCATCATGACAACGGCATCGAGGCTGCCTTCGACCGCTGCTTGGGCCGCAACCTGGGAGACCATGGCCACGTTGGAAGTCTGGTGAGATTGCAGACTGGTCAGGGCCTTTGCCATGTCCGGAGGGGCAATGAGCCAGCCGACGCGCCAGCCGGTCATTGCGTACGTCTTGGCTACGCCATTAAGCACAATACAGCGATCGGCGATCTCGGGAACGAGGGTCGGCATGGAGTGAAATTCGGCACCGTCATAGGTGAGATGTTCATAGATCTCGTCAGTTAACACCCAGATCTCATGCTCGGCCGCCCACTTGCCGATCTCGATAACTTGTTCCCTGCTATAGACGGCTCCGGATGGGTTAGACGGGCTGACAAAGATCAGGGCCTTTGTACGGTCCGTTCTGGACGCTTCCAGCTGATCAACCGTGACCTTGAATCCGGCTTCAATGGTGGTTTCGACCGAGACGGGCACTCCTCCGGCAAGTTTGACGGGCTCGGGGTAGGTGGTCCAGAACGGGGTCGGGATGAGGACCTCGTCACCCGGGTCGACCAGTCCGGCAATGGAGTTGTAGACGGCATGCTTGCCACCATTGGTGACAACGACCTGGCTGGCTTCAACCTCATAGCCAGAGTCCCGGGCGGTTTTGGCGGCAATGGCTGCCTTCAACTCCAGGGTGCCCCCAGCTAGTCCATAGCGATGATTCTTCGGATCGTGACAAGCGGCGGCGGCGGCCTCGACGATGTAGTCCGGTGTTGGGAAGTCGGGTTCACCAGCACCAAAACCAACAACAGCCTCACCGGCGGCCTTGAGTGCCTTCGCCTTATTCGTTACCGCCAAGGTTGCCGATGGGGCAATCGATCCGACGCGCTGTGAAATCCGGCTACTGGACATGAGGAATCTCCGAAGAATTCATAAAAGTGGGCGGTAATTGGGCACAAAGTATTCCCAGACGGGACTACACCTGCAATCATCTCACCTTGTGAGCCAAGAACCTCTGAATATCCAGATCCCATCCAACCTTCTTCCTGCCGACGGGCGCTTCGCCTCCGGACCATCCAAGGTGCGCCCTGAAGCAATCGCCGACTTCGCCGACATGGCCAATGGCTATATGGGTACATCCCACCGAAAGCCGGGGGTGAAGGACATCGTTGGCCGCTTGCGATCTGGCATGACTGACCTCTTCGGGCTGCCTGATGGTTGGGAAGTCATCATGGGCAATGGCGGCACCACCCTGTTCTGGGATGCCGCGACCTTTGGGCTCATCGAGCAGCAATCTCAACACCTGAGCTTTGGCGAGTTCTCGGGCAAGTTCGCCTCAGCAGTGTCCAAGGTTCCGTTCCTGAATGATCCACAGATCATCACCTCGGACTATGGCAGCCACCCCGTCTGCGAAGCCGAGGCCTCGGTTGACACCTACTGCCTGACCCACAATGAGACGACAACCGGGGTAACCATGCCGCTTGTCCGCCCAGCTGGCGCGGCTGATGGCGCGCTGGTTGCGGTTGACGCTACGTCTGCTGCCGGAGCGGTGGCCTGGGATCCAAGTCAGGTCGACTGCTACTACTTCGCTCCCCAGAAGGTGCTGGCCTCCGATGGTGGCTTGTGGTTTGCTCTGTGCTCACCAGCCGCTCTGGAGCGCATCGAACGCATTGCGGCGTCGGATCGCTGGATCCCTGCTGGGCTGTCGTTGCAAACTGCAGTCAACAACTCCCTCAAGAACCAGACCTACAACACTCCCGCTTTGGCCAGCATCTATCTGACCCTGCACCAGGTCCAGTGGATCAATACCAACGGCGGTATGGACTTTGCTGCTGAACGGTCAAAGGCAATGTCTGACCATGTCTACTCCTGGGCCGAAGCTAGCGACGTTGCCACCCCGTTTGTGACCGATCCAGCCATGCGTAGCCAGGTCGTTGTCACCGTCGACTTCGACGATTCTGTCAAGGCCGATGACATCGCCGCTGCTCTTCGAGCCAATGGCATTCTCGACACCGAGGGGTATCGCAAGCTGGGACGCAATCAGCTTCGCATCGCTTGCTTTCCCGCCATCGAACTGAGCGACATGCAGGCACTAACCACCAGTATTGACCATGTGGTCGAACAGCTTCGTTAGAACAAGCTCAACTTCTGAGTCGCTAGCAACTGAACCACTAGTCGTCTCAATCACTAAGCAATGTCGCGCCGCTCAAATGTCAAGGCTCCGGCGACTAACGACAGGGCAACCCAAGCAGCCAGAATTATCCCAGCGGCGATATAGCCATGATGTCTCACTGTTTCTGGGCCTTGTTCGGAGAACGCGCTGCCCACAATCCGCTCAACATCTCCACCGGTAGAGAACGCGCTGGAGTTGGTTACTGGCAGCCAGACCGCAACCCGGGGAAGAAAGACAGAAAGTAAGAACCCCTCAATGATGAACCAGTAGATCAGGAATCCAACAATCGAACCAAGAGAGCTGTCGACCAGCAGGGTTAGACCCAGCCCGATGAGCGAGAACAATCCAACGGAAATGCCAGTTCTCCCGATGGCAAAAACCACATTGGTCCAGAACGCGCTATCAGCCCCCTCTGTGGTGCCCGTCGCTGCAGCCAGACCGTAAAGCAAGGCGGTCATGAATATGGCGAGGGCAATGGCCAGAATTGTCGTTCCAACGAAGCACGCGACAGTCCGAGCCGCAACCAGGCGATGCCGCCTGGGTTCCCAAGTCAGAAGCTGCTCAATCATCCCCGTCTTGAGATCAGCACCGACATAGGAAGCTCCGAGCACAAAGGCCATCACCGGTAAGAGCGCAGCCAGGGGCTCGAGCAGTCCTGTCGCTTCGGGGCCCCCACCAATGTCCCAAACGAAGTCGGTTCTCGTGTCACCGTTGCTAATGACAAAGTAAGCAATGGTGATAGCGGCAAGAATGGCTGGAAAGAACCGGGTGATTCGACGCGACCAGAAGCGTCGGGACTCCGCGCCATTGAGACGGATCATGATTGGTCTCCCTCTGGTGAAATTCCGGACAAGGCCTCTCCGGTTGAAGGAAGTGGTTCCTCGGCCTCAACCGCGACACCAACTGGCTGGAGAAGCTTCCTAAGCCGGTCGATTGACGAAAAGCAAGATCAGGCAGAGTCGCCGGCGAGAAGGTCACCGGCGGGTCAGGCAGGATCTCCTGGCTCAGCACCGTCACCATCGTCGGCATCAAGGCGCATGGATGCGGAATTCATGCAATAGCGCAGACCCGTTTGAGTTGGTCCGTCATTGAAGACATGGCCAAGATGCGCACCACAATCAGTACAAACAACTTCGGTCCGCGCCATGCCCAGTGAAACGTCTCGGTGCTCAGTGACGGCCGCTGCATTGATGGCCTGATCAAAACTTGGCCAGCCGCATCCGGCATCAAACTTGGTGGCAGAAACGAAAAGCTCGTTGTCACAGACAACACAGTGATAGGTGCCGTCCTGCCAGACATCCCAATATTCACCGGAGAATGGGCGTTCGGTCCCAGCTCGTTGAGTCACTTCAATCTGGTGAGGACTGAGGCGGCTCTGGAGGTCTTCGGCAGTGAAGGTCTTCTTTGTCATGATTCGATTCAACCTACATTTTGACGACAAGGTTCACAGTTAATCACATCTTCAGATCGGGGTGACCGCAAGTCGGGATGCCAGACGATCAGTATCACTCAGACGCGACGGCCATCTTCAACCAGGTTGATCTCATACAACACTTGATCCAGCTGGTCACCGGCCTCAATGGGGGCAAACCGCTGCGGGTTTTCAGGAGTGATACAGCTGGTGACTGGGTTCAGAATGGTCCACGGCGTTGGGTGACAGAACTGCACCACCGAATAGCGCTCACCTGGCTCCTCGGGATCGGCAATGACCCGGTGCCAACCACCGGGAATCAGGCCGTTGGTGATGTGCTCGAGCATGATGCCGGTGTTCATGATCATTGATCCCTGGGGCGGGATGGCATCGATCCAGGATCCATCTTCCATCCGAACCTGCAGACCTTTAGCCGTGGCCCGGGGTAAGGCGGTGATCAGATTGATGTCGTCGTGCTCGCCCGCCCAGATGTGTTCCTCCCCCGGAGAAAGGTCCATGGCCGGATAGTGGATGGCGCGGGTCAAGGTCGTGCCATTGGTGGTCATATTGTCGAAGAAGGTTTCGTGACAACCAATGCCAACAGCAATGATCCGCAAGAAGCGACGCTGGATATCCAACACCCGGTTATAGAACTGGACAAAGGTTTCTGTCATGCCTGGAACCAGGTTGTCCGGGAGTTGTGGGCCCTGGTATCGACTTGGATACTTCTTCTTGAGCGGGTGGCCATCAGGAATGTCGGCTCCCCAGTTCAGCATCTCTTTCCAGTCTGGACTTTCGCTGACGGCGGCGGTCTCGACCAGGAGCCCGGTATAGCCAGCCTGACCGTTGCTGTTAGGAATGGTCGCCGTTTGCTTTACCTCGGCGTCGAGGGTGAAGAACTGCTCCAGCATTCCGTAGGTGGTATCAAGCAGGTCTTCACTCAGATCATGCTTAGTGAAGACAAAGCCGCTCTTCAGACTCTGCATCGTGCCGTCGACGACGGCCTTGCGTTGTTGGTCTGATCCAGTCTCGAACGCCAGCAGATCGACCTCAAGGATTTCACTCATCCAGAGAGGCTAGGACCGAACATGAGCCTTCTGGCGCCAGTCGAGCACGTACCAGCGTGCTCTACCGATGCCAGAAGGCCAAAGAAGCTAGGCGTCAAGCTCGGTGATGGTGACAGACTCAATGACCAGCGGGGTCTGCGGCTTGTCCTGCATTCCCGTCGGAACCTTCTCCATTTCAGCCACAACATCAAGACCGCCAACGACCTTGCCAAAGAGTGAGTAGGACGGAGGAAGGCCAACTCCGCTAGCGCCAGACACGATGAAGAACTGGGAACCGTTGGTATTTGGTCCCGAGTTGGCCATCGCCAGTGAGCCAATCTCATAGCGGCCAGGTTTTGGCAACTCATCCTGGAAGCGGTAGCCGGGATTACCACGGCCACTACCTTCGGGGCAGCCACCCTGGCACATGAAGCCAGGAATGATCCGGTGGAAATTCAATCCGTCGTAGTAGTGGTAGCGGGCAAGGTTGACAAAGTTGTTGACCGTCAGCGGTGCGGCCTTGGGGTCAAGCTCGATCACGAGGGTGCCCATGGAGGTCACCATCTCGGCGCTATAGCGCTTGGAGGGGTCAATCGCCATGTCGAATGAGCCGTCGAATGAGGTCTGTCGTTCGCTGGATCCGTCTGCGGCTGGAAGCTCTGGCACTGTGGTTTCCCTTTGTTCTGGTGACTGATTTGTCCAGCCACTCTAGGGGGCGCAGGAGCGCTTAGGCTGAGGCCGCTGCGAAGCCCTTTTCTAGGTCTTCAATGATGTCGCTCACGGTTTCAAGACCGACGCTGAGGCGAACCAGCGAAGGGTTCACGCCCGTCGTTGCTTGCTCCTGCGGCGTGAGCTGGCTGTGGGTGGTCGATCCAGGGTGAATCACCAACGACCGAACATCGCCGATGTTGGCAACATGACTGTGCAACTCCAGCCCTTCGACAAACCGTTGACCGGCCTCGACTCCACCCTTGATGTTGAACGAAGGCACAGATCCATAGCCCTTGCTGTTGGTGTACCTCTTGGCTATCTCATGCCAAGGCGAACTCTCTAACCCGGCATAGTTGACCGACTGGACCTGGGGGTGAGCCTCCAGCCACTCGGCCACGGTCTGGGCATTCTGTACGTGTCGCTCCATGCGCAACGACAAGGTCTCGAGACCTTGCAGGATCTGGAAGGCATTGAACGGGCTGATAGCCGACCCAAAGTCTCGTAGAAGTTGCACCCGGGCCTTGGCAATAAAGGCACCATGTCCGAGCATGGGCCAATACGTCAGGCCGTGATAGCTGGGGTCGGGATTGTTGTAGTTGGAATACTTGTCTCCATCACCAAAATCGAAGGAACCGCCGTCAACAATCACCCCGGCCACCGATGTTCCGTGCCCGCCAATGAACTTGGTGGCCGAGTGAACAACAATGTCGGCTCCATGATCCAATGGATTGATCAGATACGGGCTGGCTACCGTATTGTCGATGACCAGGGGAACACCAACCTCGTGGGCAACCGCGGCGATACCGGCAATGTCAAAGACATTGTTCTTGGGGTTACCGATCGATTCGCCGTAGAACAGTTTTGTATTGGGACGAACCGCTGCCCGCCACGCTTCAAGATTGTCGGCATCAGCAACAAAGGTGGTCTCGATACCAAACTTGGGCAGGGTGTGATGCAACAAGTTGTACGTGCCGCCATAGAGCGCGGCACCAGCCACAATGTGGCCACCAGCCTCGGCGATATTCATGATGGCGATGGTTTCAGCTGCCTGTCCCGAGGCAACGGCAAGAGCACCAGGTACTCCAGCAGCAGTTTCGCTGAGTCCATTCTCCAACGCGGCCAGGCGGGTTTCGAGCACTCCCTGGGTCGGGTTCATGATCCGGGTATAGATGTTCCCCGGCTCTCCAAGAGCAAACAAGTTGGCCGCGTGGGCCGTATCGCGAAACTGATAGGCCGTCGTCTGATAGATCGGCACCGCCCGTGAGCCGGTGGTTGGATCGGCCTCTTGGCCGGAATGAATCTGTCTAGTCTCAAAACCCCAGCTTGCCGACATGATTGCTCCCCCAGTTTGTGTCCTGAACGGGTCTCCAGAACTGTTGGTCGCCAGAGGCTAACCTAATTCCTGACTAATCCCATCGGAATTAACGAGAATCAAGAGCTGGCCTGAAGTCGGCCGCCGTCGAGGGTTGGAGGTTCAGCCGGTGTAGGCAGCGATGTAGGGCAGGTTTCGGTACCGCTGGGCTACATCCAGTCCGTAGCCAACAACGAAGGCCGGTGGGATCTCAAAGCCGACATAGTCCACCTTGTAGTCCGGAGCCTGCTGGCCTTCGCGAACCAGCAACGAACAGGTCTTGAGCGAGGCAGGTTGCTGACCGGCCAAATGATCGACCAGGTAGGCCATGGTGAGACCAGAGTCGATGATGTCTTCGATCAGGATCACATCGCGGCCAAGAATGCTGGAATCTAGATCCTTCACAATCTTGACCACTCCAGAAGACTCGGTTGCATCGCCATAGGACGACACGGCCATGAAGTCAATCTCGACCGGTCCAGCGATTGCCCGCATCAGGTCGGCAGCAAAGATGACGCTGCCCTTCAAGATGGCAACCAGAAGGGGGACTTGACCATCACAATCCGCAGCAATCTGAGCACCGAGTTCGCGGACTCGATTCTGGATCTGCTCCTCGGTCACATACATCTCACCGATATCACCCTCGGCCGGGAACACACTGTTTGATCTCGTGCTGTTTGTCATGCTCAGCTCCCCGAGAACTCGGCTTTACCAGGACCATGCTCCATGAAACTGGTAATGCCGGTCACCGCATCATTGGTCTGGAAGGCGGCAACGAACTCTCGCTTCTCGATGGCAATCGCCTCTTCAATCGAGACATGCAGACCATCCATGATCGCCTTCTTGGCATTGGCAATCGCAGCGGGACCCGCGGCATAGAGCGCTGCCAGCTTCACGGCCTCGTCCAACACTTCATCATCGGGGTGAACCGCAGACACCAGGCCAATCTCCAATGCTTCTGCCGCTTTTACCTGGCGGCCCGTGTAGTTGATTTCCTTGGACTTGGTCACACCGACCAAACGAGTGAGTCGTTGGGTGCCGCCAGCGCCGGCAATGATGCCAAGCAAGATCTCCGGCTGACCAAACACCGCACTCTCACCACACACCCGGAAATCGGTCGTCATCGAGAGTTCACACCCTCCGCCGAGAGCAAACCCATTGACCGCAGCAATGGTAATCTGCGGCAGATTCTCCAGGGCAAAGTTGGCCTCGTTGAGGAGGTCAACCATGGGTGACGGATCTCGATTCTCGCCCTCGACTGGGAACTCTGAAATGTCGGCTCCGGCGGCGAAGATCCGGGGTCCACCCCAAACCACAACACCGCGGATGTCCTGGCGAGTGGCGAGTTCTTGGGCCACTTCAAGCAGCTCTCGTCCAATCTGACTGTTCAGGGCATTGACCTTCGGCCGGTCCAGCCGAATGATGGCAACATTGCTAACGGCTGACTCTTCGAGTTTGACGAACTCACCCACGATGATCTGGTCCCTACTTCTTGGCGTTCCGCACCTGAGTGGCGTCCCGCAATGGATTGGCGAGTGCGATTCTACGCAGAGCAAACAGCCGGTAGGGAATCCAAACGGTTCAAGCGAAGAACTGCTTGGTTTCATCCACCCGAAATCGTCGAGAAGCCAACAGGCCAAAGACGACTGACGAGGCAAACAACACGGCCGCACTAGGTAAGACGTCGATCAGTCCAGCGTCCTCCAACAAGACGGCCTTGTGCCCCTCCATGGCCCAATAAGCCGGTGTTGCTGGGGCAATCACTCTGGCCCAGCCAGGAAGTTGGTCAAGCGGGACAAGCGCGCCTCCCAATCCGCCAAATACCATGGCTCCAACATTCTGGAACCCCGAAACCTGAGCCACTGTCCGAAACGAAGACGCCACTAACAAGATTAGAGCAATGACGCAGGCCGAGTAGGCAACGATCATCAGAGCCAGCGCAGGAATCGAACCAAGCCCTGGGCGTAGTCCAAGCAAGAGCCCACCAACCACGTAGAGGGCGGTTTGGTAGCCAACATGAATGATCACCCAAGGAAGAGCGAAGCCCGCCAGCAAGGATGTGGGAGTCACCGCCGATGCTCGCAGCCGGTCCCATGTCTTCCAGCCATGCTCACGGAAGACAGCAAAGGCGGTTGATCCAGCAACGAAGAAACTGAACATGACCACCTGTCCCGGAACCACCTGCTCCGCACCACTGGCATCGGTGAATCCACTGTCGTTCAATGACAAGCCCATGGTCTGCTTGAACAAGGGCATGATGACCAGCGGCATCCCAAACATGATGACCAGGAACCAGGGATCGCGCCTCAAGATCTTCAACTGAAGGCGGGTAATGGCCAATGCATCACTCATGACAACCTCCCCCCAGTGATGGAAAGAAAGACTTCTTCCAGGTCTGGGCGCAAGGCCTCCACCGACTGCAGTTGGGCGACCTGGGGGCCCAGTCGCGTGAGCAGTTCAGCAATACTCAGCTGGCCAAGAATCCGGTACTCGACCATTGGCTCCACCGATGATGGCTCAGTAAGTCGAGCTACTTCGCAATCCGCAAACGACTCAAGAGGAAGCTCGCCGGCAAAAACGCAAGAGACTCCTTCCAACGCTTGAGCTTGAATCAGTTCATCACGGCTACCGCTGGCCAAGATCTGTCCCTCATCAATGATGACAACATCAGCGGCCAAGGAATCGACCTCGGGCAGGTAGTGGGTGGTGTAGATAACGGCCGCTCCCTCCGCCGCCAGTTCCTTGACTGCTTCGATGAGAGCCGCTCGCGTTTCAACGTCGGCCCCGACTGTTGGCTCGTCCAGCATCAATAGCCTCGGCCGATGCACCAGGGCGCAGGCAGTGTGGAGCCGCCGCACCTCTCCTCCCGACAGCTGTGAGGCCCGACGATCCAGAAGCTTCTCCAACCCCAACTGGCTGGCAACCTCGACCGCCCGGGACTGACGATTATTACCGCTCAGGCGGGCCAACTCACCGAAGAACTCCAGGTTCTCTCGGACTGTCAGAACCAGATACACCCCGGTGTCCTGGGGCGCAATCCCAAACATCTGAGCTACATCATCGGGATGGGTGAAGCGATCCAGACCACCGATCTCTACCGAACCGCCGTCCGGCTCGGTCAATCCCGCGATCACCGACAGCAAGGTCGACTTTCCTGCACCATTTCGACCGAGCAAGGAAACTATCTGACCCGCTTCAACGTCCAGATCTGCCCCCTGCAAAGCCTGGATATCCCCATAGGACTTTGTCACCCCTCGTGCCACCAGCATGGCCAGAGTGTGACAAATCTGGCCGATCATTGCCAGCGAGTTTGGCTCTTGGTGAGTGATCGGGGCTAGAAAGTGCCAGACTCCTAGGATGCCTGGTGGCTGGGTAGCCATCAACGAGGAACTCGCGGGTCGACCATCCGCCGGGGAAGAACTACATGTCCGGAAATGCACAATTCGATTTCGACGATGTTGCCGTCGTTTCTGTCGCCCGCTGCGAAGCCCCAATCACGGTCACCTCGGCCGAGATTGACGAACTCCTCGCCCCCTTCTACGCCCGTGTTGATAGCCAGCCCGGCCTTCTCGTTGCCCTAGCCGGAATCGAGGAGCGCCGCCAGTGGTCGAAGGATGTCTCCTTTATCGACGCCGCCGCCTTAGCTGGTGAAAAAGCGCTAACCGAGGCTGGAGTTGATGCTTCCCAGATCGGCTTGATTGTCGACACCAGCGTTTGTCGAGATCGCCTCGAACCATCCAGCGCAGTGACAGTTCATCACCTTCTTGGCTTGCCAAGCACCTGCATGAACTATGACTTGTCTAACGCCTGTCTTGGGTTCGTCAACGCCATGCACCTAGCTGGTTGCATGATTGAGAGTGGCCAGATCGACTACGCCCTCATCGTCGACGGCGAAGGAACTCGGGAGATACAGGACAACACCATTGCCTCCTTGCTGGACGAAGGCTCAAGTGGCGCCGACCTCTTCTCCAACTTCGCTTCCCTAACGCTCGGGTCGGGCTCAGCGGCCATGGTCGTTGGCCGACAATCCGATAACCCAGGAAGCCATCGAGTCGTCCGCGGCTTTTTCCGAGCAGAAACCACCCACCACGACCTTTGTGTTGGCGGCTTGGAAAGCATGCGTACCGATACCCGTGCGCTACTTGAAGCAGGCACCAGTCTGGCCAAGCGAGCATGGGACGATGCCGACAAGGACGACTGGGCCAACATGGACTGCTACGTCATCCACCAGGTCTCCCAGGTCCACACCGCGGCCATGATTGATGTACTCGGCATTGATCCAGAAAAGGCACCGTTGACCTTCCCCAAGTTTGGCAATATGGGTCCGGCCGCCATCCCCTTCACCCTGGCTGTTGCCGCCGAGACCCTGCAACACGATGACCGAGTGCTCTGCATGGGCATTGGTTCTGGTCTGAATGTTGCCACCCTCGAAATCTGCTGGTGACCGCAAGATCCTCGATTCCGGCCAGCAAACCACCACCAGGAATTGAGGGCCTGGAACCTGACTGGTCGCGTCTGGTTACGGTCGAGGCCACCGACGGGGTCGGCCGAACCTGGCACATCCTGGACACCCACCCCGAGCCAGATCTCGATCATCCGGTTGACCTCACCTTGCTCTGTGTCCACGGCAACCCGTCCTGGTCGTTCCTGTGGCGTCAGCTTCTGGCCAGCGCTCCCCTCAATATCCGAGTCATCGCTGTTGATCAGCTCGGAATGGGGTTCTCCGAGCGAACACCCCTGGTACGTCGATTGGCCACTCGGGTTCAGGATCTTGGCGAACTGACTGACCATCTGGGGCTGAGTGGTTCGTACCTGCCAGCGGGAGCGGCGGCGAAGGTTCTCACCGTTGCTCACGACTGGGGCGGTCCGGTTTCGCTTGGCTGGGCCCAACAACATCGGGAGCAACTGGCCGGTGTTGTCCTGCTTAACACTGCGGTCCATCAGCCACATGATTCTCCTGCTCCATCGATCATTCGAGCCATCCGAACCCGTGGAATCCTTCGCTCGGTCACCGTCAATACCAGGACCTTCATCAGCGGAGCCGTCGAGATGTCACGACCTCGCCTCAGCCCCGGTGTTCGTCATGGGTTTCATGCCCCGTACCTCACGGCTGACCGTCGGGACGCCATTGCTGACTTCGTGGAAGATATCCCCCTCGATCCAGCCCATCCCTCTGCTACCACCCTGGATGCCATCGCCGCCGGCATGAGCGACCTGGCCGACTTCCCTTCTCTGCTGATGTGGGGACCAAGGGACAAGGTCTTTTCCGACCTGTACCTCCATGACTTCGAGCGACGACTCCCAAAAGCCGACGTGCATCGCTTCGCCGGCGCCAGTCATTTCGTTTCCGAAGAAGCCGACACGACGACCCCACTGTTCGACTGGGTCCGGTCTCACTTACTGAACCCTTCCACGACTATCGAACCGAACACTGGCCCAACCGGCCCCGACACAACGGCCAACGAGCGCGCGTCGCTGTTCTCGGTTCTGGGTCAGGTGAGGGAAGATCCAACATCAGAGAAGGGATCAGGAACCGCACTGATCGAGATGGCCGCTGGCGACGACGAGGCCCGAACGAACAGCACAATCAGCTTCACCGAATTGCATCAGCGGATCGAGGCGACCTCCGCTGGCCTGGCCGAAGCAGGTATTGCCAAGGGCGACCGAGTGGCCCTGATGATTCCACCTGGTATCGATCTGACAGTTGCCCTTTACAGCTGCTGGCGCGCCGGTGCGGTATCGGTGCTGATTGATGCCGGACTCGGTCCAAAGGGCATGAGCCAAGCGTTGGCAAGCGCTACCCCACAGCACCTCATCGGCATCACTAAGGCACTGACCGCTGCTCGCACCCTTCGCTGGCCCGGGCGACGAATCTCAGTCGCGGCACTATCTTCGACCCAGCAACGATTGCTTGGTGTCGATACCGACCTGAACACGCTTGGGAAGTCCACCGCACCCGTTCCTCCCTATCCCAACAGTTCGGACCAGGCCGCCGTTGTCTTCACCTCCGGAGCTACCGGACCATCAAAAGGAGTCCTCTACCGCCACGGCCAGCTCCAAGCTCAGCGCGATTGCCTCGCCACTACCTATGGCATCAATTCCGGTGACCGTCTCGTTGCTGCCTTTGCGCCATTCGCCTTGTACGGGCCAGCACTCGGTATCAGGTCAGTCGTTCCTGACATGGATGTCGCCTCACCAGGCACCCTGACCGCCAACGCGTTGGGCCAAGCTGTTATTGCCTGTGACGCCACCCTCGTTTTTGCTTCACCGGCGGCACTGGTCAATGTGGTCAAGACTGCCGACAAGCTCACCCTCCAACATCATGCGGCTTTCGCTGGTGTCCGCCTCTTGCTGTCTGCTGGGGCTCCGCTGAGACCCGCCCTCCTTGCTGCAGCAAGCAAGCTCTTCCCCAACGCAATCGCTCATACTCCATACGGCATGACGGAAGCCCTGCCAACAACTTCAATCTCGATGCCCCAAATTGATGACGCCATGGCGGTTCGTTCTGCTGTCGCCGCCGGCGTTTGTGTTGGTCTCCCCGTCATCGACACCGACGTACGGATCGCACCGCTGGAT
>JAJRQY010000056.1 GCA_024280015.1 Actinomycetes bacterium
ATTCGTGTTCTGGAGACGTTGTGCGCTTGCGAGCAACTCTAGGAATCCGCAGGATTCGTGTTCTGGAGACGTTGTGAGCTTGCGAGCAACTCTAGGAATCCGCAGGATTCCCCCGGGCCATTCCGTAGAACTCGTCGTTCGGCCGCATGGCGGTGAAGTTGGCCATGCGATTGCTCAGGCCAAAGAAGGCAGTAATGGCGGCAATATCCCAGATGTCCTCGTCATCAAGTCCGAATCCTCGGAGTAACTCGAAGTCGGCGTCGTTGATCGAGCGAGCATCATTGGACACCTTCAAGGCGAAGTCCAGCATGGCCTTCTGTCGATCGGTGATGTCAGCCTTGCGATAGTTGGTTGCCACCTGATCAGCGATGAGCGGGTTCTTGGCTCGAATTCGCAAGATTGCACCGTGGGCGACGACACAGTACTGACATCCATTATCGGCCGAAGTGGCAACAACGATCATCTCCTTGTCGGCCATAGTGAGGTTGCCCTCGCGGCCCATCAGCGCATCGTGATAGTCAAAGAAGGCCCGCATCTCCGCAGGTCTGTGGGCCATGGCCAAGAAGACGTTGGGAACGAAGCCCGACTTCTCTTGGATTGCCAGGACCTTCTCGCGAATGTCCTCGGGGAGATCCTTGATTTTGGGTACCGGGAAGCGGCTGATGGGATAATCGGACATGGCAGGACTATGCCTTTCTGAAGCTCAATCTTCTCTCAAGCTCCATGTATTGGATCAGGGGTATCGAACTGGAGAGATGGCCTAGTTGTTGACGTCGACCACGACGCGGCCTCGGACCTGGCCTGCTAATTGCTTCGCTGCCAACGGGATGACCTCATCCAGACCAACCTTGCTTGCCATTGTGGCCAAACGCTTGGGGTCCAGGTCACTGGCCAGACGGTTCCATGCTTCAATCCTGCGAGGCTTGGGACAATTCACGCTGTCGGTTCCAGCCAGGGTGACACTGCGAAGGATAAAGGGCATAACGGTGGCCGGCAGGTCAAATCCTTGGGCCAGGCCACAGGCCGCAACGGCTCCTCCGTACTTGGTCGAGGCACAAACGTTGGCCAAGGTGTGGCTGCCAACAGTGTCGACCGCGCCAGCCCATCGTTCTTTGCCCATGGGACGACCAGGCTCGGACAACTCATTTCGGTCGATCAGGCCAGCCGCACCAAGCTCGGTGAAATAATCGGCCTCTTCAGGACGTCCGGTGGAGGCAATGACCTCATAGCCGAGCTTGGCCAAGATGGCGATGGCGACGCTACCGACACCACCTGCGGCCCCGGTCACCAGGATCTCCCCCTGGTCAGGGGTGACCCCGTTCTTCTCCAAATTGAGAACACAGAGCATGGCCGTATAGCCAGCAGTACCGATGACCATGGCCTGTTCTGTGGTGAAAGCGTCAGGAAGGGAAACCAACCAGTCGGCCTTCACCCGAGCCTTCTGGGCCAATCCGCCCCAATGACGTTCACCGACTCCCCAACCGTTGAGAACAACGGTGTCGCCAACGGAGTACTCGTCGCTGGAACTGGCTTCGATCGTGCCAGCAAGGTCGATTCCTGGCACCATCGGGAACGATCGAATGATCGGTGACGAGCCGGCAATGGCCATGCTGTCTTTGAAGTTGATGGTCGAATAGTCAATGGTGACGGTGACATCACCATCGGGTAAATCAGACTCTGGAACTTCTGCTGCCTCGGCCCGATAGTCATTGTCATCATTGCTGATGAGAATTGCCCGCATGTTGCCCTCGCTTCACTCACGTTGATTGCCAATTGTTCGCAAGGCTCCCACCAGTTGGGAGCCTCACAAACAATAGCTGAGGAGGGTTGAGAATCGTTAGCCGATCCAGATCGCTAGCCCGCCAGATCGGGTGTGCAATCAGTCGAAACCGACCACACCCCATTCGACTTGGCCTGCACACTGTAATGATGCGACGCACCAGCATTCAGCGTGTCGCTGAGTGATGTCGTCTGGGTCACACCACGCCAATACGTGTTGCCACCATCAACCGAGCGATACACCCGATAATCCGACGCACCAGCAACCGCATCCCACGTCACCGTCGCCGCCAAACCAGCAGCACTAGCCGAACAAACAGCAGGCGCCGGAGGTGGTTGTGGACCGGCAAGATTGATGGCTGGGTCACAAGTAATCGGTGCAGAGAACTGACCAACCGGGTACTTGGCCTTGACCCGATAGGTGTTGAGCGAGCCCTCCACCCCGGCTTCTTGGAATGTCGTTCCGGGAGCGGCAACCTTGCCGCGCCAGCTATGGCTTCCACTATTGTCGATCTCGCGTTCGACGATGACGTCGGTCGCTCCCTCGGGCTGATCGAAGGTCAGCACGATCTGATTGCCCGTTGGATTGCTCGCTGTGCAGGCGAGCGGAGCTGGGCCAGTTGGTAAGGGGTCAGGAATGGTGCCCGCTCCCCCTTCATCACAGAAACGAACAAGGTCTCGCGCGGATGTCTGGTTTCCTGGCGTACCAAACGTGTTGATACCTCCAGTTAACCAAATACAGCCATCGGGGGTGCCGACAATGCCAAATCCGCCAGACTCGCCAGACATGAACGGATCGAAACCTTGGATGCGTTCCAATGTGACCACGTCGTAGGCGGCGATAGCGCTGATTTCTCCTGTCCATGTCCCGGTTGGAGTGGAGGAATGCATGATCAATTCCGTGTCCGAGAGGTGTGATCCCCAGCAATGACACGTGGCATAGATCCGGTTGCCGACCTGCTCGATTTCTTGGAACTCGCCACCCCAACGGCCCGGTGTCGGGTGATTCGTGTCGTAGTTGGTGTAGTGCATGTACTCCATGTCGAGGTTTGTCGCCTCATCCAGAATGAACAGCGCATGCTGTTCACCCCCGACCCAGACGTCGCCTTGGGCCGTGGCGACCACGTCATACAGTCGGTAGTACTGGGTACAGTTAACACAGGTGTTGTAGCCAATGGTCGAACGATCGTGCAGGACGTCGCCGGTTGGGCTGACACCAGCAAAACCACGTGCTCCAGCATCACCATTCAGTTCGGTGAACCAACCCGCTAGATAGACTTCGGTGCTGGTGTGACTGGCCGACACTCCCCAAACACTGCCGTTTGGCGCCGGATCCCAGGCCCAATCAATAGCTCCGGTAACGGGGTTCATTCGGATGGCGTTGGTCACGGCTTGGGGACCATTTCCATCGGTTGCGGTGGTGAAGGTTCCGACGACGTAGAGCCAGCCATCATGTTCCAAACGGATATCGCGGACAACACCCGTTCCGCCATACACCCGCGAGTTCCATCCAGGCCAGACCTCACCGGTGGTCGGATCGATCTTTTGTAGAGCTCCAATGGTTTGGCCCTCCCAGTCGCCGAACTCGCCGCCGACAAAGAGGCCGCCGTCCGAACTTGCTTCCAGTGCCAGTACCGTTCCATCCAGGGTCGGGGTCCACCAAGATTGGAATTCTTGGGTGGAGGCATCAAATGCTGCCAGCCATGGCTGGGTGATGGTTGTGCTGCCGTTCGTCACGTCACGGAACTTGCCGCCAGTGATCACTAGGCCCGAGCTGTACTCAACCGCAAAGCCCAGCGCGTCCCAACTTCCCATGGTGGCCGAGCCATTGTCGACAACAAGCCCCCATTCGGAGCTTGGTGGTTCGACCAGCTCGGCCTGAGCCGGTCCCGCCCCAACTAATGCGGTGGAAACCATTGCCATGGTCGCCACCAACACACGAAAAATCCGTCGTCCACTCATACTGCTCATTCCGCTCATTCTGCCAACATAGATCCTCGGCGTCCTGCCTGAATGGGCGAACAACCCCGAGAACGTGGGTCCCGCGACCCACTCAGCGGGACCACACTAGACACCAGTTGGCCCGAAGCGTCCAGAAGCTGGCAAACTATCTCCATGCCAATCGAGACGAGCGACCCGAGCATGCCGTCACCAGATGAGGGTCCGGCCCTAGGAGAGCCGTGCTGTGAGCCCATCCTGGGCAGTGTCCTGACGGCTGAGGAGGCGGTCGAGCTGGCTGTCTTGTTGAAGGCCCTTGCCGACCCAGTCCGGCTTCGCCTAGTCAGTATTGTCGCTGGCTCGGGTGAGGCTTGCGCCTGTGACTTCCCCAGTATTCTTGGCAAATCTCAGCCGACCGTCAGCCATCATCTCAGCTTGCTGGTTAATGCCGGAATTCTTGAGCGCGAGCAACGTGGCAAGTGGGCTTGGTTCAACGTGAACCCACGCCAAATGGAACTCATTCAAACGGCCATTGGGCCAGGTCTGTCCTAGAACAACGAAACCCAACCGACTGGAGTGCCAGCAGACCATTTGCGGCCTCCTGGCACTCCAGTTGCGGTAGTAGGGATTAGGCGACGGTGAGAGCCAGCTTGCGTCGACGACCAAGGAGAACTCCAGCGGTGCCAAGCAGCAGCAGCAGCAGCCCCGTGTTGACTATCCGACCCGAGTTTGAACCCGTCACGGCCAGCTGCGGTGGAACGTAGCCATAGTTGATGTCCAGCAGATTCTCACCCGGGGCCAGGCTCACGGCCACAACCAGATCACCGTTGCCATCCTTGGTGAACACATTCTTGTACTGCGACGGCACCGTGTTCGGCAACAACACCAGGGTGTAGTCACCGGGCACCACATCGGTGAAGAGGTACTTGCCATTGGAGTCGGTCGTGGTAGTTGCAACGAGGACTCCAGCAGAATCACGCAGCTCAATCGAGACTCCCGCAATTCCAGCCTCACCAGGATCTACCTTGCCATCGCGGTCTGTATCGACCCAGACCGTTGACCCCACTGACGCACCTTGGACAAGGCCAATGTCAACATCTTTGTGTCCGCCATCAGGCAGGGTCACATTGACCGAATCTGGCGTAGAGGCAACCAGGCCCTCAGCGACCGTATTCTTGTTCAGGGTGACGGTGTAGTCACCTGCCGGCAGGTTCTCAAGCGACCATTGACCGTTGTCATCGGTCACCACGGTGTATGTCACGTCACCATCGGGGCCGTGCCATACAATGGTGACGGTGGCACCAGGGATACCAGTCTCGCCGGCATCCTGGATACCGTCACCATCGATGTCTGCCCACACACTGCGGCCAAGTGACGCAGTACCAATGGGGCCAGTGGCGCGGTAGCCGAAGTCGGCAGTCTCGTGGAATGCTCCACCGGAAAGGCCAACGACTTCGGATGCGCTATCAGCGGTACCGGTTTCGTCATAGCTGGCAACCACCACGCCAGGCAAACCGTCGGTTACGGCGACGGCATAGTTCCCGTCGTGGAGATTGTCGAACAGGTAGGAACCATCGGCCGCAGTTGTGGTGGTGGTCACAACATCGTCGCCACCGCCAAGAACTCCGTCGGGTCCGTACCAGGTCAGGGTGACTTCAACGCCACCGAGCCCATTCTCTGCGGCATCCTGGACGCCATCGCCGTTCGTGTCCAGCCAGACATAGTTTCCAATACTGGAAGCCGCGACTTCGACCGAAACATTGTTGGACCGCAAGAACTGTTCCGCCGGCAAGGAGGTCGAGTCCAGAGTGAAGCGGTTGGTGTACAAATCACCGTCAGTGTTGTTGGAGGCATCAATGGTGTAGCTGGCCTTCATCCCTTGACGGGGGTTGCCGTCTTGAGCAAGCGGATAGTTGGAGATGAACTTGACCGCAGTAGCTCCAGCGAAAGAGGTCGGACACGAAGGCGTACCAAAGGCTGCTTCCAAACACCAGTTGGAGGTGTTGTTGTCCGGGTCATAACCGACGGTCTCGGGAGCATCAGCGGTGTAGTACCAGGTTCCAATAGTGGCATGAGGGTCGCCGGCTCCGGGAACGGAATCATCCAGCCAGGTAATGCTTGGCTCACTTCGAAGTTCAAAGTTCCCGGTGTAGTTGGAGGCTGGAATTCGGGGTGAGTTTGAGCCAACACCGTCGCCGCTGCCGGACGTGAAGGAGAAGACGTCGATGACGGTTGGGGGATCAATCTCGAAGGTGGCGGCAAAGTTGGCCCAAGACAAGGAATAAACCTGGTCCTGATCCAGCCCATCGAAGGAGGCATCCACGGCCTTGGATAGTTGCATGGAGCCGGTTTGCTGCAGGACTATGGTGTGCTCGTCGCTGCGCTCACTCAGAGCATTGACCACATTGTCGGCACCGATTTCTCCATAGTTGACCACCGATGTTCCGTCGGGGGCCAGCGAATTGGAGTCGGTGCAGATCACAATTGGGGTGAAGACTGAGTTGGCTACCCGATCACCGAGGTTCCAGGTCAGGCGGGTGTAACCAGGGGCTACATTGCCGTCTCGGTCGGTGTTGGGTTCGATGGTGTCGGGCGGCGTGCCGTCAGCGCGAGCAGCAGTACAGGTCGCGTTGTAGACGGAGTCCGGAGGTAGTACATCGACCACCTTGACGTTGAGGGCGGTGCCAGGAGGGGTGGCTGATGACTGCAAAGCAGGCAGGAGCTCCCACACGATCTCGTTGCCAGCAACCGTTGATCCGGTATTGCCAATGTCGGCGGCCGGAGTAATGCTGCGCTTCTCCAACCGGGCTCGCAGCCGCACCAGGGTGGCTCGGTCGCCATCAGCTGAAGCATTCTCAGGAGATGGCTGATAGTTCCGGCCGGTCCAGCCTTGGAAATAGGTGTCAGAGCGAACCATGGCGAAGTCGGCCATGACTGTTCCCTCGGGAATCACGGTTCCAGCATCAGGGCCGCCATTGAAGTTGTCCCGGGCAAGCAAGGGGACCACAAGCTGTAGCCGCTCGCCCGGAAGCAGTTGGATTCCGGGAAGAGGACGAGCACGTACCGCGTTCACGGCGTCAATACCTCCGGGAACCGTCGTCGGGTCGGTATGCCAGCTAGCTGGCCCTCCAGCTGTACCGACATTTTCACAGCGCACGGCGCTTTGGGCGTCCCACGTACCAAGATAACGCGTGGTGGTATCGTCAAAGCCGCCCGAAATTGGGCTATCGCCAGCAAAATCGTAGTGGGCGTACTCCACCACGAAATCGGCAGGATCGATCCCGTTGCCGTTGCCAACATAGGCGAACTTGCCAGCAGTCGCTCCGGTATTACCAGCATCAGTGAGTTGCATGGTCGTGTTGTCAAACACGTCACAACTCTCAGGTTGGTCATGCGCCAGCGTGCCATTGTTGGTGTAGTACACAATCGAGGCGTGGGACTGGCCAGGCTCAAGCTCGCCATCGCCAGTCTGCCATCCGGCCTGGGAGGGCATCCAGGCAGTGCGGTTGCCAGCATCGTTAGCTCTACCAACCGCATACTTGGCGAAGGAGCCTCGAGTGGTCAATTGGAAGGTAGTTGGGCCAATGTCATTGTTGTCGGTCGGCTCATTGGCTGGCCCAAAGTTGGATGTTCCAGAAACACTGTCAGGGTCGAAGTTCTCGAAGACGTTGTAAAGGTGGATAGCTCCGACATCGTTAGTGGTGGTGTCTTCAATATCGATTGAGCGGAACGGCAGGAAGACCTGCACCCGATGGTTGATGACGTAGTAGGGGCCAGCCGAAAGATCGGTTCCGCCAATAGTTCGGGTTGGATATCGGGTGCCAGAGAGGTCCGCATTGTCAAGAGTAAAGGTATAACCAGCGGCGCCGCCGCCAGCATCGCGGGTATAGCTGCAATCTCCGGAGTCTTGCACATGTCCGGTTGGCGCATACGCGACGCCCGAACTGATGGAGTCACTTCCCCAAACCTCATCGCCCCAGCCCGAAGGATTGGGAGTGCAGCCAAGGATGAAGAACTCGAATCCTTCGGCTTCGGTGTATGGCGTGACGCCATCGGCATGCATGGCGCTAACGGTGTCATGGAAGCTGAAGGGCATTGCCAACGCTTCGATGCCAGAGACCCGGTCGGCGGCCAGGCGGATATTGAAGTAAGTGACGTAGCCGGGCTCTGGACCATTGCCAATGTCGTGGTTGGCGACGTCCTGGTTGTGCCAACCACCCTTGGAAAGGTCATAGGCCGGAGCGGCAGAGATGGTTTCGAGGATGGCAGCTTCGGAGTCGGGTGTTGCTCGATCAGCGCCTTGGTCATCGCGGGCAAAAACCTCTTGCGTAGAGGTGAAGGACTGACCGTTCAGTGAAGTTCCGGCAACCTTGACTACCGAAGAGAATGACTTCTGCTGGCCTTCAGTAAAGACTCCGAGGTTGCAAACCAGAGTGAACGTGCCGTCGCCATTGTCTCGGATCTCTGAAGGCGGGGTCGTTCCCCCACCGCCAGCCGGGGTGCAAATTGCCGGCACGCCAACAAAGGCAACGTCGGCACTGGCGCTGGGGGCGATGGTTTGTTCCATCACAACATCAGCGAGCTCGGTGTCACCGGGAGCGAAATCGTCAGCCGTTACCGACCAGACATAGCTAACGGTGTCCTGCGAGCGAACAATGTGGTTGGAAGGCCCGCAGTCATCGCCGGGTGTCTCTCCGCTGGAACCACAGTTTCCGGTGGTATCGAACGGGGCAGAGCCATCGATCAAGCCAGGACCAAACGGGCCTAGATCCAGGTCGGGTGAGCCATCGCCAGGGGCAGCACCAGCACTACTGGTAAAGCTCAGCAGGGCAGCAACAAGTGCTACCACAAGAAGGGAACGAGACGTGCGATTCTTCATCTTTGTCATCATCTTTCGTGTCACCCGTGACCCACCGGCCACACATGTGATTTCATCGACCGCTACATCGACAGACTTAAGGACCAATCGGCCAAACTCACGACTGTCCCACACCGTCACGAATCCACTACTGGAGTGTAATTCCAGTCCTGTCATTCTCCCACAAGCAACGACACTTTGCACCACTGTTCAGGCATTAGTATTTCCTTACGTCCGGTCACAACAGAATTCCCCGTAGGTAAAGGGATTGAGCGTTCTGCGCCAACAAGGATGTCGCCGTAAGGCTCATGCCTAGATTCTCTCCAATTGGCTCACGACTCGTCCGCCGAGGCCTTCGGCGCGGTCTCCACAAGCAGTTCCTGGCCGTTGAACTTGACCAGCAAATCGTCCTGGAATGATCACGCCGGGCGATGACTCTCGAGTGCGGAGCCTGGATAGTGTCAGAAGATGCTCGCCCCGCTCATCACAGCGCTTGTTGCTGCCGTCGTTCTTCTCGCGATCCTCATTCGGACTCGCAGGCACGCCGCTGAGTTACAACGAGAATCAGCGACGGCAATAGAGGAACTTGAGGCGGACGCCAGCCGAGACGCCCGAGAACGTTCCGAGATCGAAGCCCGCCACGACACGGCCACAGCATCAGTGAAGAGGCTTGAAACCGAGAACGAGCAACAGGAAAGACGGGTCAAGACCCTACAGACAAGCGCTGTCGAACTACGAGCCGCCAACCGGGAACTCAGCAGCCAGATCACCTTGCTTCAAGCCGACAACGAACGACTAGGCCAGGGCTTCTCCGATATCGAGCCTCAGACCTTATGGGAGCTGGAACTGCAACGATCCGAACGCACCTGGCGACATAGCGTCTCTGTTGCCCCGGAATCAACCGAAAGCCCCCTCCTCGACAGTGATGATCTCCTCCGAACAGCAGTCGAGATCGAAGCAGCGGCCTTGAAGGAAGAGGCTGGTGCGTTCATCTCTGTCGATTGGCAAGCCGCTCCGGTCCAAGATGCTGCTCGGGCACACCTGATCCTTCGATTGGCACAAGAGATGCTGGCCGAGGCGGCGAGAGAACCGATTCCCGTCTGCCTTGTCTCCAGTGGCACTGGCGCAGTCACCCTTTCCCTGGAGCCAGCCGAAGAAGGTGACAAGGGAATTGAGATTGACCTTCGGCCGCCAGACATTGCTGGCCAACTCATCGAGTTGACCGACGGCCATCGAGCTCAGGTCACCATCAACTACTCCTGAGCCGATGGCCCGCTGGTGCTGATTCGAGCCGAGCCAGAGTCGACACCAATACTGCAGCGAAGACTCCCGTTGCGCACATCACTATGAGGGCAGCATCAAGGCCAACTTGGCTGGCTAGCGCAGTGATTACAAGCGGAACCGCCATCCCGGGGTAGGCCAGCAGGTAGAACGTCGAGTCACAAGCCCCACGGGTCTCATCATCAGACATCTCCCCCAGGCGAGTGAGGCAGCCAGCCGTGAGTGTCCCCGATGAGGTGCCAAGAACGACGGCCGCAGGGAGAAGGAGCAACCAGTCACCGAGGAAATAGGCACCCGATCCGAGCAGGTAGCCAACAGCACCAAGACCAACCCCGATGGGGAGCGCCCGTCTGGATCCAACACGGTTGACCAGCGGCCGAGCCAAGACCCCGGACAAGGCCGTGAGCGTCCCAGCCACACCAGCGACAATCACCTTGGACGCAGACAGACCCGATTCACCAATGGACTCACCCAATAGAACCGGGAACAGGGCAAAGGACGTAGAAGCAAACGCGAAGACCCAAAGAGCTGGAGGAATAATGGTCATCAGGAATGCTCTTCGCTGGGATGCTGGGACTCCAAAGGACAAACGAATGGGTGCCAGTGGCTCCACTCGTTTCACCGTCTCATGGGCTCGAACGAGCCAGGGAAGCAGCATCAGGGTGAAGACAACATGAACGACAAAAGGAGTAACCAGAGGACTCGGCAGGGTTTCAGCCAACAAGGCCGAGGTGATCGGACCGAACCCGAACCCAACATAGGTCACCATGGTCAGGAGTACCGCCGCCCGCTGCTCGTTTCCTTTTCCGAGGAGTTCCTGGATCCAGGCTGCCCCAACCCCAAGCACACAGCCGCTCACCATGCCGAGCAGGGCCCGGCCTGAGAGCAATAGCCAGTAGCGGTCTCGTCCCAGAATGAGGATGAGCGATGATAGGGCCGACAGAAGAACGAATGGGGTCATGATTGCTCGACGTCCGTACCGATCCGAAAGCGGTCCAGCAACGAAAAGAGTCAGAAAAATACCGGCAACATACACAACGAAAATCGCCATCGTCTGGCTGGGTGAGAGGTCCATTCGTTCTTGGTAGAGCACCAAGAACGGGGTAGAGACGTTGGTGCCATACGCCACGGCGAAGAGACCAAGAGCAACGGCACGAACATCTCGAGACCCCATTGCTTGTCCTGTTCTGGCCTGCTGTGTTCTGGCCTGCTGTGCCTCAGTCACTAGGGAACGTCACCCGCGGATCGACGTACCTCAACCAAGACATCGGTGATTCTGATAACTGGCTCAGGATCAACCTGGCCCAGACCGAAACGGATGGACTCCATCGCGTCTGTCGCCTTCTCCAAGCGACTCATGCCCTCGCCGGTGATCTTGGCCAGGGTGGCTCGTCTGTCACTGGGGTGAGGAACACGCTCCACTAAGCCATCGGCTTCCAACCGGTCGATGGTGTTGGTGACGCTCGTTGGGTGAACCTGCAGCCGCTCGCCCATCTTGCCGAGCGGCAGAGCTCCCTCCCGGGAAAAGCTGATGAGAGCGAGCGCCTCGTATCGGGAGAAGGTCAGTTCAAAGGGCAGCAAGGCTTGGTTGATCCGGCTAAGCACGATCTGGTGGGCCCGAGTGATGGATGTGGCCGCCGCCATGGCATCGGATTCAGCCCAACCCCGCTTGTCCCAGTTCCGCTTGGCCTCAGCGATCAGATCGACAGGTTGGGTCACGAGCGCTATCTTAGTTCTTACCATTAGTCGGATGTCCAACTATCTGACGTCAAAGATCTTTGGAGGAGCCCTCATGGCTGACAACGCTGTTCACCCGGAGAGCAAGCAAACTGCTAACCCTGACAGGGCTCGGTGGCAAAAAACCTATGATGAAGCGCGGCTTCGTGATGCTGATTGGGAAACCATGTCTGGCGTCCCTGTCGACCCCGTCTACGGCGATGCGCCCTATCCAGGGCGATACCCCTATACGCGTGGTGTCTACAACTCCATGTACCGGTCTCGCCTCTGGACCATGCGAATGTTCGCCGGATTTGGCACGGCCGAAGACACCAACATGCGGTTCAAGGACATCCTGAACAATGGTGGAGGCGGACTTTCAACTGCCTTTGACATGCCAACCCTGATGGGACACGACTCCGACCACGATTGGTCCATCGGCGAGGTCGGCAGGTGCGGTGTCGCCATCGACACCCTGGCCGACATGAGAGATCTTTTCGCCGACATTGACGTCGGCGGTGTTTCTACCTCGATGACCATCAACGGCCCAGCCAACATCATCATGGCCATGTACATCGCCAACGCCGAGGAAACCGGGACAACACGGGCAAACCTGGCCGGAACAATCCAGAACGATCTGCTCAAGGAATATCAGGCTCAGAAGGAGTACATCTTCCCTCCAAGGCCATCCATGCGTCTGGTCACCGATCTGATCCGTTTCACCTCGGCCGAGATGCCCAAGTGGCACCCAGTCTCGGTATCTGGCTACCACATCCGCGAGGCAGGCAGCACCGCGGCCCAAGAGCTGGCCTACACCCTGGCCAACGGATTCGCTTATGTCGAGGCCGCCATCGCCGCCGGTATCGACGTCGATGACTTCGCTCCCCGACTGAGCTTCTTCTTCAATAGCCACAGCGACTTCTTCGAAGAGATCGGAAAGTTTCGGGCAGCTCGCCGAATCTGGGCCACCTGGATGAAGGAACGCTACGGCGCCAAGGACGAGCGCTCGATGCTGTGCCGGTTCCACACCCAAACCGCTGGCGTCTCGCTCACGGCACAACAACCCGAAATCAATATCGCCCGCGTCGCCATCCAGGCCATGGCCGGGGTACTTGGCGGCACCCAAAGCCTGCACACTGACGCCTTCGATGAAGCTATGGCGCTGCCAACCGAAGACGCCGCTCGTATTGCTCTTCGAACCCAGCAGATCGTGGCCCATGAAACCGGAGTGACCTCGGTTGCAGATCCCCTCGGTGGTTCCCACTATGTGGAGTGGATGACCGATGAGATGGAGCGTCAAGCTGAAGCCATCTTTGCCCATCTTGATCAGCTGGGGCAGGGCTCGATCCTCGAAGGGGTTTTTGCTGGAATTGACAACAGTTACTTCACCAGCGAGATCGCCAATGCCGCGTATCGGTTTGAGCAACAAATTAATGCCGGTCGCCGCATCGTGGTTGGCGTGAACCAGTTCACCGACGGCGACTCCGATGAGCAGAGTCTGTTGCGTATTGACTCCACCGTGGAGGACTACCAACTCAAGCGGCTGGCAAACGCCAAGCATGATCGAGACAGCGACAGGGTCCGAACGTCCTTAGCCGACCTGGTGGCAGCAGCCGAAGAACCAACAACCAACACCATGCCCGCCACCATCGCCGCTGTTCAAGCCATGGCAACCGAAGGCGAAATTGTCGAAGCCCTACGAGGTGTATTCGGCACCTATGTTGAGAAAGCAACCATGTAGTTGAGAAGCGACCGTGTAGTTGAGAAGCGACCGTGTAGATGAGAAAGCGACCGTGTAGATGAGCGAATCAACAAGTACAGGCGAGACTGACCCGGCGATCGCAGCCGCAGCCGCCTATGGGCCGATGCGGGTCATCCTGGCCAAGGTTGGCTATGACGGACACGATCGCGGGGTGAAGATTGTGGCCAGGACCTTGCGCGATGCCGGCTTTGAGGTTATCTATCTTGGTCTCCGCCAAACCACCCAAGATATTGTCTCTGCTGCCCAGCAAGAAGACGCCGATGCCATTGGCCTGTCGCTTCACAATGCTGGCCACATGACGTTGGCTCCCCGCATGGTCCAAGCTCTGCGCGACGCTGACCTTGACATCCCCGTCGTGGTCGGTGGCATTGTTCCCGACGATGACATCCAGCCTCTCCTCGACAAGGGGATCGCGGCAATACTCACTCCAGGGGCCTCCTCACAAGAGGTCGTCGGTGCCGTACGAGATGCCATCCTGGCCGCGGACTCGTGAGCCTTCGCGGCCTCACCCCAGCAGAAGTTCTCGACAAGGCGCTTGCCGGAGACCGCCATGCCATTGGCCGGCTGCTCACCCTGGTCGAACGGGGAGGCGGTCCGGCAGATGAGGTCGCCTCGCTCACCCACGCCCTTGGCCAGGACGCCACCGTGATTGGCATTACCGGCCCGCCCGGTGCTGGCAAGTCAACTCTGGTCGGCCAGCTCATCAAGGAAGCAACCAAGAACGGAGCTCGGCCAGCCATCCTGGCTGTGGACCCATCCTCCCCCCTGAGTGGCGGGGCCATCCTCGGCGACCGGATCCGCATGGATGATCCAGACTCTGACTCCTTCATCCGTTCCATCGCAACTCGCGGCCACTCCGGCGGCCTCGCCCTGGCGGTTCCCGGCGCGGTCCGGGTCTTTGACGCCTGTGGCTTTGATCCGATCATCATCGAAACTGTTGGCGTTGGCCAGGTTGAGGTCGATGTGACCGCCACCGCCGACACCACCATTGTTGTTATGAACCCCGGGACGGGAGATGCCGTCCAGGCCAACAAGGCTGGCCTGCTCGAAGTGGCCGACATCTTCGTGGTCAACAAGGCTGACCGACCGGGCGCAAACGAGGTTCGTGGTGATCTCCAGATCATGCTGGACCTCAGTCATATGACCGGTCGCGAGGAGGCGTGGGGGCGGCGCCCTCCAGTGATCATGCTCAAGAGTCTGGAAGGCGTTGGGTTTGATGAGCTTTGGCAAGAAATCCAAACCCATCGTGGATTCTTGGATGAAGGTGACAAACGCTCGAGTCGTCAACTGCTGCGGCAAGAAGCTGAGGTCGAGGCTCGTTTGGAGCAGATCCTGCATCTCGCTGCCGGTGACGTCATGAAGTCAGCAGCGGGCACACAGATCATGGCCGAGCTAAACAGCTTTGACCTTGCTCCCGCTACTGCCGCTCAACGGCTTGCCGCTCTCCTACTGGAAGCGAGCTGACAACAAGGTCGGAACGAAACAACGACCTTATGCGTTACTAACTCGCGGCACCGAGTGCAAGCTGAAGATTGTGACATTCGTCCAGACACTCAGTTTCACCCAACGCTTTGCCGATAGACAACAGCAAGAAACTGGAGGGAACCCAGAATGAACAAGTACCTAGCAATTGGCGTCGCCACACTTATCCCCGTCACGACCGGGTGCGGGGCAATCATCGACAAGGCAGCCGAACGGGCCACCGAGGAAGTTCTCGAAGAAGTCATCGCGGGAGACAGCGGTGCCAGCGTCGAGATCAATGCCGATGATGGCCAAATGATCATCACCGGCGAAGACGGCGAAGTCATCGAGTTCAATGCCGATGAAGACGAGGGAACTGTCCAAATCACGGATGGAGACGGAGAAACCTTGTTCACCACCGGCGAGGACATTGTCGAAGGCTGGCCCTCAGAGTTTCCCATTCCGTCCGGACTCACCGTCGCCACCAGTTCCAAGATTGCCGACCCCGATTCCGGAACCACTGCCTATTCCATCTTCTTTGAAGGTAACGGCGACTTCGACCAGGTCTTGGCCGAGTTCGAGTCGGCCCTGGATGGGCGCGAGCCCTCAAGTGACATAACCCAAAGCTCAGACGGTGAGAAGTTCACCTCTCGAACCTATGAACTGGGGGATGAACTCATCGTCAATATCCTCTTGACCCAAGAAGATGATGGTGTTGCTGGCTCGTACTCCATCATTGGCTACAAGGAATAGCTCGGCGACCGTCCTTGCTACCGACCGGACTCATCAACAGTTCCGTCACGAAGAACAACGACGCCATACTCATCGCGAGCTGACTCAGCCGATATCAGGCCGTCGGCCAAGTCAGCAGCCACGGTTTGGGCCGGTCGTTGGTGAGGATCCCCAAGTCCAGCACCGCCAGGCATGGCTAACAGCAAGCGGTCATAGGCGGGAATCGACTGCTGTCCCTTTGATCGCAGCACCTGGCCAGATGCTAACTCCACGCTGCCCTTGGAACCGTCAAGCCCACCGTGGCGGCCACGAGGAGCGTTCTGAACACGTTCGAACATGGCCAACACATCAAAGGGAGCTCCCCCGTCACCGGCAAGTTCGATGACCTGGCCGAGCCCGCCCCGATAGTGGCCTGCTCCGCCGGAGTCTTCACGAAGTTCCTTGCGCCAGAACACGATGGGCACGATCGACTCGGTTGCTTCAACGGGAACACCCCGAACTCCACTGGGGAAACCGGTGGCACTGAGTCCATCCTTGGTTGGCCTGGCCCCTGCTCCCCCACTATTGAAATGGGTCATCTCGAACTCTGGCACATCTCCCTCGTAGTCCGTGTCGGTTGAGACCGAGGGACCACTGCGGAGCTGGATGTTCCAGAGCGAAGAAGAGCCCTCGGCTTGCACCCCTCCCTCGACAACTTGATCAAGGCAACCCAGGATCGTGTCAGGTAAGAGGTGGCCAATGATGTGCCTGGCCGCCACGGCGTAGGGTCGGGGCGCGTTGAGGATGCAGCCAACGGGCGCACTGAAGGTGAAGGGCTCGATCGATCCATAGTTATTGGGGATCTCGGGGGCAACGACGGCTTTGATTCCGTAGGTGGTGTAGGCCTTGGTGTAGTTGAGAACGACATTGATGCCATAGCTGGAAGCTGGCGAGGTTCCCGCATAGTCAATATGGATATTGTCCTTGCTGATGGTTAGGGCAGCAGCCAGGGTGACTGGCTTGTCGTAGCCGTCCATGGTTAGCTCGTTATGAAAGGTCCCATGGTCCAGTTCGTTGATCCTATCCAGGGTTGCTTGGCGAGATCGATCGATGACGAAGTTGGCTAACTCATCGAGGTCGCTGATGTCGAACTCTTCCATCATCGAGACCAGACGATTGGCAGCGATGTCATTGGCGGCGGCGAAGGAGTAGATGTCACCGATGACTTGGTCCGATTCTCGGACGTTCATCCGAACGATCTCCAACAAGGTCTCGTTGGCAACGCCTTCGGTGAACAGGTGAAGGATCGGGATGTTGAGGCCTTCTTCATAGACCTGGCGGCCATCGGGGCTAAACCCTCGTCCGCCAATATCAACCACATGGCACGTGTTGGCCACAATGGCGACAGCGACTCCATCGAAGAAGACGGGGGTAGCGACGGTGATGTCGTGCTGATGTCCAGAAGCCAACCACGGATCATTGGTGATGTAGACGTCGCCGGGAAGCATCTGCTCCATTGGATACTTCTCGACGAAGTGCACCACGCAGGCAGCCAGGGCGTTGATGTGGCCGGGGGTACCAGTGATGGCTTGGGCCAGCATGCGACCTTCGCCGTCAAACACCGCGGCAGCAAGGTCACCGGCTTCTCGGACGCTGGTGGAGAAGGCCGTCCGGATCAGGGTCTGGGCTTGCTCTTCAACCACGGCAATCAGGCGGTTCCACATCACATGAAGATGGATTTGGGCCAGGGCACTGCTGGAGCCTGTCGAAGTCATTGGGATGCTCCCTTGTCGAGGTTGGCAGTTTCTAGGATGAGATGACCGTCGGGGTGAACATGAGCGACATAACGAGAGGTGATGACCGTGGCGGTGTTGGTTTCAACGACGACGGCGGGACCAGGAATAACGGACCCCGGTTCGAGCGCAGTTCGTTCATAGACCGGAGCATCAACAGTTTCACCGGTTGAAGACTCGACCAGGCGACGAGTCCCGGCCACCGTTACTTTCGGTGGCGGCTGGCTTGCATCACGGGGAACGGCGTCGGGTATCGCTTCGGGTTCGGTGCCAATGGTCAGAACCCAGCTCAGGATCTCGATTTCCAGATTGGGAATGGAGCGCTCATACAACCGGTGATAGGAAGCTAGGAACGCCTCGGTTAATGCACCGGGGGTGTCGACGTCGAAACGGACAGCCTCGATCTTGATTGGCAGCTCAACCCCAACCTCATGACCCTGGCCGACATAGCGCATATAGGCCAGGCGAGTTTCCACCAGCGGGCGCCCGGCAGCACCGGGGATGACAACGGCATTGGCCTCGACGCGCATCCCCTCCAGAAGCCGGTTGCAAGCGTTGGCGTCGAGTTCGCTCAGCCTCTGGTGGAAGCTTCGAGTGACTTCGTAGGCAACCGGCGCCCGAAGGAAACCGAGGGCAGAACCAACGCCAGCTCCAGGCGGGATGATCACCCTGTTCATGTCGAGCTTCTCGCCGATGCGAGCGGCATGCAACGGCGCGGCTCCGCCAAAGGCAATCAACGTCCGAGCCTCAACTACTTCACCTGACTCAATGGCGTGCACTCTGGCCGCGTTTGCCATGTTCTCGTCAACCATTTCGGCAACACCAAGCGCCGATTCGGTGGCATCCAACCCAAGCTTGGAACCAACAGCGTTGACCATTGCTTCCTCCGCTGCTGGACGGTTCAGGGTCATGGTGCCACCGGCGAAATTGTCCGGGTCGATCCGACCAAGCACAACATCAGCGTCGGTGACAGTTGGCTCGGTCCCTCCCTGGCCATAGGCCGCCGGGCCAGGCTCGGATCCGGCGCTTTCGGGTCCAACAGCAATTCGCCCCAGGGCATCAACATGGGCGATCGACCCACCACCAGCACCGATCTCGACCATCTCGATGACCGGGATTCGTAGTGGGAGGCCGCTGCCTTTCATGAACCGGTAGATCCGAGCTACCTCGAAGTTCCGAGAGGTGTGAGGCATGCCATCGTCTATCAAGCACAGTTTGGCCGTCGTCCCTCCCATGTCATAGGAAACAACCTCATCGAGGCCGAGCTGCCTAGCGATGTGGCCAGCAAAGATTGCTCCTCCGGCTGGTCCAGATTCGACCAACCTCACCGGGAAGCGGCGGGCGGTTTCCAGAGTCGTAATGCCACCGCCGGACAACATCAAGAAGAGCGGGCAGTGGATCCCAACACGATGCAACTCTGATTCGAGTCGAGCAAGGTGACTGCTGATGAGCGGTTGCACATAGGCATTGGCGCAGGTGGTGGAAATCCGCTCGTACTCCCGCATCTCCGGAGACACCTCACTAGAGATGGAGATCTCGACATCGGGAAGGAGCTTGGCCAAGATGTCCCGAGTCTGGATCTCGTGACTGTCATTCACATAGCTATGGAGGAAGCCGATCGCCAGGCTCTGTACTTCAGCCTCTATCAGAATCGGGACGGTGGCGGCGACCGCTTCCACATCCAGATCCAGGAGGACTTCGCCTCGGACGTTCATCCGCTCCGGAATCGGCAGCCTGAGTCGTCGGGGGACCAAGGGTTCGGGAAGATCAATGTTGAGGTCGTACTGCTCGTAGCGACTCTCGTTACGAATGGCCAGGGTGTCTCGAAACCCCTCGGTGGTGATCAAAGCAATCGGGGCACCCTTGCGCTCAATCAACATATTGGTCGCCAGCGTTGTTCCGTACACCATGGTGCTGACCTGGTCGGCTGCAACTCCTGCACGATCCAAGACCTCGGCGATGCCGGAAATGACACCACGCTCTGGTGCATCATGAGTGGTAAGAGTCTTGACCACTGTCGAACGAGCTTGGGAACCGCGGCCTTGTTCCAACGCAATATCGGTAAAAGTTCCGCCAATATCGACGGCGAGGCGAGTCTCGGAAGTGGCAGCTTGGTCTGAGTTTGGGGACATGGTTGCTCTCACACGTTGGAGATGAATGTTGGGGACGACTCTTGAGCGGATAGCTGGAGCTGGTTGAGCACTTCTTGTTCAATCGGGCGGGCCGCAGAAGAGGTCCTGGTGATGGCAAGAACTTCGCGATTGATTGGATCGCCAGCTACTGGCCGAATGGCAACACCTGGCGGTGGTGACGAAGTGGAGAATGGGGGATGCAACGCGACTCCAAATCCATCGGCAACATAGTGCTGCATCAGGAAGATGTCATCAGTCTCCCACCGAATGTTGGGTTCAAAGCCTGCTTGGCGACAACAGTTACGAACCGTATTGCTGTAGGCAACAAATGCTGGTGAACAGATCCATGATGCTTCGGAAAGTTCGGACAATTCCAATGGCCCCTCTGGCAAGTTCATGGACTCAGGAACGAAGAGTTGCATGGTTTCATGGCCCAACGATGTTGCTGTCAGCCCGTTGGGAACAAGCCATGGCTCATCATCAAAGACATCAACGACCGCAAGGTCAACCTGCTGACTTTGGAGTTGATGGATGCTCGTGTCTGGGTCCTGATCGATCACTGACATCTGTAACTGTGGGTGGGTGTGCTGCAACATACGGACGGCATGTCGCACCAGGGAAAGGGCGGCGGTTGGGATTGAGGAAACTCGGTAAGCCCCAGAGGTAACAGCAAGCTGTTCCTCCATCATCGCCCCGGCGCTCTCCAAGGACCGAACCATCTGACCTGCTCGATCGGCAAGGGACTGCCCAGTAGAAGTAAGAGCAACCCCTCGTCCTTGGGCTTGGAGCAGTTCAGTTCCTACCGTTTCTTCCAGACTCGCGATCTGTTGGGACACCGCAGACGGGGTAACACCAAGATGGTGGGCCGCCGCCGCCATGGATCCGTGCTGAGAAACAAGCCAGAGGGAGCGCATTCGTTCGAAGTTGAGTTCCATAGTGATTACTTGTCCGATCCCTGTCTCATCAGATGATGTTGACTTCCAGGACTGGCTCATTGCGCAGTACACGCTCATAGCCAAGAGGCGAGAGATCAAGGGTCTGGTAGGAACCGTGCACGATCAGCTCGGCCAGCCCTCGGCCAACCGCGGCGGCCTGCTGGAGGCCATGGCCACTGAAGCCGCTACAGAAGTAGAACTCATCAACCGGGGTCGAGCCAACGACCATATTGTGATCCAGTGTGTTGTAGGCGTAGTGACCAGCCCACGATGATGTGAGGCTGATCTGATCGAATTGTGGAATCCGATTGGCCAACGATGGCCAAATGATCTCCTCAAATTCGCTGGTCCGAACCCGCAGGTCGTCGGGGTCAACGGCAACATCAGTAGGGGGAACCGTGCCCGCCAGGTATTGGGCACCTTCACGTCGAACGTGAACGCCAGTGGTGTCGATGGTGAGCGGGAACACCTGATCAATCGGTGTGCGGCAATCGAAGACGAAGGTGCTTCGAATTCGGGGTTCGACCGGCAGATCAAGGCCAACCATGGCTGCCACTTCGTTGGCCCGCGGTCCGGCGCAGTTGATGACCCGTTGGCAACTGATGGTCTCCCCCGAGGCCAACTGGACTTCCTTCATGGATCCGGCGCCTTGACTAATTCCTGTTGCCTTGTCAACAATGTAGGTCGCACCATTGGCCCGTGCTCTCTGGCGAAAACCGTTCATGAAGGCCCACGGGTCCAGGGTTCCTTCTCGGGCCCCGAGGCTGGCAGAAACTAAGCCGTCGGCATTTAGATAGGGAAATGCTGCTTCAAGTTCTGTTGGATCCAATAGTCGGACATCAGCACCACAAGACTTCTGCACTTCATGGCTGGCTTGATACCCGGCCAGCCGCTGTTGGTCGATGAGGAAGAGGTAGCCAGTGTCCCGGAATCCAAGGTCGGGAGCTTCCCCCTCAACCTGCACACGATCAAACCAGTCATCAACGAAATCCAGCCCGAATTGTGAGACCGACACATTCAGGGGGGTCGAGAATTGCTGGCGAAAACTTCCGCCAGAACGAGGTGTCGACGCCTTCTCATAGGTTGGATCTGGCTCGATGACGCACACGGTCTCGTCGTAGTCTGGGTGTTCAGTGAGGAAGTAGGCGGCAGCACTTCCCATGACAGCACCGCCGATGATGATGGTGTCAACGTGTCGCTGACTGTGTTGCTGACTGATTGGTTGGCTGCGTTGCTGACTACTCATGGCACGACGCTCAGGCGAGTCGTCCGACCTTGGGAAAGTCTTTGGGTGGCATGATGTCAACGGTGGCCGAGCGCTGCTGGGCCAACATGCCACCGTCTACTCGCAACACGTCTCCTGACACATAGCTGGCATCATCGCTGGCCAGGAATACCGCCGGTCCGGCCATGTCGGATGGCTCACCAATGCGGCTCATTGGAACGTTCTCGCCGCGCAGGATTCGGTCTTGCAGATCTAGTCCCATGGTGTCAATGGATCCCGGCATCAAGGCATTGACCCGGATGCCGTAGGGCCCAAGGTCAAGCGCTAGTGCCCGCGTGAAGGCCTCAATACCCCCCTTGGAGGCGTCATATGAGGTGAACGCTCGATGTGCCCTGGTTGCCCCACCCGACGACATATTGATGATGACGCCTTCACCAGCTTCGACCATGATCTTGGCCACCCGGTGGCAGGTCAGGAACGTTCCAGTGAGGTTGACGTCGATGATGCGACGCCACCAGGCTTCATCCGCTTCAAGGAAGTGCAGCATTGGCGAGACCAGGCCAGCATTGTTCAACAAGATGTCGATCTTGCCGTAGGTCTCCATGGTGAGATCGACCATGGCCCCGACCTGTTCAGCATTAGAAACATCGGCGGGACCAGCCAGTGCTGTTTGCCCGTTGGCCACAATGTCGGCCGCTACCGATTGGGCTGTCTTGGTGTCGACGTCATTAACAACAACGCTCGCTCCCTCGGCAGCGAAACGTCGGGCGATCGCTTCTCCAATACCTTTTCCAGCTCCGGTCACAATGGCGACCTTGCCTGCCAGACGGGGTGAAGGTGCTATTTCCATCGGTTCATCCTCATTACTCGTGCTAATGTTCTTGCGTTGTATTCATTAGACCTGTTAATGAATGACTCTAGCAGGTGACCGAGCCACACTCACCTGACTACTCTCTTGGCCATGCCGCCGCCACCCTCCCGGATACCTGGTGATCCGTCGCGCCTCGACTCAGAGCGAGTAGACACACCATCCAACGAAGCACGTTCCACCATCATGACCTGGGAGGCCGATGTCGCCCAGCAACGGTTTACCAAACTGATCGGGAACCACTTCGATACTTGGGGATTCACTAAGGAGGAATGGCTGTCCCCCGGCTTCTGGACCTCCCGCATCCATCCGGAGGACTTCCCCAATGTTGCCGAAGCTTGCGGGACAGCGATTACCAAGCAGGTGGACAAGCACTTCGAATGCCGAATGACCACGGCTGAGGGAACGGTGATGTGGTTCGATGGACTCGTCGGGCCCATTATTGAACACGGAATGACCGTAGGGTTACGAGGTTCCCTGGCCGATACCACCAATCGAGCGCTTCGCGGCAGCAAGGAGTCGAAGATCCAACAGATGGATGCCGTTGGGCGACTGGCTGGCGGCGTAGCCCATGACTTCAACAACCTGTTGACCGTCATCAAGACCTACAGCGATCTCATCGCCTTTGGTGCTGACTCATCCGATCCAAACACCCGCTATGTCCACGCCATTCGAATAGCCGTTGACCGAGCGGTGGCGCTAACCGATCAGCTCCTCCTGTTCAGCACCCAATCGGTCGGATCAAAATCGACCGTTGACCTCAATTCGGTGCTGCTTGGCGTGGACTCCACTCTCAGGTCAATGGTCGGCAATGTCGCCGACCTGACCATTGATCTTGACCCAAAACTAAGGATCCTTCGCGGTGATCAGGGAAGCCTCGAACAGGTCATCGTGAACCTTGCTCGAAACTCATGTGATGCCATTCACCGACTTGACAGTGGTGATGGTGGCAGCCATTGCAACGAGACGCCACTTGAGGGATCCCAACCAGTTGGCCGGATCACCCTGCGAACCAGGAATACGCTCCTCGTAGCCGACGCAGCCGAGGTTCAGGCCGACGGCCTAGAACCCGGCGAATACGTTGAACTGCTTTGCATCGATGACGGGGGTGGCATGAGACCCGATGTTTTGGTTCGAGCCTTTGAGCCTTTCTTCAGTACCAACGACATTGGCCATGGTCAAGGGATCGGCCTCACCGTGGTCTATGGCATTGTCCAACAATTGAATGGCTCGGTCTCCATACAAAGCGAGGAGGGTAAGGGAACGACCGTCCGAGTGCTTCTTCCGTTGGCCAGGCTGGATCCAGATCAAGAACCCAGCCCTATCAAAGACCAGCCGTCACGAGGGACTGAGACTGTCCTGGTAGTCGAGGACGACAGCGACACTCGACATGCGGAAGAGCTCATCCTCTCTCGGCTCGGGTACCGAGTCTTGGTCGCAAGCGATCCTCTCGAAGCCCTTGCCATTGTTGACGAACATGAAGACATCATCCACCTTCTCATCACCGATGTTGAGATGCCGGTCATGTTTGGCCAGGAATTGGCGAGACAGGTCCGCCCCAGACTTCCAGGCCTTCGAGTGCTCTTCACCAGCGGTTATTCCGCTCAAGCATTAGAAACTGAACTGCTGGGTGAGCACTTCTTGGCCAAGCCATTTGCCTTGTCGACTCTTGCCAGTTCCGTTCGAGCTGTATTGGATACTCCAGCCGCCAATGTGTCAGGCTGAGGACATGACGTCTGAGTATGGTGAGTTCGCGCTCAAGAGCTTCCTCGACATGCGAATGGATGATGAAACATCCCTTGAGCCCGGAAGAGGAGTGGCCAGAATTGAGATCGGTCCCAATCACCTCAACCCGAACGGAGTTGTCCACGGCGGGGTCATGTTCACCATGGTCGATACTGCCATGGGCAAGGCAACAATGAGTGTGTTGGACGAGGGCCAGTTCTGTGCATCGGTTGAGGTACAGCTGCGGTTCATTCGCCCAGTAGCTGAGGGGCCGATTGCGGCCACCGCGACCGTGCTCAAACGGGGCCGTTCCATTGTTCATCTGGAGGCTCAGGTCCTTGGGGCCGATGATCGTTTGATCGCTACCGCCAACGGCACCTTCACCGTCATCTCCTTCCAGCCACCAAGCTGAACAGACCTGACCCCCAAATGCCGCTGCTTTGCGTCAGACTGGGCTCCATGACATGGCGCGGCGGGCAGAACTCGAGTCTTCTTCAACTCACGGCTGCCTTCGCCATCGCGTCAATACTGGCAGCTGCCTGCACAGGACAGGCCGAGCAGACACCAGCCAGCGATGAGGGCACCGACAAGGCTGCTTCCTCTACGGTTTCCAGCTCTACGGTTTCGAGGCTGATAAGCACAACGACCCTCGAGAGGACACTGGGCCCCGCAGACCCCGAAGCCGAAGCTAAACCGACACCCGAGGAGCCAGGGCAGACCCCCAACCTGACTGCCTTCGCCACCACCGTTGGTGCCGAGACTGTGGTCGCTCAGGTGCAGTCAACACTGTACGTCTACCAGGATGGCCATCGATCCTCCCTACACCTTGGCCCTATGGTCTGGGCATGGTCCGATGGGGACTTCATCTATCAGACTTCCGCCGAGGGTGGCTTCACCTTCTTTTCCAGTGCCTCTCTCTTGAATGGCACCGTGGTCTGTGAAACCGATCTCCCAATGCATCACGCAACCGAACGCAACGACGGAACCTATGTCATGGCCGTGACCGAACAAGAGGCAGTCACCTTCGACAATCTGGAGGGTCAAGACACATACCCCGTACCGGCATTCGCCGTTGATTGCCAGACGGGCGACAGCCAAGCAATCGACCCATTCATGACCTATGGCATTGGTGAGACGGGCTACGGCTTCGTCAAACGAGTGGCGGGCCGAGAGTTCACCGGACTGGGCGACAACGAAGGCAACGCTGACATGGTGAACGAACAGGACATCTCGTTGAACGGGGACGACTACGCCGGCTATCACACCTTCAGCCCCGATGGCTCCATGGTGGCCTACGGCGACTTCACCAACAGCGGAAGCCCTCACTACACAACCACGGTCAGAACGCGAGACACCAACTCGGGTGAATTGCTATGGGAGAAGAGGCTCGACATGGCCTTTTCTGGCCTTCATTTCTTCGACGACCATCTTCTGGTCGAACTCATTGATCCCGCAGAAGCCGGACTGATGCCCAGCGACTCGGTCGTTGTTCTTGACCGTTCGACCGGAGCCGAAGTTGTATCCGCCAGCCTCGACTTCGAGCTTCTCTATGTCGGCATGTAGCGTCATGGTCCACTCACGCTCAAATTGAGAACACTTATGCACCAGCATGCGTCGCCGACAAGAAACCCAACCAATTAGCGAGGGAACCGTGACAACAGAGACCGCGACAGCAGAGGCCGTGTCAATACATACTGCGACAGGCCATCCCAAGCCGAGGCGAAAGCGACGACTTGCCCTGCTCCTTGCCCTGTCAATGACAACCGCCGCATGTGGATCCTCAACGGCATCTCTCGACGAGACACCAGAATCCTCCGAGTCCGATGTCGGTTCCGAACTTGAAACCTCGGCTACTACCGATGGCGGGTTATCGTCTGAGTCAACAGAAAGCTCAACTACATCAACAGAGGCGACCGAGTCAACAACCACTACGGCCTCGACTGCACCCGAAGAAGTCGGCGAGGCGCTGGACTTCTTCCCACCAATCGGAACGGTGTTCTCGGTCGTTGGTGTTCGCTGGGACGATGATCTCAACTTCCGCTCGGCCCCAGGTACCTCAAATCCAGTGTTGGACAATGTCACATCCATCGATGTCGGCCACACCATTACTGGCCTCGGCCAAGCCTGGCAATTCACTGACTCCATCTGGTGGAAGGTCAACGTTGACGGAACCGAAGCTTGGGCCAGCCAGCGTTTTCTTGCCGCACCGGGACAGACCGATGACATCTTTGACGAAGTTGCGGCTGAGCTTGGAGTTTTGAAAGCAGTCGACATGGAAGACCTAGCCGACATGGTCGCTGGCACGCGCCACGCCGGAGACCCCGCGCCTCGGGTCATCATCGTTGCAGAGCCTCTGGCGTTCGAAGGAGTCGGTGCGTTCATCACCATCGACATCCTCGACTTCGGTGACGACGCGCTCAAGGGAGAGCGGCTCGAGATCACGGCCGCGCTTGTTTACGAGGATGAGGAATCCGATGAGCCGATCGTGGATTTTGTGGTCCTAGAGGGTGTGCAGCGAACCATTCTTTGCGGACGCGGAGTCAGTGAGGGACTCTGTCTCTAAGGGATCTCGTCATCTGACTCGACTGGACTTGGGGCCGACCCAATCAGTTCGAGGACCGCGTCCAGGTCATCGTCCTTAGTACGGGGACTAAGAAACGCCAGACGAAGCACAAACTTGCCGTGGATCTCACTGCTGGACAAGAACACACGACCGCTGTTGTTGATGTAGTCGAAGAGGAACTTGCTGTCCGCATCGCCGTGGATTGATTGGAAGACGACCACACTCAGATCGGGTTGACCAACGGTCCGGATCCGTTCCAGCTGGTCCAGTTCTCGCTGGGCGCGCTCGGCCAAGTTGAGCATTCGGTCCAGCTCGGAGCGGAAGGCCCCGACCCCGTGCAAATGCAAACCAAGCCACACCGGTAGACCGCGGAACGGGCGGGTTAGTTCTGGGCCCAGGGCGAAGAAGTGGGGCAGTCCTTCGACATCAACGACGTCTTGCATGTAGGACCCAACCCCAGCATTGGCCTCCACCAGCGTGTCCCCATCCTTCACTAGAAGGCCGCCAATACCAAAGGGCATAAAGAGGCTCTTGTGGGCATCAATGGTGATCGAATCGAACTGCTCAATCCCACCAAGCCGAGCCCTGCCCCGCTCGGTCAGCTGGAAGAATCCTCCGTAGGCGGCATCGGCATGACTCCACGCCCCGTGCGCGGCCGCAATGTCGACGACTTCTTGCAGGGGATCAATGGTTCCCGAGTCAGTTGTTCCGGCCGAGGCGACAATGGCCAATGGTTTCAAGCCAGCGGCGAGGTCAGCCTCAATTGCTAACTCCAACTGATCAATGTCCATCCGCAGTTGTTGATCAGCACCAATAATCCGGACTCGGTCATCGGCAATGCCAGCCAGGCGGGCAGCCTTGTTCACCGAATGATGAGCCTGGACTGAGACATAGACGACACCGTCTCTGAAGTCATTCCCGAACCGGGTTCTGGCGGCAACGATGGCGGTCAGATTGGCTATCGAACCACCAGATAGGAGAACACCTGCCGCCTTTGGACCCAAGCCGAAGAGCTTCAGAATCCAGTCGATAACCCCCTGCTCAATGGCCACCGCTCCCGTGCTGGCATGGTTACCGCCGGTATAGCGATTCAATCCGGCGGCAATGAACTCGCCAACTGCGCCGCTATAGATTCCACAATTGGGGATGTACCCGAGAAAAGACCCCGCCGCCGAATCAGCACCGACGTTGCTGGCCTCGGCAATCGTGGCCAGGAGCCCATCGAGCGGCAATCCATCTTCAGGCGGCGCCTGGCGAAATCGACTGAGAGTCGCCGAATCCGCCATCGGGTAGGAGGCCGGAGCGTCGGGCAGAGACGAAAGAAACTCATCAAGAAAGCGGACAGCTTCTTGACCAAGGTCAACACGCTGTTCACTGGTCATTTCCAAGGAAAGATCGTTCACTGGGCGACTGTACCGGTCAGTCGAATCGGTGGCAGGATCCGTTGCTGAAATACAGCACCAATATTCATGACAGGATCCAGTACTTCGGTCAGCAATCTGAAACACTGGCAATCTCGCATACTGGCAATCTGGAAACAATGCTGACTCGGCCGGACCGCTGAGCATCAATACGGCGAAAAGAGGAACGAATCATGACGACGACTGAGATACCCCGCTTCGTCCGAGCCGATGGCCCGGACAAGGTGACGGGTTCTGGGCGCTACACCGCCGACCTGACCCTCACTGGCATGCTGGCTGCCAAGTTCAAGTATTCAGGTATCTCCCACGGGCGAATCACCAGGCTGGACGTGACGGCGGCCAGGGAAATGGCTGGCGTGCTTGCCGTCCTGACCGATGCCGACGTACCAGACGTTCACTACGACCCGCAGATCAAGGACCGGACCTTGTTCGCCCGCGACATCGTGCGCTTTGAGGGTGAGATCGTGGCCGCTGTTGCCGCTCTCACACCCGAGATTGCCGAAGCCGCCGTCGCCGCCATCATTGTTGAGTACGAAGAACTCACTCCCATCCTCGATCCGGAAGCGGCCATGGACAAAAGCTCTCCTCTGGTGCATGAGGATTGGGAATCCTACGAAGCAGGAAGTTGGCTGGTCCGGTCGGGCAACACTGCCTCGTTCTCATCCTTGGAGCGTGGTGACGTTGATGCTGGCCTCGCCGAAGCTGACCAGATTATCTCCAGTCGCTATGTTGCCGATGGGTCTCACGCTGCGCCAATCGAGCCTCGGGCCGTTGTGGCCCAGTGGGAAGGTAACAAGGTCACCATCTGGACCTCGACCCAGGTTCCCTTCGATGCTCGAGCCGGAGTGTGCGAAACCCTGCAACTGCCAACCAACCGGGTCCGGGTCATCGTGCCTCATCTCGGTGGCGGTTTTGGCGGCAAGTGCGGCTTCCACTTCGAGGCCCACGTTGCTGCCCTTGCCAGAACAGCCGGGCGCCCGGTGCGATTGGTCTTCAGCCGCGAAGAAGAGTTCACCATCCCTGACCGTCGCCGTGAAGGAATCGTGGTTGAACTCACCACCGGCGTACGCAAGGACGGGTCCATCACTGCCCGCAAAGCCAATGTCGTTATCGACTGCGGGGCCTACATTGCCGACACCGCCTTCTTCCCTCAACTAGCGGCAATGCACGCGGTTGGGCCATACCTAGTCCCCAACCTGATGGTCGAATCCCAGATCGTCTACACCAATCATCAGCCATCCGGATCGGTTCGGGCCCCCACTGCACCTCAGGTTTGTTGGGCCCTGGAGTCACACATTGACGAGGTGGCCAAAGCAATCAACATGGACCCCGTCAAGTTCCGACTCAAGAACGCCGTCGACACCGGCATGGTCGGGCCCCTCGGTCAAACCTATGAAGAGATCGGCCTACGACGCTGCATCCAGCAAGCAACCGAAGCCGCCGGTTACGGACAAGAGCTACCGGAGAACGAAGCAATTGGTGTTGCCATTGGTTGGTGGCCAAGCTTCGCTTCGGCGTCTGGCTCCTACGTGAAGCTTGATGATGACGGTGCAGGCCAGATCATCACCGGCGCCCAAGAATGCGGCACCGGCGCGGTCATGACCCTGCGCCAATTGGCTGCTGACGAACTCGGCATGAAACCCGAAGACTTCGAGATCATCTACCAGGACACCGCCACTGGCCCCTATGACATGGGGGCCACCGGTTCCCAAACCCTGCTCAACAACGGCCGAGCAGTGGTCGAGGCTTCACAACAAATCGCCGAGCAACTACGGGAGCTGGCCGCTGACCGCTTGGAAGCTGCGCCGGCCGACATTGTGCTGGCTGATGGCAAGGCTCAGGTTGCGGGCTCGCCGGAGTCTGCAGTACCCCTTTCCAAACTGGCCGCCATCGCCGGAAGCGGCAAGTTGCTGCTGGGCCACGGCTCTGGTTCTCCCCCAGTAGCCCCACCCATTGTTGGAGCGAATTGCGTCGGCGATCAGGGCATGGCGTCGTGGGTCGGCCCACAATTCTCTTGCCACGCCGTTCGGCTTCGATTGGATCCGGAAACGGGAGTCACCCGAGTCATTAGTGTGCATGCCGATCACGACTCTGGAACCATCATCAACCCGATGGGGGCGCATGGCCAGGTCGAAGGAGCCATCATCATGGGCATTGGCCAGGCCCTGACCGAGGGCACTCGATATGACGAGACCGGCAAGCAGATGAACACGAGCTTGCTGGAATACAAGCTGCAAACCGCAGCCGACTCCCCTTCCATCCACACCCAGTTCGTTGAAGTCTTCACCGAGAATGCTGGACCCCATGGGGCGAAGGGGCTGGCGGAGGCACCGAACATCGCCACCGCTGCCGCGGTCGCCAACGGACTGGCCAAGCTGATTGGATCACCGATGAGACAGCTACCAATGACGGCCGAACGAGTATGGGACACGATCTCTGAAGGCGGGTCGTGAGAATGACGACTCATCTACTGGTCGCGACCACTCTTGACGAAGCCTTGGCAGCCATGGCCAACGGTGCTCGACCTATTGCCGGAGGTACCGATCTGGTGGTTGGCGCTCGAGTCGGAAAGGCCCCACTCCCTACCGAGTTAGTTGCCATCGACCGGCTTGATGAGCTGGACATCGTTGGAATGGTTCCCGGCGGATCAGATGACCCAACACCGCTTCTCTTTGTTGGGGCCATGGTCAGCCACGCCACCATCATGAATCATCCACTACTTGCCGCCAGCTACAGCGGCTTAGCTGATGCCAGTGCGTTGGTCGGTTCTCCCTCAACCCGCAATGTTGGCACCATCGGCGGAAACGTGATGAACGCATCACCGGCCATGGATACCGGCGCACCATTGCTGGCGATGGGCGCAATGGCGGTGTTGCAGTCCGTGTCGGGGTCTCGAACTGTGCCGCTGGCTGAACTGTGGACCGGTCCGGGAACCACATCTGCTGGGCCCGACGAGCTATGTGTCGCCATCCTGATTCCCCGGCGAATGGGGGAAGAAGGCAGTGCCTATGTACGGCTTGAATACCGCCGGGCTATGGAGATTGCCGTTGTTGGCGCCGGTGCTGCGGTGACCTTGAATGATGACGGCACGGTGGCCAAGGCTGCGGTTGCCCTCACCGCGGTTGGGCCCACCATCTTGGCCTTGACGGGTTTGGAGGAACTCCTGATCGGTACTCCATTGGATGATTTATCATTGTCAGCAGTGGCAATGTTGGCCTCGGAGCAGGCCTCACCAATTTCAGATCTTCGGGCCAGCGACAAGTACCGTCGCCACACCGTTGGCGTCATGGCAAAGAGGGCGCTGGAAGCAGCAGGAAGGCGGGCGGCCGGGGAGACGATCGCAATCCCGGTGAACCGAGCCGAAGGCATCGGGGCGGCACGAAACGCGGCGGCACAAAACGGAGCGGCGAAATGAGCAATCAAGAAACGAGCAAGAGCGTGTTCCTGAACGTGAATGGGGTCAGCTATCCCGTGACCATCGATGGTGGACGCAATCTCTTGAGCGTCTTACGTGGCGAGATCGGCCTCACCGGAACCAAGGAAGGTTGTGATGATTGTGAGTGCGGGGCCTGCATGGTCTTGGTGGATGGCCAACCGGTCAACTCCTGCTCCTACCTAGCGGCGCAAACTCAGGGCCGAGAGATCACAACCATCGAAGGCGTCGCCCCCAGTCCAGAGGAAATGGATCCCCTGCAAACCAACATCTTGGAGGCCGGAGGAGTGCAATGTGGTTTCTGCACACCCGGAATGATCCTGTCGGCTAGGGCGCTGTTGGAACGGACCCCCCATCCCTCCGAGGAAGAGGTTCGAATCGGCCTCTCCGGCAATCTCTGTCGCTGTACCGGCTACGCCAGAATCGTCGAGGCCGTGCAACGAACGGCAGCGGGAGCGAAAACGGCCACGGGAGATACAGGCCAATGACCGATCTGCTCTTCCTTCATGACGCGTATCGAAACGAGTTCGAGGCGGTGGTCACCGAGGTGGGTGAGTCTACTTCTGACCGGGTCGAGATTGCCCTGGACCAGACCTGCTTCTATCCAACGGGTGGGGGCCAGCCGCATGACACTGGCACGCTCATGATCGAGGGAACTAGCCATGAGGTCAGCAAGGTTCGAAAGTCTGGCGACCTGGTTTGGCACACCATCAGCTTTCCTGAGAACAAGACCGACCTGTCCGGCCAATCACCATCGATCGGCGACAAGGTCACAGCCAAGGTCGACTGGGAACGCCGCCACCAACTCATGCGGACCCATACCGCCATGCACATCTTGTGTGGAGTGATCTGGAATGAATACGGCAAGGCGGTTACCGGAGGAAACATGGAACCGCTCAGTGCCAGGATGGACTTCGAGTTCGATCCGTTGCCCGAAGGTTTTGGTCAGCGTGTTCAGGATCTGGTCAACGAGGAGATCGCCAAGAACCTTCCCATCGAGGTCTCCTTCTTGCCCCGAGACACCGCACTGGCCGATGATGACCTGATCCGGACCAAGGTCAATCTCATCCCCGACTTCGTGACCGAGATCCGGGTGGTCGATATTGTGGGGCTCGACAAGCAAGCCGACGGTGGAACCCATGTGCGGGCAACCGGCGAGGTCGGCACTTTTGAAGTGGTGAAAACCCAATCCAAGGGCAAGGGCAACAAGCGAGTCCGAATCGCCCTTCACGACTAGCAGGATCACCAATGAATTCTCCGGCGGCAAGAGATCGTTCGTCCCTTTTCCCACTCCTCTATCAGTCCACCGCAGGGACCTTCTTGGTTCTAGTGACGACTGGGGTATTCCTGTTCTTCTTCTATCAGCCTTCGGCGGCAGCATCCTGGGGCGACCTGTACGACATCTCTGATACTGGCTCAATCAGCCAGACCGTCCAGATAGTGCATCGCTGGTCCAGCTTCTTGCTGGTCCTCCTAGGTCTGGGAACAGCGATGGCTGGTCTGGCCCAACGGGGCTTGTCGCTCGGGCGTCGCTTGGGGCTCCTGACCCTCCCCGTCTTGGCTGGGGCTGGTTTGTTCTCTGGCCTTCTTCTTCCTTGGGAGCAGATGGCTCTCTATGCGGTAGAGGTGGGGACAAACATGCAGGGCTACCTCGTTGTCTTCGACGACAGGGTGAAATTCTTCCTCGGCGACCAGGGTGTAACCGGTACCGGATCCATGGCATGGTATCTGGGGGCCCACCTCGCCATCAGCCTGCTCATAGCCCTGGTCCTCGCTCTCGCCAGAGCGGTGACTACGCGTACGTAATGCAGTTGAGGACCCACTAGCAGGATGCGGAAAATCGGGGCTTGTGGCCCGAGGAAATAATCGATGGGCCCGATCAACCGTTCCTGCGGGACTATCTAGGTCCCGGTTCGGACCATACTGCCCGGCCCGGGCACAATAACCCCCGAGCCACGACC
>JAJRQY010000057.1 GCA_024280015.1 Actinomycetes bacterium
GAGTCCTGACCTTCGACGGCCAGGGGCAGGTGTCAACGGCCTAAAGGGCTCGTTCATTAATCCGCCTCCTGAATTCTGAAGTGTGCGGGATACGGTGCCCTTCACACGGCGTGAGGCCGACAGACGATTTGAGGGAATCATCATGCCACTGACACTTCAACCGCGACATCTTCTTCGCCGAGTGAGTGGCGTGATCTTGTCCCTAGCTTTGGCTGGTTGCGGCTCCGACGGTGGCACAGATGATGCTTTGGCAACCTCTCTGGCAGCAGATTCGGAAGAATCGGCAGCAACAACCACAGACACAAGTACCTCAACAGCTCCACCCGAGACAGAGCCGCCAACCGACGATTCGCAAAGCGACGACGCGGAGACCAACGGCCCAGATGGCAACATTTGCGCTTCATGGGAAGACCTCGGAGGGTTTCTAGAAGTGCTGGATGAGGCTGCGCCCAACACGGATTTCGAAGCAGTGTGGGACTCGATTCAAGAAATTGCGTCAGACATGACCCAGAACTCGCCCGAGGGCTACGAGAACGAACTCTTAAGGATGGAAATTGCCTGGGGCGAGTTCCGGATAGTTGCAAGTGAAAACGATTTCGACATGGATGCTGCCGAAGATGACTTTGACCTGATCACCGAGGACCTTGGTCTCGAGGATCCAGAGGTCGTGAACTACCTGGCTACCGAGTGCACGGGCTAGTTTGGCTGTTCCGATAGCTTCGGTTTCTATGCAGACCGTCCTGGGCGAGATCAACACCATCCTGTTTGACAAGGACGGCACCCTGCTGGACTTTCACGCCACCTGGGACCATGTCTTGGGCGCTGCACTGCGCGAGGCGACCGGGGGTGACGGGCAACAGCTGGCCGGCGCTGCCAATGCTGTCGGCTTTGACCTTGCAACCGGCACCATCCTTGCCAACGCGCCCTTTGTCGCCGAGTCCAACCACAAACTGGGCAAACGCCTCCGGCCCTTCGTCGATCTCGATGGGTTCAACCAAGCGATGCGTCACTTCGCCAAAGAAACCGCGGTACCCATGTTGGGAATGACGGGCTTGCTGCAGCAACTCTCGGCGGCAGCGATACGGCTGGCGGTCGTTACCAACGACTCCGAAGCCCAAGCCAGACGTCAGCTTCACCAGCTTGGTTGGGTTGACTATTTTGACGTCGTCGTCGGATACGACTCGGGCTATGGGGCCAAACCCGATGCTGGACCGGTCCTCGGCGCGCTCGCCCTGCTTGGCTCTGATCCCGTGACCAGTCTGATGGTTGGTGACACCATGCACGACCTGCGGTCGGGTCTTGGGGCTGGTGTTCTCACCGCCTACATCGGAGAGGAACCTGAGCTAGCAAGCCTGGCGGACGTAGCAGGCCCATCGATCGTCACACTGTTCGAGTCCATTCTGGCGCTGGGTTAAGCTCGCACGCCTCACGAACGGGAGCGGTTGCTGGCCCTGCTGCCGCTGTCGTCCTTATTGAGACGTTTCGACAGGTGGAGGCCCTCCAGAATCAGCTCTAGTGCCGAAGCGGCCTCACCGGGCGAAGCATTCGCACCGGCCAGATCCTCAACCGGTTTCTTCAAGGCTGGCAAGGCGTCCAGTACCTTGGAATAGTCAGCCGTCAACACGTCGTAACCGGTACTGACTGTTACCTGGGCCTCCGGCTGGCTTGCCTGGGCCTCAGGTTTACCGGCCAGGGCCTCCGGTGATTCCCCCTGGCCGGAGCTGGCATCATCATCCCGAGCTTTGGACGGATTACCATCCGATGTTGGAGATCCGAACGCGTCGATGACCGACTTCACACTCGCCAGTGGCACCAAGTGCTGGAAGGTGGAAAGAATCGCAGACCGCATCAGATGGTCAATGACCTCAGCATCACGACCCTCTTCCAAGGCATCGACCTCGATCTTGCCTGCCGTCGACGCAATCAAGGCGTCCAGATCACACACTCGAGGCACAATGTCCGTCCCTCCAGAACCACCATCTCCACCATCTCCACCATCTCCACCAACACCATCGCCGCTCATCAAACAGCGACGAGTGGCGGCGGCAGCCAGCGTCTCCAGGTTGGAGATCGTCAGACGAACCGAAACCCCAGACAGCTGATTGACATGAGAAGACGCTCGAGCAGCATGAGTTATTGAGGCGATGATTTCCTTCATGAATAACGGGATCACCACGTCATCAGGAATGACCGCCTCCTGGCCAGCGATAGCGATTTCTGCCTCAGTGTCCAGCGGATAATGGGTGCGGATCTGGGCACCAAAACGATCCTTCAATGGCGTAATCATCCGGCCACGATTGGTGTAGTCCTCCGGGTTGGCGGTGGCCACCAGCAACACATCAATGGGGAGTCGCACCTTGTAGCCCCGGATCTGGACGTCTCGCTCTTCCAGCACGTTCAACAATCCGACCTGGATCCGCTCGGCCAAGTCCGGCAACTCATTGATAGCGAACACCCCCCGATTGGTGCGGGGCACCAGGCCGTAATGAAGGGTCAGCTCGTCTGATAGGTAACGGCCCTCGGCCACCTTGATTGGGTCAACCTCACCAATCAGATCGGCAATGGACGTATCCGGGGTTGCCAACTTCTCACCGAAGCGCTCATCCCGGTGAACCCAATCAATGTCGGTCTCATCACCCTTCTCGGCCACCAGATCCCGGGCGTAACGTGAGCCCGGGTTGAACGGATCGTCATTGATTTCTGAGCCTCGCACGATCGGCATCCACTCATCCAATAATCCGGTGAGCGAGCGGATGATCCTGGTCTTGGCCTGCCCGCGCTCCCCGAGCAGCACGATGTCATGCCCGGCAAGCAAGGCATGTTCCAGCTGAGGAAGGACCGTCTCGGAATACCCCTTCACCGCCGGGAAAAGCTCGGTTCCGGCACGAAGTCGTTCAACAACATTGGCCCGCAGCTCATCCTTGATCGACCGAGAGGTCCAGTCCGACGCACGCAACTCGCCAATGGTCGCTGGCAGAGACGGCGGCCGAGCTGAGTGGCCCGAAGATGGCGACGCTGATTGAGGTGTCATGGATTCGACACTAGTCGTCCCGAGTAACCGAGTAACATTGGTCCTTGTGGATCTCTCGGGGGAGTGGCAGGCAACACCAATCAACCCCGAGTTGACGCGCACTGGTGCTGACCCGGACCTAGACGACTCAGCATGGGAACGGGTTCCGGTACCGGGCCATTGGGCTCAGAACGAAGCGTTCGCCGACGAAGAGGGGCCCCTGCTCTACCGCTATCACTTCGAACACCCCCGCCCTGACTGGGGCAAACGACTCTGGCTGAGGTTCGACGGGGTCACCGCCCAGTCCGACGTCTGGCTCGATGGCGGCTATGTCGGAGACACCCGTGGCTACTTCGTGCCCCACCAATTTGACGTCTCCGACGCCTTCGATGACACGACCGAACATGTTCTTTCTGTAGAAGTCGCCGCACCGCGTCCCGGGTCCAGTCGTTCCAAGCGGTCAATAACTGGATCCCTCCAACAGGGACCACTGGCACCACCAGGCTCGCCAGGCGGAATCTGGAAGCCGGTCACCGTCACCGAGACAGGCACAACCGCCATCCTGCATTCGCGCTTGCTTTGTACTCGAGCCAGTGAAGAAACCGGTGAGCTGCTTATACGACTCGTCCTCGATACCGCCCACGCCGGAGACCTGCGGGTCCACACCTCGGTCACCGGACCCTTCGGCCAGGCAGTCGCAGGCGGATCAGAAAACCACACCGTGGCCAACGGCGAGAACCGCTTGGAGTGGACGGTCAAGATCGACAAGCCGCAACTCTGGTGGCCAGCTCAACTTGGTGAGCAACCAATGTATGAGGTTGCGGTCGCCGTCTGCCCCGTAGCTGAGGATGGGACTGAAGGGCCGGTCTCCGATCGCGTGCATTGGCGCACCGGTATCCGAACCGTCAGCGTCAACGACTTCACCTGGCGAGTCAACGGGAAGCGAATCTTCATCAAGGGCATCAGTGTTGGGCCCCAGAGCCGGTTCCTGTCCTCCCTAACAAACGAGCAGATCCGCGATGACATCGTTTCGGCCAAGGGAGCCGGGCTCAACCTCCTGCGAGTCCAGGGGCATAGTGCGCCGACCGACTTTTACCGCCAGGCTGACGAGCTGGGGATGCTGGTCTGGCAAGACCTGCCCCTGATGGGCGGCTACGCCACCACGACCCGCACCGCTGCCTTAGAACTTGCCCGAGAAGTCGTCGACTTGATCGGCCATCACCCATCCATCTCGGTCTGGTGCGCCCACGACAACCCCAACGGCTCCCCCGTACCCGAACCGGGGTCAGCGAGCGAGCCGACCAAGTCGCTTGGACGCCGGCTTGGTCGCCACCTACTGCCCAGTTGGAATCGATCAGTTCTCGACCCCTACCTGCGACGCGAACTTCGCGGGGCAGACAAGACCCGATCAGTCATTGCCCGGTCCGGAAGTCTGCCAACCATTGCCAACGTGACCAGCTCCGATGCTCATCTTTGGCTCGGCTGGCATGCCGGTAACTATGAGGATCTGGCTGAGGTCATCCGGCAGTGGCCGCGGCTTGGACTGTTCCTCGGAGGGTTCGGCTCCCAATCTGTCTCCGTCCAAGACTGGGACGAGGACGCTCCGGAGTGGGAAACTGCCATGGTCGGAGCGTTCGAGCGTTACCTGCCCCGTCAGGCTTATGCCAATGGGTCGTCATGGGCTATGGCATCGCGGGCCTACCAGGCTGACCTGATTCGATCCCAGATCGAAACCGTTCGCAGGCTCAAGTACCGACCGACCGGCGGCTTCTGCCTGATGGCTCTGGCCGATGCTGAGCCAAGTGGAGGATTTGGAGTCCTCGATCACGACCGCCAACCAAAACCAGCCTATGAAGCGCTGACCGACGCCTGTGGTCCCGTGGTCGTCATCGGCGATACTCCGCCGACCATGACCGTGCCCGGTGAAGCCATCTCATTGATGGTCCATGTTGTTAGCGATCTTCCAGACCGACTGGAAGATGTCAAAGTCACCGCAACCGCATCAGCCCAGGAATGGAATGAGTCTCACACCTGGACGGGAGATCTCGCACCGGACACATGTGCCCATGTCGGCACGCTGAAGTTCATTGTTCCCGAGGTCAACGGGCCCCTCATTATCGACCTCGCGCTTGAAGCTGGAGATCGGGCAGCGACTAATCGGTACCAGACCATCGTCATCCCACCTTCTGAAGCTATTTCACGAACAGCCATCAACCGATAGCGAGCAATCACCCCGGTCCAGGCCCATTCCTAGGGGGACCAAATACCTTTTGCCGAACAAGTTGGGTTAGTTGGCTTCTCGTCCGCTAGTTTTCCTTGTCGCGTCTTGCACGCGAAATAAGTGGCCCGCTTCACACATGACCTTCGGAGGTCCACGGTGTTATCGCCGACTACCACTCCCCAGAACTCAGGGGAAAAGCCAATGCGGGAGAAACCCCGCGACCTACCCTTCCCTCTCAATATCTACCAGAGCGCCATTGGCAAGAAGTGGGTGATGGCGGTCAGCGGACTCATGCTGGTTGGCTTCGTCTTTGCCCACATGATTGGCAATCTGAAGATCTATCTGGGTCAGGTCGAGCACAACGGAGTCTTGGACTACGACACCGATCACTACGCCGAGACCTTGCGGAACCTGCTGGTGCCCATCTTTCCCGAGGGTGTTGTGCTTTGGGGGATGCGCCTCGGGCTACTTGCCGCCCTCTTGCTTCACATCCACTCGGCCTACACCCTGTCAATGTTGAGTCGAAAGTCCGACAATGCCTACGCGGGCAAGCGTGACTTTCTCGCCGCCAACTGGGCATCTCGCTCCATGCGCCTCACCGGTCCAATTGTGGCCCTCTACATCGTCATCCACCTGGCCGATCTAACCCTCGGCTTTGGCATCGCAACCGGCGAATTCGAGCATGGCCAGGTATATGAAAACGTGGTGCATTCACTGGGGCGCCCAATTGTGGCCATCGGCTACATCATCGCCAATATCGCCGTTGCCGTGCACATCTATCACGGCATGTGGTCCGCCTTCCAGAGCCTGGGTATCAACAACCCGGCCTACAACACACTCCGGCGAACCGCAGCCCAGGTCATCTCCGGTCTGATCTTGATCGGTAACGTCAGCTTCCCCATCGCCGTCCTCACCGACATCGTCAGCATCTAGGAGCCCAGCATCATGATCCTCGACTCCAAGGTCCCATCCGGGCCAATTCAAGACGCGTGGGACAACCACCGCTTCAATATCCAGCTCGTCAACCCGTCCAACAAGCGCCGCTTCAAGATCATCGTCGTCGGCACCGGTCTGGCCGGTGCTTCAGCCTCAGCCACTCTGGCCGAACTTGGCTATGAGGTTCACGCCTTTACCTACCACGACTCACCCCGGCGAGCACACTCCATTGCTGCCCAGGGTGGAATCAATGCAGCCAAGAACTCTCGCAATGACGGCGACTCCGTCTTCCGCTTGTTCTACGACACGGTGAAGGGTGGCGACTACCGCTCCCGAGAAGCCAACGTTTACCGGCTAGCCCAGGTATCCAACAACATCATCGATCAGATGACTGCCCAGGGTGTTCCCTTCGCCCGTGAGTACGGAGGCCTGATGGCCAACCGTTCCTTTGGTGGGGCCCAGGTCAGCCGTACCTTCTACGCCCGAGGCCAAACCGGCCAGCAACTCCTGCTTGGTGCCTATCAGCAGATGATGGCTCAGGTGAATCTGGGCAAGGTCAAGCTGCATACCGACCAGGAGATGCTCGAGGTTGTGCTCAAGGATGGTGAAGCCGCTGGCATTGTCACCCGTGACCTCACTAATGGCCAGGTTCGGAGCCACTCGGCCCATGCCGTGGTCTTAGCCACTGGCGGCTACGGCAATGTGTTCTACCTCAGCACCAACGCCATGGCCTGCAACACAACGGCAATCTGGCGGGCCCATCGCAAGGGCGCTCTGTTCGCTAACCCGTGCTACACCCAGATCCACCCAACCTGTATTCCTCAGGCCGACGAGTTCCAATCCAAGCTAACCCTGATGTCCGAGTCGCTCCGAAACGACGGCCGGATCTGGGTGCCGCGCAGCACCACCGAGACTCGCCGGGCGCGAGACATTCCCGAAGCCGAACGCTACTACTACCTGGAAGAAAAATACCCCGCCTTCGGCAACCTGGTCCCTCGTGACGTTGCCTCCCGAAACGCCAAGACAGTGGTCGACGCTGGCCAAGGTGTTGGCCCGCTCAAGAACGGTGTCTACCTGGACTTCGCAACCGCCATTGGCCGTGACGGTCGTGACGCCATCGAGGAACGCTACGGCAACCTGTTCGAGATGTATGAGCGCATCACCGGTGAGGACCCCTACACCACACCGATGCGGATCTATCCGGCCAGCCACTACACCATGGGTGGACTGTGGGTTGACTACAACCTTCAAACCACGATCCCCAGCCTGTACGCCGCCGGAGAAGCCAATTTCTCTGACCATGGCGCCAACCGACTTGGCGCTTCGGCTCTCATGCAGGGGCTGGCAGACGGCTACTTCGTGCTTCCCTACACCATTGGTGATTCGCTCTCGGCCAAGCTCGGAACCGAGCCCTTGGCCACCGATGATCCGGTCTTCAAAGAAGCAGAGAAGGACGTCAACGATCGGACCCAACGCTTCCTCAACATCGGCGGAACCAAGTCCCCGGACTACTACCACCGAGAACTGGGCAAGATCGTGTGGGAACACATTGGTATGGGCCGCAACGAGGCTGGCCTCACCCAAGCCATCTCCGAGATCAAAGCCATCCGGGAAGCCTTCTGGAAGGACGTCAAGGTCCTTGGCAACGGCGACTCACTCAACTCTTCATTGGAGAAGGTCGGCCGAGTGGCGGACTTCATGGAGCTGGGCGAACTCATGGCCCGGGACGCCTTGGACCGCAGCGAATCTTGCGGTGGGCACTTCCGAGAAGAGTCACAAACCGATGAAGGCGAGGCTCTACGCAACGATGATGATTTCAAGCATGTCTCAGCCTGGGAGTGGCAGGGCGATGCCGACACCCCGCAGATCAAGCACAAAGAAGAGCTGGAGTTTGAGTACGTCAAGCTTTCCCAGCGGTCCTACAAGTAGTCAGACAGGAGATTCACGATGAGTACTGAACTAAACCTCACCCTCCAGGTCTGGCGCCAACCAGGTCCGGACGCTCCCGGCAGCTTCGTCACCTACGAGGCCAAAGGCATTCCCGACGATTCGTCCTTCTTGGAGATGTTGGACATCGTCAATGAGAACCTGATTGAACGCGATGTCGAGCCCATTGAGTTCCCTCATGACTGTCGCGAAGGAATATGCGGCACTTGCGGTGTGATGATCAATGGTCGAGCTCACGGGCAAGAGAAGGCGACGGCCACCTGCCAGCTCCATATGCGCAAGTTCAATGATGGCGACACCATTGTTATTGAGCCGTGGCGCGCCGCGGCATTCCCTGTCATCAAGGACCTGATCGTTGACCGCTCACCGATGGACAAGATCATCGCCTCCGGTGGCTACATCTATGCGCCAACCGGTACCGCCGGCGAAGCCAACGAAACCCTGGTCCCCAAGGAAGCAGCCGAGTCAGCAATGGACGCCGCAGCCTGTATCGGTTGTGGTGCTTGCATCGCCGCTTGTCCTAACTCGGCCGGCCAACTGTTCACCTCAGCCAAGCTCTGGCACCTCAACTCACTGCCACAGGGTCAGCCAGAACGGTTCCAGCGAGTTGAGTCCATGGTGCACACTATGGAGCAGTTCTTCGGTGCGTGCACCAATCATGGCGAGTGCGCCGAAGCATGTCCCAAGGAAATCAGCTTGGACTTCATTGCGTACATGAACGCCGACTATATGAAGTCCAAGATCAAGAACCGGGCCAAGTCCGCCCAGATCTAACGTCCAAACACACTTCTGGCACCGTTAGCGATCCATATGCGACACCTGGTCGGTGCCAGAATCGGGTGAGCTGTTGTTTTCTCGGTAGGTGGCGTAGCGGGTGAGGCCAAGGACCATCGCAGCGGCGGCGACGGCTAGGCCAAAGGGCAGCCAGAAGTCAGCCAGGGCTGGCCAGTCAAGACCGGTGCCGTCGATGGTTTCTTCTTCACGTAGCACGCCAACACCGTTTGGCCAGGGCCATAACACTCGAAGCGAACCAGCCATCAAGCCAATGAGTACCGCCAGCACGGTGTCTCGATAGTTATCCAACAGCCAGCCAAGGAAGTTGGAGAACGAGGCCAGGCCAACAACAACACCAACCACCAAGAGTCCAAGCGCAGCAAGGTCACGATCATGAACCGCCCCAAGGACCGCCGGGTACATGCCAATCATCAAGAGTAAGAATGAGCCGCTAACACCAGGCAGAATCATGGCACAAATAGCGACTGCACCAGCCAGAAAGAAGGCCCACAAGGGCGGGTCAGCAACCTGGCCGGACTGCAGCCCAAGCAAAACCGCCACGACCATTCCCACTCCAGCGATCAGCAGCATCTGATCCCGCCCGCGAGTACCAAGCAAGCCCCAGGCAACCGAAATCGAAGCCAGTACCAAGCCAAAGAACAATCCCGCCATTGCTTCGGGCTGATCGGTCAAGAGTCGCTCAATGACTGATGATAGGGCGGCAATAGCAGCCAAGATGCCAACCAGGAGGGGCACGAGAAAGAGCCAGTCAACCTCCTTCATCCGTTGCACAAAGCCGGCAACGTCTCCCTTGAGCAGACGACCCAGCCCACGAGCTCCGGTGCGAATTGCTTCCAGTAATTGCTCATAGATGCCAAAGATCAGGGCCACCGTTCCACCTGAAACACCGGGGACAACATCGGCGGCTCCCATCAGGAAGCCACGAACAAGCTGAGAACCGATCTTGGGGATCACTCCACTCTTGGGGGTCACCGTGTTCTCAGGGGTCACTGCGCTCTTGGGGGTCACCGTGTGAATCTAGCCGTCTGTAGGAACGCTGGGCATGAACCCATCGGCCTGTTCTTGAAGGGCATGGCCCCAGAAGCCACGCGGAGCCAACAACTCATCGATGAGATACTCGAGTTCGGCATCGAATTCACGGCGCATCCCGACCAGAATCTGTCGACCTTCCTCGTAGGGAAGAAGATCGAATCCGTGATCAACAAGTTGCTGGTGCAAGCCGGCGAATCCCTCGCCGTCCTCATACATGGCATCTAGTTTCTGGCGATACTCCGAAAGATCTGCCCCCTCGGTGAGGTCACGAAAAAGCTGGACTATCCGCCGGAAGAGAAAATAGGGAGCCCGATTGTTTGCCCCCTCAATAATCTCACAATGAAGGGAAGCGTCGGCTAGCAGGCCAAGCGCCGTCACCCAGTTCTGCCCCGTGTGCTGGGATCGAAAGAGCCGCAACATCGGGAAGCTGGTGTGGGTGACCAGGATGCCAGCGACCCAATCCTCCCAGGGCTCAAAGTGAGAGATGAGCTCACTGGCGGAACCGTCAGGTGCCCAGGCACAGACGAGATTTGTCGGCGTTATCCGAGCATCCGATCCGTCATCCAGCGTCATCAGCTTTCGTTCACGCTCACTGAACGCACCATACAGAGCGGGCAAGTAGCCGATAACCAAGGCCGTCGTAAGCACCCCACTAAAGGCCTCCACCAGTGCGCCAAATCGGGGGATTGTTCCCGAAGGAACCACTTCACCAAAGCCAACCGTGAAGAAAACAACCCCGCTGTAGTAGACCGAGTCAAGCAAACCGTCCAGCCCCGACACACCAGATCCTTCATCCGCCAGGACCTGAACACCACCAATCCCCCACCAGATCAGTCCGAACCCCAGAATCTGTTGGGCCACCCAACCGGCCAACATCATCAACACTAATACCGGGGCAAGACTGGCTTGGAACCCCTCCTTCAGCGGGCCATCAGCCATTCGGCACGAAACCGTTCGGACGAACTTCCAAGTCAGGAGGGCCAACCGGCGTGACAACCACCACTTCCAATTGGACGTCTGAGTCGTCACCAACGTATTAATCATGTCAGCGACCACCGAGACAACAGCAACAACTCCGATGATGACAGCGAGCACATGAATCACAGAACCAACCTAGGCCCTCTTCGTGCTTGGTGGTCCAGACGGAACCTTCATAGCCAGGTGAGCCAGGTTGGCTGAGAGAGGACGACTATCCTCTAGGCCGTGGCGATATCAGAATCCCTCAAACAACACCGACCGGATCAACCCCGTATTGATCACGCCCCATTGGACACCCAATGAGTGACACCGTCGCGGCGCTTAGCCAGCTTCACACGGCCCTCTCTCAGGTTGAATTCAGCCTGGACCTTGATTCTTCAAAGTCAGCAGAGAAACTCAAGGTCGAGCTTCAAGACCAGATCCAGGACTATCTCCTACCCCGCCTGCAACGGCTGGACGCTCCCCTGCTTGCCGTCTTAGGAGGCTCAACTGGATCAGGCAAATCAACAATCACCAACTCCTTGGTCCGAAGCAATGTTTCGACCGCCGGCGTTCTTCGTCCAACCACTCGCTCGCCTGTCCTGATCTGCCATCCTGATGACCAGAACTGGTTTACCTCAACAGACATCCTGCCCGACCTACCTCGCGTCACCGGTGGGCAGGGCGGCCAGCCGCAAGAGGCAACATCCACCAGCGTGCTTCGTATTCGCCCGACGAAGACCATGCCACCCGGATTGGCCATCATCGACGCCCCAGATATCGACTCAGTCGAGGAAGCAAACCGAGACCTCGCCACCCAACTATTGGCAGCAGCCGATCTATGGCTGTTTGTCACCACCGCGGTTCGCTACGCCGACGCGGTCCCATGGGATTTCTTAGGCCGCGCTCGGGACCGCGGAACAACCCTCTCCGTCATCATCAACCGTGTCCCTCCTGGTGCCGGTGTCCAAATCGTTCCCCACCTCGAGTCAATGCTCCAAGAGCACGGTCTTGATCAGATCAGCGTCTTTGAGATCGAACAAACAGAACTAAACGAGAAGGGGCGACTACCCAAAACGGCGGTCGCTCCCCTCCTGAACATGTTGCATGCCCTCGCTAATAGTGCCGAGCAGCGCTCAGCCGTAATTCGGGCCACTCTTGATGGGGCACTGGCCAGCGTCGAGCCACGAGCAACCAACATCGCCGACGCCTTACGCAAACAAGACCAGGCGGTTGAAGAAATTCGATTGGCCACCGAGGCCGTCTATACCGCGGCCAAAGCACAGATGGCGACAGAAATCGCCGATGGGTCCTTACTCCACGGTGAAGTTCTGGACCGTTGGCAAGAATTGATCGGCACGGCAGATCTGATGAGGGCCTTGCAAAGCCGAATCACCTGGGCCAGGAATCGCATCGGCGGTATCTTGCGAGGCAAGAAGGAGCAGACAATCGAGGTGCAGGGTGAAATCACCTCAACGCTGGAACAGATCGTCCTAGACCATGCCGATGCCGCTGCCCTTGCCGTCACCCAAAGGTGGCGTCAACTACCCGGCGGCATGCAGGCCTTGGGGGGCAACTCGTCCCTGGAGCGAGCGTCCGAGGACCTTTCGCGCTCGATCGCCAGCGAGATTCGCGCCTGGCAGGACGACATCCTCGCGCTCGTTCGCAAGCGAGGCGAGGGGAAACGCTCCATTGCCCGAGCCCTAGCCCTTGGCATCAATGGCGTCGGTGTTGCTCTGATGATTGTGCTCTTCGCCCAGACGGGCGGTCTCACTGGCGGTGAAGTTGCCGTCGCCTCGGGAACAGCCGCCGTATCTCAGACCTTGCTGAATGCCCTCTTTGGTGAGCAGGCCGTCCGAGATCTAACCGAAGCTGCCCGTCACCTGCTTCAAGAACGGCTGGAACAGCTCCTAGATATCGATGCCAACCGGTTCCGAGTACACCTGTGGAGCCAGGTACCCGCACCAACAACAACCAAGGCCCTCAACGAGGCAATCGCCGCTTTCGCCGCATTGCCTGGCCTCTCTGCTCTGCCTGGCCAGTCAGCCACTCCGGCCATGCCGGTCCATCCAAGGATCTCGCCATCTCCACACCCGAACACTGACGTTTCCTCCGATCAAGAGCCGGCGCCTGATCCAAGGTCAGGAGCGGACGAGTGAGTCCTTTGAGTGCCAGGGCACGGCGCAAAAGTGCCAACCGGAGCGAATCGCTCGCCGATCGGGTCACCGCACTGGACCAGGCAGTTCAGCTGGCAGGTGATCGCCTCGCCCCAGAACCGGTTGCCTTCGCCGAAGCCATTGTTTCCAAAGCCAATGAACGACTTCGCCATGGAACCAAACATCTGTTGGTCGGACTGCTGGGAGCAACTGGATCGGGAAAGTCCTCCCTCTGCAATGCCATCGTTGGTAGTGATATCGCCACGACTGGGGTCAGGCGACCAACAACATCCAGCACCCTGGCGTGTGTTTGGGGCACCGAAGACTCCGGGCCCCTGCTTGACTGGCTAGGGGTGTCCAACCGACACCAGGTTGAAGCAACCTCAGATCTAGATTCCGAACTCGCTGGACTGGTCCTGCTCGATGTGCCCGACCATGACTCGATTGAAGTCGGTCACCGCCTGGAAATGGAACAGATTGCTGAGCACGCGGACCTGCTGGTCTGGGTCACCGACCCCGAAAAGTACGCCGATGCCGCCATCCACCATTACCTCCGTCGGCTCTCTCATCACGGCTCGGCCATGGTTGTTGTACTCAACAAATCGGACCAGTTGAGCGAGTCTGAGTTCCGGGCCTGTCGAGACGACCTGGTCCGGCTGGTGGACGATGACGGCGTCGAGGGAACCCCGGTTGTCAAAACTTCAGCGGTAGACCCTGGCGGGATCGATGACCTCCGCGGCCTCCTCGTGCGACGCGTTCGCAGCCAGGCAAGCATCATGGCTCGCCTGGAGGCAGACGTCGCTGTCGCCGCCAGCGACCTTCTCGGTGAAGCATCAGACCCAGAAGGAAGTGATCGCAATGGTCCCGCTGGCATCAGCAAGAACGTGGCAACGACCCTGGCCGAGGACCTGACAGACGCCGTTGGTATCAATACCGTCAGCCAAGCCGTCGTTGCTGGCTATCGGCGTGATGCTATTGAGCAAACCGGTTGGCCTTTCACCCGCTGGACCCAACGTCTACGTCCACATCCACTACGAAGACTCCATCTGGAAAAAGGGACCGCTGGCCGCTCCTCGCGAGATCCAGCTTCTGCCGGGCAACGAACCCGAGCACTGGCCTCTATTCGCAAGGCCGCAGACTCAGCCAGCAGCGGGCTTCCTGATCCATGGCCCCACCTGGTCCGCCAAGCCGGAATTCCCGACGAAGATGTGCTCTTTGATCGGTTGGATCTCGTGGTTGCTGATGCGGTACGAGACGTACAGCCACGCAAGCCTCTCTGGTGGAAACTGGTTGGTTCCGTGCAACTACTTCTAGCTTTGGCCGCCATTGTCGGCGCAGTCTGGCTCTTGGGTCTGGCTGGCGCTGCCTACCTCCAGTTACCGGCCCTTCCGACTCCGACCATACGACGTATTCCTGTTCCGACAGGCCTACTCATAGGTGGTGCAATCCTGGGCTGGCTTCTGGCCATGTTGAGTCGAGTACTCGCTTCAATCGGGGCCCGAAGAACTGGTCACGCCGTCAGGAAAGATGTGGCCCAGGCAGTACGCCAAGTCTCCTCCGAACTCATCTTGGCCCCAATCGAGACCGAGCTCGCTCAGCGAAGCCAACTGATTGGATTACTGGAACGAGCTGGCGGATCCTGATTGCCAGGGAGTCTCTACTTCTTTCTCTGATTCTGGGTCACCGCGGTTAGCCTTTCCACCGTGCTGTACCTGGACGATGAGTGGATCACCGCCGCTGGTCGCGCCGTTGCCGGAATCCCTCCAACAACTTCTGCCCTTGTTGTCGGCTACTCAATCTCGCCCGCGGACTCCCAAGTCGATTCCTCAACAACTTCCTCCTACTCAATCCGGTTCGGTCCCGGTCCGGTGAACCTCAGCCGCGGCACTGCTGATGCGGATCTGATCTTTACCACAACGGCCAAGCTGGCAGCCGAGATCGCTCGTGGTGAACGAAGCGCTCAGAGGGCCTTCCTAGACGGGGAACTCCGCGTGACCGGTGATGTCAATCTGTTGCTCGGCCATGGGGACTCGCTAGCGGCCGTCGATGACGTGTTGGCGGACCTGCGTCGTTCCACCATCTTCCCCCAAGCAACAGGGTGCTAGCGTCGGGGCCATGCCGGAGATGCCCGAAATCCAGGCTCACAGCGAGCGGATGGCCCACGCCTTAGTCGGTGCACGGCTGAAGCAGTTCCAACTCGTGAACTTTGCTGGTCTCAAGACGTTCTCCCCTAGCCCTGACGAAGCAAAAGGCTCTCAACTTGTTGATGTGGGTAGGCGAGCCAAATACTTGCTCCTGCATTTCGAGAATGGTCACACCCACGTCGTACACCTGATGCAAGGTGGACGTTTGCGACCGGATCCCAAGCGGGCACGCAAGCCGCGCAATGGGATTGCCCGCTGGGTCTTCGAATTGTCGGTGGCCGAAGAGAACGGCAAGCAAGCCACTCATGAGGAGGCGTGGCTTCTGACCGAAGCTGGCTCAGAACGACGCGCTGGCGTCTGGGTTGTTGCCGGTGAACCCAACGAACAAGAACCATTGTCCAAGCTCGCACCCGAGGCTGAGGATCTTGATGAAGCCGAGCTGACCGAGATTCTTTCCCAACACTCCAAGCGGCTCCACGGATTGCTCCGGTCACAGAAGATCATCTCCGGGTTAGGCCGAATGCTGGCCAACGAAATCTGCTTCCTGGCTGAGCTCTCGCCCTTTAGCAATGCGGCCAAGCTCGACCAAGCGCAAATCACTCGGCTTCATCAGGCCATTGCCGTGGCCATACATGACAGCACCGCCCATGAGCGCACTCTGGACGGCATCGGCAAGAGTGCCGACCGGCCATCCAGGGTGCACAATCGGTCTGGTGAGCCCTGTAAAGGAATCAATGGCTCGTGCGGTGACACGATTGCTTCGGTCACCTACCGCAGCTACACCGTCTACTACTGCCCGACCCACCAGACAGGCGGGAAACTGCTGGCCGACAATACGACCAGCAGGTTCCTCAAATAGTCGAGACGGTTTTCAAGCCTCCAATGAGGCCTGGCACCAGTCGGGCTAGATCAGACCAAGGCCCGCAACGGTGTCGCGTTCTTCGACCAACTCGGCCCAGGTCGCTTCCATCCGAGCCTGGCTGAAGGCATCGATGTCCAAGCCTTGAACAATAGAAAACTCGCCGTTGGAGCATGTCGTTGGTGCTGATGTCACAATTCCCTCTGGGGCTCCGTAGGAACCATCAGACATTGTGGCCATGGAGACCCAGTCACCCTCGGGGGTGCCAAGCGCCCAGTCATGCATATGGTCAATAGCAGCGTTGGCGGCTGAAGCAGCTGAGGAGTTTCCTCTGGCCGCGATGATGGCGCCGCCACGTCCAGCCACAGTGGGGATGAAGTCTTCTTCCAGCCAGGTCTGGTCATTGACCAGCTCGGCTGCGTTCTTGCCGTTGACTTCACAATGGAAGATGTCGGGGTACTGGGTTGAGCTGTGGTTTCCCCAGATCGTCATCTTCTTCACATCATTGACGGTTGTGCCCGTCTTGGCTGCCAGTTGGCTCATAGCCCGGTTGTGATCCAGACGAGTCATGGCCTGGATTTGTCGAGGATCAATGTCCGGTGCGTTGGACAAGGTGATGAGAGCATTGGTGTTGGCCGGATTGCCGACAACCAGGACCTTGATGTCCTTGCTGGCAGCAGTATTGATGGCCTTGCCTTGTGGTCCGAAGATTCCTCCGTTGGCCTCAAGTAGGTCGGCTCGCTCCATACCCTTCTTTCGCGGCATTGCCCCGACAAGCAAGGCATAGTCAGCATCACCAAAGGCAACCTCGGCGTCGTCGGTCTTGACCATTCCAGCCAGAAGCGGGAACGCACAGTCGTCAAGCTCCATGGCAACACCATCAAGGGCACCAAGTGCCGATGTGATCTCCAGCATCTGGAGAATGATCGGCTGATCTGGACCAAGCAGCTCTCCTGCTGCGATACGGAACAGAAGGCTGTAGCCAATCTGACCTGCTGGTCCGGTGACGGTTACTCGAACTGGGGACTTGCTCACGGCCGACGATCTCCTGGGATTGAGGATGTGATTGCTGAAACAGTTGCAACCTGGCTTCGAAATGGAGCCTTTAGCATGCTACCGGCCCGAACGTCGACCGTGAAGAGACAGAAGTCCTCTGTCGTGAATAGCAATTCTTGCTAGCTACTCACCAAGGACACAAGCGAAGGCAATGTCGGTCATGATTGTCGTTTCTTCCTCGGTCGGATCACCACGATCATCGAGTCGATCGACGCCAATCTGCTCCTCCATCTTGTCAGCCATGCAGGTCGCCATGGTGTTGTCGATATTGGCATCAGCCTCAAGCTCAGCAATGAATTCGGCTCGGTCATAGCCACCACCGCAGGCAGCTAGGGCAAACGCTGCCAATGGATACCCCGACAAGGCCGCGCATCGTTGTCTTCATTTTTCTTCCCTCCAAGCGACCGACTTTGGCTCGCTTTTGATGTGTATTACCGATATCTCCGAGTGAGAATCGGATTCTCAACATCAAGCGGTTCTTCGAGTGTTCCCAATCCACGCCTGATGCAGCTCTTGGTATACCCCACGAGCGGAAACCAGCTCAGAATGAGGCCCCCGTTCCACCAGTTCTCCCTGGTCAAACACCAGGATGAGATCTGCGGCTTCGGCGGTAGCAAGCCGGTGGGCAATGCTGACCAGGGTTCGACCTTGGGCAAGATTGCGAATGGCAGTCGTGAGAGCCTGATCGGTCTCGGGATCAACCGCACTTGTTGCCTCATCCAAGATCAACAAACCTGGATCGGCCAAAGCGGCCCTGGCCAATGCGACCAGCTGGCGCTCCCCAACCGAAAGGTTGTCACCCCGCTCCCCAACTTCGGTATCGAGCCCGTTGACCAGCTTGTCCAGCCACCAGCCAAGCTCCAGACGGTCAAAAGCAGCTTTGACCTCGTCGTCGCTCGCTCCAGCGCGGCCAAACCTCACATTCTCACGAATGGTGGAGTCAAACAAGAAACCATCTTGGGAAACCATACGAACCGAGCGGTGGCGGGAGTCCGCATCTGCTTGGCGTAGGTCAATTCCGTTGAGGCGAACCTCACCAACGCTGGGGTCAGCCAAGCGACAGAGCAGGTTGGCGAACGTCGACTTGCCTGAACCAGTCTCACCAACGATAGCCACACTGGTTCCACCGGCAATGGAAACGTCAACCCCGGTCAGCACCGGAGAAGAACCTCGATAGCTGAAGCCGACTCCACTCACTTCCACCTCGACTGCCCCCGGGGGAATCTCCAAACCCGAGACAGGGTCCAAGACATCGGTTTGATGGTCCAACAAGCTCAGGATTTTGCGCCAACCCGCGACTGCAGTCTGGGTTTGATCCAGAACCTCACCCAATTCAGCCACTGGGCCATTGAGGAGAACAATCAGGAACAGACAAGCCACAAGCTCACTGGATGTCAATCCCCAAGCGTCCCGGAAATGAACACCGAGGATGAGGGCCATCGAGAAGGCCAACGCACCGAAAACGTCGCCAACAACGAACACCGCGGCCATGTAACTATTTGCTCGCATACGGGCCCGATAGCGATCATGGATCGCTGAGCGAAGCCGGTCTCGCGTACGAGACTCCGCCCCATAGGCCCGAACAACTGCTGCTCCCATTACTGCCTCGGAGAATCCGCTGAGCATGTCGCCAACCGTCGTCCGATACTTGTCGTAGGCATCCAGCTGCTGCCGCTGTAGCCACTTCAGAACAGGAACAACGGGGGCAAAGGACAGGGCAACAACGGCGGCAATCTGCCAGGAGTAGAAAACCATGACCGTGAAGGTCCCGATGATGACAGTCGGGTGAATGGACCAGGCGTAGAGGCCCCATTGGGCGAATCGGGCGAGGGACTCAGCATCGCTGGTCACCCGGGCTACCAGAACCCCTCGCCTGGTTTCGTTGTGGTCGGCGATGGACAAGGCATGAACCTTGGCGAAGGCCTGCTGGCGCAGGCTGGCGATGCCTCGCTCGGCCTGAGTAACGAGGCGACGTTGTACCACCAGGGTCCCGGCAGCGGAGAAGATGATAAGGGCAAGAGCTACCAGTGACAGTCGGACAACCAGTCCGATATCAACATCGATTACCGAGTCGCTTCCCGGACCACCCGGGTCGATGACCGTCATGCCCTGGCTGAGCGCTCGCTCAATCAGAACGGGAATAGCAAGCCGACCAAGGGCAATCAGCAAGCCCATGATCACAACAACACCTAGGCCGCTCTTTAGCTCAGGGGTAGCAATGAGCCCGCGACGTAATACTGAAATCGCTCCCGCGGAGACTTCTTCGGCATCATTGAGTGACTGGGTTCGTCCCTCACTACCTGGCCCGGTCACTTGGCCGCCTCCTCATAAGCAGTGACCAGATCGCGATAAGCCGGCAAGTGGAGCAGGTCCTCGTGCTTGCCTGCAGCGGCGATCTTGCCGCCGCGAAGGAAGACCACCCGGTCAGCCAGAGTGATGGTTGACACCCGCTGAGCCACAATCATTGTCGTCATATCCAGCTCCGAGCGAAGCGAGGACAGGATCTCCTGTTCGACCTTGGCATCAACCGCACTGGTGGCGTCATCCAAAATCAACAGTCGAGGCTGCTGGAGAAGTGCTCGGGCCAAGGCCACCCGCTGACGCTGGCCCCCAGACAGGGTCACACCACGTTCGCCAACCACAGTGTCATAGCCGTCTGGCAACTCCTCAATAAAGGCGGCGGCCGAAGCGATACTGGCCGCCTTGAATACCTCCTCTTCTGAGTGAGAGCCTTGCAGATCGATATTGAACCGCAGGGTGTCAGCAAAGAGGAACGATTCCTGGAAGACCAGTCCGATCAACTCGGTCCGAGAGGTGGTGTTGAGATCATCAATGGGAACTCCACTAACCATGATCGAGCCACTGTCGGGGGGAATAAGGCCGGTGACCAGATGGGCCAGCGTTGACTTCCCCTCACCAGTTGACCCGATGATTGCCACCACTTCTCCACCATGGATGGAGAAGGTGACGTCATCAAGGACCGGACCACTCTCTCCGTAGGCGAAGCTGACATTGCAGACCTCGACCTCCAACGGCCCATCGGCAACCTCAGCCGAATGAACAAGCGTTGGCGGCAAGGGCTTATCCAACACACCACGCAGTCGGTCTTTGGCCACAACCGAGGGAGGAACTGTCTCAAGAAAGTAGCCGAACACCCGCATTGGAAAGGCCAACACACTAAAGAGGGAGGCGACTTGCACCAGTTCCCCGGGTCGAACCGCACCGCTGTCAACCCGATAGGCACCAACGATCATGACGACCACGATGCCAATGTTGGGAAGGGCATCGAGCAGGGCCTCGAAGGAGGCTCGGATGTAACCAACATGGATCCGGCGGTCACGCAGCCGCTTGACTGAAGTTCCGAAACGATCGGCTTCGGCTTCGGCCCGACCCAGGGTCTTCACTACTAGAGCGCCGTCGAAACTCTCGTGCGCAACCGTTGCGACTTCACCGACCGAAGCCTGAACATCGGCCGCCGGCTGTTCGATCATCGATGTATAGATCCGGTTGAGAATCGCCAGGGTTGGGAAGATAGCCAGCGCCACCACGGCGAGGGGAACATCGACCAGAATCAAGCTGATCGCGGAGAACAGGACAAGAAACACCACGCCAATGGAAAACGGGAGAGGGTGCAACACATCAGTTGCGACCTCGGTGTCATTGTCGGCGTGGGCCAACAGTTGACCGGCCGGTGTCTCCTGGTGCCAAGACAGGGGAAGGCCAAGGTACTGATCGACGAGCCGATGCCGGATCGAGGACTGGACTCGTTCGGAGGTGAGGGCAGCGAAGTAGCGGCGGGTAACAACACCGGCCACCCGAAGCAGGGATACAGACAAGAAGGCAACAAGGCCAAATGTCACCGACCAGGCACCGGTATTGCCGGTGGTGAAGACCGGTATCACTACCTCGTCAGTGATCCGGCCGAGAACCACGGTGGACAAGACGGTGCATCCGGCAAAAACTCCAGCCCCAATTACCGAGATTGTGAAGGGCACCGGATGGAGTCGTACGTGTTCAAGAACCAGGGCCGCTCCGCGGCGTAGGACCGTTTCACTTGCCACACGCACCCCCTCGTTCGGCTCACCAATTTGGTTCGACTGCCAAACCTATCGAAGCTCGCCCTCCGACACCATTGATTTGTACCGAGGTATTCCGGCACACGCATTTCGACACACGCATTCCGGCACACGGCCGCCAGCAAGATCAGGCATGGGGGCGAACGGCCTCAGCCGGGTCAAGGCGAGCAGCCTTCGAAGCTGGATACAGGCCTGCCACCGCACCGATAAGTAGGGCTCCTCCAACCCCATAGGCCAATCCAGTAACGGGAATGTCCACCAACCAACCTTGTCGAGTGGCATAGCCCCAGGTGACGACCGATCCGAGTCCAGCTCCGAGCAAGCCGCCGATTCCCGCCAGGGTCGCTGCCTCGATCACAAACTGCGATCGAATATGGCCTCGCTTGGCACCGAGCGCCCGCCGTAGCCCAATCTCTCCCCGTCGCTCGAGAACAGAGATGACCATCACATTGGCCACGCCGACCCCACCGACAACGAGGGCTACGCCACCCAACCCAAGAAGAAGCTTCTGCAATCCTTCGTCTACCTTGGCTCGGGCCTCAAGGGCATCAGATGGACGTGAGACCTGCACCTCGTTGGGAGCCATCGGACTGGCAGTCCGTGCCAACAGCGGGCGGGTGGCCTCAATCTTTTCTGGCCGAACCCTCAAATAGATAGTGGTCGGGTTTGGGTCCACCCCCAGAAGCTCAAAGGCCGCCTGGTCACCAATCAGCACCGACCGGTCAAGGTCAGGGTTGAGAGGCAGCGCGTTCAGGATCCCAATCACCGCAAAGTCATGTCCAGCGATCGACACGGTTACCCCATTGGCAACATTGCCGATTCCCAACCGCTCAGCGGCAACCGAACCCAAGACGACGACAGGAAGCGATGAAGCTTTCCCCTCAATCAGCATTCCGGAGGCGATCTTGAGTTCGAGAGTCTCTCTGGCCCCAGCACCCACGGCTAGTACCGACAGCCCATTAGGTTCGTCCTCAAAACGATTCCGCTGCACCTTGGTGTCCAACTGAATGACCGATGCACTGCTTGTGACTGTAGGAATCCGATCGATCATGGTTTGAGATGAGACCGGCAGAGGGCTGGAATCACCAAGAATACTCTGGCCTCCCTGCACCTGAAGCAGGTTGGTACCCAGTGAGTCTATTTCGGCAATAAGATTGGCCTTGGAGGACGAGGAGATTCCGAGCACGGCAACCATCGATGCGATACCAATGGCAATGCCGATAGCAGTCAGGGCGGTACGTCCGGGACGGCTGCGAAGCCCGATGGTCCCAATCCCGATCAGGTCACCGGGACGAACTCGTGATCGGATCATGACTCGCCACCCGCCACCTTGACCATGTCGCTAGCTTTGACCCGGTCAGCCACAACCTGACCGTCCCTCATCACCACGGTCCTCGGCAGCTGGTCCGCCAACTCATTGTCGTGGGTGATAACCACAATGGTTGCACCAGCCTGGTTCAGATCAGCAAACAGTTTCATAATGTCTCCACTAGTAGCCGAGTCAAGGTTGCCGGTCGGCTCATCGGCCAGGACCAGCGCCGGATCGGCGACAATGGCTCGAGCGATGGCGACTCGTTGTCTTTGTCCGCCCGATAATTGGGTGGGTTTGGCATCAAGGCGATCACCAAGACCAACCTTGGTTAGAGCCTCACAGGCTCGACGCCGTCGCTGGCGCTTGGGGATCGCTTGGTACAGGAGGCCGGTAGCCACATTGTCGACAACTCCAACGGTTTCCATCAGGTGGAAGCCCTGGAAGACGAATCCAAGTCGCGCGGCTCGCAAGCCCGAAAGAGCCGCGTCGGACAATCCTGACGTCTCGGCTCCGTCAACCCAGACTCGACCCGAGGTCGGCCGGTCCAGGGTTCCCATCACGTTCAAGAGTGTGGACTTGCCCGATCCCGATGGGCCGACGATGGCCAGCATCTCACCTGCCTCAACTTCCAGATCAATCCCATCCAGAGCCTTCACCGGTGGGTTCGCTTCGTAGGAGCGGCAAACCTGTTCCAACCGAAGAACACTCATGACGGAACCACGACCCTGGTTCCTTCTGCGATACCGGTCACCGCGGCCCGGGTGCCGACCACATCAACCAACTCAACTGCTTTCAGCTCAGACCCTTGAGGCGTGATCACCTCGACGGCCCAACCGCCGTCAACCAGAGCCACCAAAGCGGTGACCGGGATGGTGACCTGATCTTCAACCACGGTCTTGGTGGCAGTAACCTTTACCGCCTCCACCCCAGTGGGTAGGCCCGAGACTTCAATGTGAACAGAGAGTTGGGTTGAACCGTCGGCGCCAGATTCTCGCTTCAGCTCAGACACCGTCCCAGTGAGGTCGGTACCATCAGCATCCAGTCGAACCGAGCTGCCAACTCCAAAGAATCCTTTCTGCTTGGCGGTCACGGTTGCGGTCACCGTTGTCGCTGGTTGAGTGGCTACCACCGCGTCGAAGGCCAGACCTACCTTTGGGGAAGAATCGACCCGAATGTCCGAGGTTAGAAACACCATCTGCGATCGGTCAATCCGACCAGTCGCGGGGTGAGCAACCTCGGCTTGCCAAGCCTTAACTGCTCGCTTGGTTGCTGCCCCGAAGGTTCCATCGGCCTCCAACCGGCCCTTGTCATCAAAACCCTGCTCCAACAGGTACTTCTGAAGGGTCTCGACGTCGGACCCCTTCATGAGCCCGAGTTTTGTTCCGGCCGTGTCGCGCTCACCTGAACCAATGAGTCGGAGTTCGCGGTACAGAGGTATCGGTGAGCGCAAGATCAGGACCGGGCGTTGGTCAACCTTGACCACGGTGTCTCCGTGGCCAAGGATGGCTCCCTCCTCGGGAGACCAGGTAACAATGCCTTGGGCCTCAACGGGAAGACGGAAGGAGTCCCCATAGCCCACGACCCCATTGATCTTGACTTCTTCACTCAAGCTGTCTATCTGGGCCGTAGCCTCCGCAACCGTTCGTTCGGTCGATGCCTCATCAGTGTTGGAATCATTGTCTGGTTGTGCCGATACCAGGGCCAGTCCGGCGAACACAATGCCAACCGCTAGCGCCCCAAACGCCAGCACCCCAAACATCATGCCATCGGGCCGGTTTCGGACCGGCTCTCGTTGATGAGTTGGTGCTCCGTTGCTGGTCATTGTCCCGGGCCAAAGGCCCCCTCAGGGGCACAGGTATTCATGGCCTGCTGGAATTCGTCAAAATCGATGGAATCGTCCAACTCGAATGACCCACCAGAGAGGTCGATCTCGAACCCCTTGTCGGACAAGCACTTCTGCATCGCCAGCATGTCGTCGTCGAACTTGGCTTCGTCCTCCGGGCTCATCTCAAACTCACCAAAGGCGTCGGTAAGGATTGGCTCACAGGCGGCGTTGGCTTCCTCAAAATCAGCGGCATCAAAGTCTGGTGTCGGGGAATCATCGTCGCTTGCATCCTCACCTAGCTTGGCTCCCCCACCACCCGGCCCGAAGGAGGCAACATCAACCCCATGATCAGCCATACAGGCCTCGAACTTGGCCATCGCCTCTTCCGGGTCAATCTTCGTTTCGGATTGCTCCGGGACCACGGTGGTTTCGCTCACCGCTGACTCATTCAGGCTTGGCAGTTCTGCCTCTTGGGCCTGATCAGACCCTGAACCGCATGCTCCCAACAATATGGCTGATGCCAGGGCCAAACTCGCTACTTTCGCCGTTCTCACGCTTCTCACCGTTGTCACAGCTCTCACTATGGAAATTGTCCTCATTTGTTGCTCCATTCTCCCTACACGCCTTGGTGTAGATCTCTTGCTTAGATCCCGTGCCGAGATCGATGGGACGACAATGAACCAACAAGTTGAGAACGATCTGAGCCAAGCTGAGGACGAATCACAGGGCTTCTCAGTCGGTTCTCAGAAACTGGGGCGAGAATGGGGCCATGAGAATCCTCGTCGTGGAAGACGAACCAAATGTGGCGGCAGCACTGGACTCTGGCCTTACCGCCGAGGGCTTCGGTGTCGATGTTGCCGAGGACGGAAAGACCGGCCTCTGGATGGCCCGAGAGCACGACTACGCCGTCATCGTGCTCGACGTGATGCTTCCTCAGATGAACGGGTACGTGGTCTGCAAAACCTTACGAGACGAGGGGAACAGCACGCCGATTCTCATGCTTACCGCTAAGGATGGGGAATACGACCAGGCCGAAGGCCTCGATACCGGAGCTGACGACTATCTGACCAAGCCGTTTTCATTTGTGGTGCTTACCGCTCATATACGAGCACTCATCCGGCGCGGCAAACCCAAGATCACCAATAGCGGCCAGGTCATCGGGGATATCACCATTGACGACGATCGCAAAACCTGCACCCGCGGCGGCGTGACCGTCGAACTGACGCCACGCGAGCTGAGCCTGTTGGGAACCCTGGCTTCGGATCCGGGCCGGGTCTTCACTAAGCAGTACCTCTTGGACCAGGTCTGGGGGCCCGATTTTGATGGGGGTACCAATGTGGTGGAGGTCTACGTTGGCTACCTACGACGCAAGGTCGACAGGTCAGACCTAGCTCCCCGAATCCAAACGGTCCATGGGCACGGGTATCGGCTGATCCCATGACCTCCGGATCGATCAGGACGCGCCTGTCCATCTCGATGGCCCTGATCTTTGGGCTGGCGGCGGGGATCGCCGGGACAGTCATGATGCGACAGCTGGAGCGCACCATGCTGGCCAACTCCGAAGAGTCAGCTAATGCTTTGCTGAATGACTTCGCCAGTGGCCTACAAACGGGCAGCCCCAACTCGCTTCAGTCTCCGCAAGACAAGGCACGGTTCGTCTACGCCGATGCCAACGGGGTTGAGCTCACTCCTGAGGAGTTCGGATTCTTTCTGGTTGGATCTATACCACGTTCTTTGGGCGACGCAGGGATCATGCGCGTCGAACCCGCACCCGGTGTATCGCCAGACACGGTGACCGAGTTCATCAGAGATATTGACCCCCTTTCGATACCATCAGAAGTCATCACCTTCCAAGAGTTCGCCTTGGACATGGGTGAGAGAACGACAGAAATAACCCAAGACAGTCTTCGAGTTACTGTCCCGGTATCAATTGCTGATCAGGAACTGAGCCTCGGGGTTATCCAACCTCTGGCCGAGACTCGCAAGAGCCTGACCGCAGCTACCCGGCTACTCCTCATTGGTATCCCCTTGCTCACCCTCTTTGTGGCCGCGATGGCCTGGGGCGTGGTCGGTCGGGTATTGAGGCCGGTTTCGGAAATGGCCTCCCGAGTCGAGCAGATCTCAAACGAGAGCCTCGACCAGAGACTCCCCGAGCCCGACTCCACCAACGAATTAGGTCATCTTGCTCGCACCATGAACGCCATGCTCAAACGCCTGGAGGGGGCCAGAGACTCTCAGCGTCGATTCATTTCTGATGCATCCCACGAGCTACGAAGCCCGATTACTGCCACCAAGGCAACCATCGAGGTGGCAAGGGCCCACCCGGAATCGACCGACTGGGAACGTACTGCAGAGGTAGTCAGCCAAGAGAACGACCGCTTGGCTGGACTGGTTGATGACCTTCTCTTGTTGGCCAATCTGGAGGAGAATCCCAACGGCTTGCGAACCAGTCTCATTGACTTGGACGAGGTTTGCCTCAATGAAGCCAATCGTCCGCACCCAATCTCGGTTCGGGTCCAAGTTGATCGGCCAGCACGGGTTGAGGCCAATCTTGGCCGTCTGACTCGCGCCTGTCGCAATATTGTTGAGAATGGCGCTCGGCATGCCACCAGCGAGGTCATCGTTCGGGTCGATGCCGTCGACGGGTTTGGTGTGATCGAGATCTCCGATGATGGGCCCGGTATTGACCCCAACCTGACAGACCGAGTCTTTGACCGGTTTGCCCGGCTGGATGAGTCCCGCAATCGATCCGAGGGTGGAGGAGCCGGATTGGGACTGGCCATTGCCCTCCAGATTGTGGAGACGATCGGAGGGTCCATCACCGTCTCTAACAGCAACGGTGCGGTGTTCACGATCCGGCTCCCCTTGGCTGACTGACGACACCAAGCTCACTATTCACCGCGGTAGGCCAAACTCTTCAACTCTTGCCCTTGCTCTAACTACTGAGTCCTGACTGCCGACAAAAGGGCCCAGGAAGACAGCGACGACCATTCAGGTCACCCATAGGTCGAAGGTCAACATGTTCAAGTCTCGTATGCGCGCCGTCGTGCACGCACTCATTCTCATCGCTGCCACCCTCTCGGCAGTGTTCGTTCCCGTGTCGCCCGCTGGGGCCACCAACGACCTCACCCTGAGTGCCAGTGGTCCAGCCACGGTTCTCATCACCAGTCCGTCGGCCTTCACCGTAGACCTGACGGCGACCAACCCGGTTGGGGGAAACGGCAACAACGGCTACAACGGCTCATTCCGAGTCGTGCTCCCTGCCGGTGTCAGCCTGGCCTCGGCCACACCAGCACCTACAGCATCAATTCCCAATGGCGGCGAAACCGTCCTACTGTTCACCAACGTTGGTGATATCCAGGAAGGCTCCACCCTCGGTCTAAGCCTGAATCTGACCGCCTCGGCCGCCGTACACCCGGTTGGTTCAACGGTCACGATCAACTCCGGCTTCTACGCCAGCGAAGACCCACGCGCCGTCCCCGACTTCAACGGCCCCGCAAGCACCGCCAGTGGCGACTTCGACGGCTTCGCCACCACCAGCTTCGCCACCACCATCGTCCCTATCGATATCGAGAAGACTTCTCCCACGGTGGGAGCAGAAAATGAAATGCTCCGTGGCCTGCACGATCAGGTCAATACCTACCACCTGGACGTCACCAATAACGGCGTAGCGACCACCGACAACGTCATCGTCCATGACTATGTGCCAGCCAACCTCGAATTCCTGGGTTGCGGAGGTGTCGACAACACCACCGACGCCTCAACCAACCCCGGCTCATCTCTCGAGTACCCGGGCGCACCTGCGCTCACTGCGACCACCGCCCCGGCCGGACCCTGTCCCGCTCCCGCCCTTGTTGAGATGGTCAGTGTCAGCTCTGGAGTTATCACCTCCGGGACCGCATCCAACGGCAGCGCAGCACCAACCGGCATGGCTGACGGCGTCTACACCCATGTCCGCTGGGACCTAGCCACCATGGCCATCAATCAGCTAACCGAGATCGAGTACCGGGTGGCCATTCCCATCCGTGAGAATGTCTACGTCTCGACCATGAACACTGCCGGAGGAACCGCAGACCCAACGGCCAACCTCGACAACAACTCCGGACCTCATACCAACGAGACTGCCAGTGAGAATCAGGCCCGGAACTGGGCGACCGTTGGCGGCACCAGCTACACCGGCCCCGTCGCCTTCCCTGGAGCGGAGAACGCCCAAGACGTCGACGACTTCATTGTGTCGGTAGAAGATCTCTCCATTCACAAGTCTGTGGTCGAGCCATCACCCGTTCTGCACGGCTCGGTTGCCAACTACACCCTGCTGGTGGAGACCGGCGAGTACCGCACGGTCTCCAACATGACCATTATCGATGTCATGCCTGATGGCCTTTGCCCCCTACTTGGTGGTGCCGACCCCGAGACCACAGCCCCCATTAGCGGAGACTGTGCCGGTGCTGGACCAGCTCCCAGCCCATCTCTGACCTCTCTCACTGAGAACTCCGATGGCACATGGTCCCTCCAGTGGGACTTCAGCACTGTTGGTGCCCTCACCAATCTGAATGCTTCAAGCTCGACCACCCTGACCTATAGCGCCAAGGTCCGCGAAAGCTATCAAGAAAGCTTCGCCGACGCCGCTCCGGTCAACGGCGCCGACGGCTTCAACAACACCGTGACCATGAACGGCTTCAAGAACGTCATTAATGCTGGCCCCCGAAATATCTCTGCGGACAACAACACCGACAATGGTATGCAGATCTTCGACACGTCTTCAGCCGAATTCGTTGCCGGCACCCCCCAAATTGACAAATCCGTGTCTGTCCCGACTGCAGCCGGTGTCGCCCTCAGTTGCGACTCAGCAACCTGGGTGCGAACCAATCCAGCTGGTTCGGCCTCACCCGGTTCCCCAGCAACTTTGGTTGGCGCTCCCTATGCCTACCGGCCCGGAGACCGAGTCTGCTACCGCCTGGGAGTAGATCTGGAAACTGCTCTCAACTATCGCAATACTCGCGTCGACGACTTCATGCCTGCCGGCTACACCTTCGAACAATTCTGGGGAACCACTCCAGGCAATGGAGCCACCGCATCCAACAACACCGTGATCGACTCAGTCAGCGTTACCGGTGACCTCATCACCTGGAGTCTTGGTGAGATCGATCCCGATACCGCTGGCAGCCCCTTTTCGTCCGACCTGTTCATCAACAACGGGGCCACCAGGTTTGAGGTGGTCTTCTCCGCCATCGTTGGTTCCCCAACCGGGCGAACGACGCCGGACATTGTGTCCAACTTGGAGAAATTCACCTCCGCAAATATCAATGGAAGCACCGTGTCGCTGCGCGATGCCGCCGATGTGCAACTGGTTCAACCTCAACTCACGATCACCAAGGACGACTTTGGTGCTGACGTCGTGAAGGGCGGCGACACTGTCAACCATCGAGTGACCGTCACCAACAACTTCAGCGCTTCATCAGCGTCGTCGTCGGCCTATGTTGCTGCCTCGGCGACGGCCTACGGTGCCTCGAACTGGGACATCCTCCCCTTCCAGATTTCTTGTTCAGACATCGTTGGTTTCAACGGTGTTGAACCCAGTCCAGCCGGAATCACCCTGAACGTCCCCGGAACCGTTGACTATTGCCACAACAGCGTGGCCGCGGTGGGATCGCGCAGCGTTATCGCCTGGACCATCACCTCACTGGCTCCCGGCGAGAATGCACAACTGGACTACACCTATACGGTTCCAGCAGGCATCGGGTTCTCAGCCAACCTGCTCAATCTGACTGGTATCCGCCAATACGTTGGCGGCGATGCCAACAATGGCGGGGTACCCCAAACGTTTACGCCTGGCACCGGAACGAACAATATCGATCCATCGCTCACCCCAAATATTGCCGACGCTCTGGCCAATACCCAGGTTGTGACCCCAGGACTCACGGTTACCAAGGAGCACCAGTCCCAACACGACGACAATGTTGACCAGGCCGTCGCTCAAAACTCCAACCTCGCCAATGCCGGTCTCGCAACCACCGACGAAGAAGCCACCATTGGTGAGTTCATCGACTATCGGATCCGTGGAACCATTCCCAGTGGCGTATCGGTATACAACGCAACCCTTGGCGACACCTTCCCCGCTGGTCTTGAGTATGTCTCACTGACCTCGGCCACCCTGTACCGCTACGCCGGAGACCCTGGCATTCCTGCCGTGCCCAATGGGTTTGCGTTAAACCAGGCTGGCCAAACAGTTGAACTGAACTTTCCAGCTACGTACACCGCTGGTGCCAACGATGCGCCGGCCAGCGGGCCGGACGAAGATGACATTGTCGAACTCGTTATTCGTCTACGGGTATCGGACATTCCGGCAAATGCGGCCGGATCAACACTCTCCAACCGGGCTGATTTTCGGGCGGCAAAGGCTCCTGGTGGCTCACTCATCCTGGCCCAATCAAGCAACCGAACCACCACCGTGGTTGAACCTGCTCCCCAGGTGACCAAGACCGCCCGTAACAGTGGTGGAACCGTGGTCGGCAACGTAGGCGCCGGTGAGACCATTAGCTACACCATTGTGGTCACCAACCCCAGCACTGCAGCGCCCGACAATGTTTCCAACGCCTACGACCTTGTTGTCACCGACGTGCTTCCGGCGGGTGTAACCATCTCCGGCGCGGCCAGCGGTGGCGTGTTCACCGCCGGCGGAGGTGCAACCGAGGGAACCCTGGTTTGGGATGCGGCCACCATACCTGCCTTGTCAGTTCTTGCTCCCGATGCGACCGTCACCATCACCTATGACGTGATTGTCGATGACCCGGCGATCTCCGCCAGCCAGTTGACCAATACCGTCTCACTCACCGCCACCAGCCTGTCCGGTACACCAACTGGCGAGCGTACGACCTACGCCGACAACGACACTGCCACCCTGACGTTGCCCCTGGCCACCCTGGCCAAGGACGAGTTCCCATTCGGTGGAGCCGACACCCAGACCTATGCCGTCGGAGACACCGCCGAGTTCCAACTCACGGTTGGCATCCCAGCCGGCACCCGAATCTTCCAGTCCACGATCTTTGACACCCTGCCAGCCGAGGTAGATTTCGATAGCTACGGAACAATCACCATCAACAACTGTCAGCTCATTTCCAATGCTGGCCTTCCCGGTGAGTCTCTGGCCCCTCTGACGACCGGTGACATCGTGAACCTGACACCAAACGGTCAGATCCTTGGCTGGTTCGTGGGTGATGTTGAAGCTCGAGACGCTGGCGGTATCCCGGCGGATTGTACGATCACCGCCGAGTACCAGGTACACGTGAACTCAACCGCCATTACCACAGACACGCCGGCAAACCAGGCCATCCTGGCGTGGGAAAACGCCCCCGTTGGTGGGGCAACCCCAGCCGCGGTCAGCGATCTTCCTGCACCACCGACCGATGGGAACTCTGGAACCTGGGACGGCAAGACTCCCCAGGTTGCCGATGACATCGATATTCTCGAGCCGGCCCTAGCTGTCGACAAAGACGTCACCCTCAGCGGTGGAGCAACCCTGCTCAATCCCACCTGTGATACAACACCAGGCAACAACACCGCCGGATCAAACGATCTTGATGGCACACCAGCCAACGGCTGTGACATCGAGGCCGGAGCCCGGTTGACCTACTCGGTCGTCGTTTCCAACTCCGGAGACGGTGCAGCCCATGACATCACCATGGTCAACAATGTCCCAACCGGATTGACCCCAATCGATACCGCCACCGGTAGCCCAGTGGCCAATGGTGCCAATGTCGTTGGAACTGTTCCTGCCTTCCCTGGGGTCTGGGACTCGGCTGCCCGAACCATCACCTGGACCCTGTCCACCATCGCCGCGGCCGGGAATCTCACCCTTGACTACGACGTCATCCTCGACCCGTCCAACGGCCTCACCGACGGGCAAGACCTGTCCAACTCCATCGATATCCCGACCTACTTCGGCTTACCCTCAGCAACCAGAACCCTCCTGGTCACCAACAACCCAGCCAACAATGACATCCCAACCTATGGCGACAGCGGAACCCGCGGTCCGGTAGAGGGCGATGTCGTTACCGTCGAGGTGCACTTCCCCGACCTGGCCGTGGTCAAGACCCACGTAGCCCCCAGCGATGACACCGACGCTCGCCTGGACCAGCCCTTCAACTGGCTCCTCACCATCACGAACAACGACGAGACAGCCACCGCCTTCAACCTTGACGTTGTCGATGCCCTGCCAACGGGTTGGACCTATGTTCCCAACTCCGCCGTCGTCACCTTTGCTGGCACTCCCACCAGCATCGAACCGGCCTGCACGGTTGCCAGTGGCGCCTGCAACACCCCGGCCGATAACAATTCCGAAGGACTGTTCTGGACTGATGTACGAGCCGCTCTGGCCCCGGGTGAGAGCTTCACCATTGCCCTGCAGGCCATTCCCCAGTCGGCGGCCCTCACTCCCGATGCTGCCACCGGCATCGCCAACACCGGTTGGGATACTGGCGCTGGAAACGCCCACGTGAATAGTGTGATCGTGTCTGGCGACGATGCCTCCGGTTCAAGTTCGTGTTGTGATCCAGACGGGGCAGGTCCTGGTTTCCCAGTCCTCTATGAGGCTTCTACGAGTGACACCGTCTATATCCGTCGGGCTGACCTTGAGGTGGCCAAGTCGGTGACTCCGGTAGATGCCGACGGCAACCCGGCTAACGGGCCCCATTGGTTCGGCTCCTTCATCGAGTACACCATCTCCATCACCAACCAGGGCCCAGATACGGCTCTTGACGTGGTGGTAGAAGATGCCTTGGACCGATCAGCGTTGATCTACTCCAGCGTCACGTCCATTGACCAGGGAACCTTCACCCAAACCGGGGGCTCCGGTGCCCAATGGGGTGAGTGGAACGTTGGCAGTATCCCATCTGGAACCACCCTCAACCTGGTTGTGCGAATGCAAATCGGTGCCCTGGGCGCAATCGACAACCTGGCAGAGGTCACCGAGACCTCCACCTACGACCCCGATTCCGACCCGGACAACTCGGTGTTTGAACCAGGCGAAGACGACACTGATTCGGTTCAGATCACCTCAGTTCCAACCATGTTGGGCGACCGAGTCTGGCTCGATACCAATGGTGACGGACTCCAGGCCGGTGAGAGCGGCATTCCTGACGTCACCGTCACTGTCACCTACAACGATCCAATCACCGGGGCGGCTGTGACCAGCAGCACCATCACAGACCTGCTCGGCAACTACGGCTTCACCAACCTGCCAAGCAATGTGCCGATCACGGTCGCCATTGACTACGGCAACACAGTCCTCAACCCCAACCTTGCTGGACTCGACCCCAGCTACGACCTGGACGGCGGACTCAATCAGAGTGCCATAGCCACCATCGATCCGGCATCAGATCCGACAGGGTCAGGTACACCCGGCCGCTTGGACGTCGACTTCGGATTCACTGATTCCGCTGGTGCTGGTCAGTCTTTGGGTAACCGTGTCTGGTGGGACCAGAACAATTCTGCCGATGCCAGCGACGGTTCGGGCGAATTTGGCCTCCCCGCCGTGACCGTCACCGCCCTATGGGCTGGCTTCGACGGAATCTTCGGCAACGCCGACGATCAGACCTACACCACCGACACCGATGCCACCGGAACCTACCTGTTCGACACCATCCCTCCCGGGGAGTACCAGGTCTCAGTCGACAACAGCGACATCCCTCTCGGTTTGCGCATCCCGACCTTTGATCAGGATGGGGTCGCAACTCCCAACACTGTCAACAGCATCACCATTCTCCCCAACGAGAACCAGCTGGACGTCGACTTCTCTTACCGGGGCAACGGCTCCATTGGCGACAGGGTCTGGTATGACCTGGACGGCGACGGAATCCAAGATGCCGACGAGTTCGGTATTGCCGGAGCCACGGTCACTCTCATCTGGACCGATCCAGTTAGTGGCCAGACCGCCACCCTGACCACCACCACAGGGGCCGACGGCACCTACCTGTTCGAGAACCTTCCCTTCGGCGACTATGTGGTTACCGTTGACCCGGCGACGCTGCCGGCCGGCCTGGTTCAAACCTTTGATGCTGATGGCCTTGGCTCACCACTGCAATCCAGCCTGTCATTGAGCGTTGGTAACAACACCAACCTTGACCAGGACTTCGGCTTTCGCGGAACTGGTTCCATCGGCGACACTGTCTGGTTCGATGCCGACAACAGCGCTGATGCGAATCTGGCCGGAAGTGGAGTCTTCGCCGCTGGAGACACTGCCATTGTCGGCGTCGATGTCAGCCTGACATGGGCCGGACCGGACAATACCTTTGGTACCGCCGATGACTATGTCTACACCGCGGCCGCCTACGGCACGACCACCGATGCCAACGGAGAATACCTCTTCGGGAACCTTCCCTTCGGTGACTACCGAGTCCTCGTTGATGATTCCATGCTTCCTGCAGGCCAGGACGAAGCAACCTTCGATGACGATGGCATCGCCAGTCCCAACCAATCCGAGACCACTATTTCCGTGGCAACTCCGGACGATCTGGATCAGGATTTCTCCTACACCGGTTCGAGTGAGCTGGGTAACTTCGTCTGGATTGACGAGAACGGCAACGGAATCCAGGACGCGGGGGAAGCCCCCGTCTCTGGACTCACCGTCACCCTGTACAAGATCAACCCAGTCGACCTGGCCAATCCAGTTCTCTTGAGGACCATGGACACCCTGGCCGACGGCAGCTACTTGTTCGACAACCTCGATGCTGGTGACTATGTCGTCGTCTTTGATCAGCTGGCCAACCATGTTCCAACGGGAACAACAGCCGGCAGCAATACTGCCGTCGACTCCAATGGTCGGGTCATCAATAACCCAACAAGCCCCTTCGACACCATGTTGGCGACTCCGACAATCAGCTTGGGCGCTGGAACCTCAGATCTAACTTGGGATCAGGGTTTCTATCAACCCGCCGAACTCGGCGACATTGTATGGCTGGACAGCAATGTCAATGGTGTCCAGGATGGGGCCGAAACCGGAGTCTCTGGGGTGACTGTCAATCTGATGGACGAGGCAGGCAAGCCAATCATTGGCGCTGGCGGCAACCCCGTCACCACCACAACTGGAGCCGACGGAAGCTACCTGTTCACCAATCTGGTTCCCGGTGTCTACACCGTCCAGTTCGTGGCCCCGCCAAGCCATGTCTTCACCCTGGTTGACCAGGGTGGCAATGATGGCGTCGACAGTGACGCTGGTTTGAGTAGTAGCCCAACACCAGGTCTCACCGGGCCAATCACCCTGACCTCGGGTGATTCGAACCTGACCGTTGATGCTGGCATCTTCGACGATGCGGTCATCGGCGACAAGATCTGGGAAGACTATGACCAGGACGGGATCCAGGACACAAATGAGCCAGGGATCAGTGGGATCACCGTGACCCTGGAGGCGCCCGGCTTGGATGGCATCTTCGGTAACGCCGATGATGTTCTGGTGGCGACCACCACCACATCGGCCACCGGCAACTACCTCTTCACCGAGCTGGTTCCTGGTGAATACCGAGTACGGATCAATCCGACAACGCTCCCAACCGACATGGTCATCACCAGCCAGAACGCTGGAACCGACGATGCCATCGATAGTGATGCGGATACAACGAGCGGGTACTTGGCTTCGGTCACATTAGCCATGGGTGACGAAGATCTCAGTCATGACGCTGGGGTGTACGTTCCCTATGATCTGACCATTGCCAAGACGGTCTCGGCCACCTCGGCTGCCCAAGGCGCCGTTGTCAACTACAGCATCACCGTCAGTAATGTTGGACCCGGCGATGTTCACGAAGTCGTCACCGTGCGAGACCCCTTGCCTGCTGGTTTGAGCTTTGTATCGGTGTCTACTCCGACCGGTTGGACCTGTAGCCAAGCCAACAATGTCGTTACCTGCTTGTCTGGGTCGACGATCCCAGCCAATACCAAGGCCACCATCTCGATCAAGGCACTGATTACGGCCAAGAATGGCGTCAGCATCCTCAACACGGTTCAGATGGAAACGGTTTCCACCATTGGCATCGATGGGCCGAACGACATCGAAACCGGTTCCGCACCAATTTTGCGGATCAATGACAGCCTGGCTCGAACCGGCAATGACTCCCAGTGGCTGGTTACTGGTGGCCTTCTTCTTGTCGGCATGGGTGGGTTACTCCTCCTGCTGACTGGCATGAAACGAGCGGCTATTCCGGTTCTTGTTTCCAGGCGTCGCGAAGATCAGTAACAGCCGGGGTTAGCATCGGCGGTCATGCAGGATGACCGCCGATCTGACAACCCCGATGGCTCACGAGCCGGACACATTATTCGCGGCACCATCATCACCATGGATCCCGAACGGCGCCTCATCGATGACGGTGCCGTTGCTCTGGCCGGGGACCAGATCATCGGTGTTGGGCCAGCCAATGAGATTCTCGCCTCGTTCCCTTCCTCAATTGTCACCGGCTCAGCCGCTGACCTCGTTGTTCCCGGCTATATCAACGGCCACCAGCATCTGACCGGTGACCGACTCATCCAGTCTTCAATTCCCGACAATCTGGCTCCCGGCGAATCGATTTTCTCCTGGGTTGTTCCCGTTCATGCCGCGCACACGCCGGACAACGACGAACTCTCTGCCTCCCTAACCCTGGCGGAATCCTTAGTCAACGGGGTCACCTCGACCTTCGAAGCCGGAACCGTTGCCCACCCCGACCGCGTAGCTGCGGCGGCTCAGCAAGTCGGTGCTCGAGTCACCCTTGGTACCTGGGGATGGGATGTCGACAATGGACCGTTCGCGGGGCCCGTTGATGAAGTGATCGATCGCCAACGCCAACTGCTTACCCAGTTCAATGGACCACTCGTTTCATCTTGGGTTGCGCTGATTGGGCACGATCTCATGAGCGACGAACTGGCGACCGCAGCCTCGGAGTTGGCCAAAAGCCATGACACGAAGCTGACTTTTCACATCTCCCCGACCACCAGTGATGTTGACAGCTATCTAGCCCGGACTGGGAAGCGACCACTGGTTCATCTGGACGAACTTGGAGTTCTAGGACCCCACACCGTGCTAGCTCATGCCGTCCACCTCGATGACGACGAAGCACAACGGGTCCTCGCCAGCCAAGCTGCCGTCGTGTCATGCCCATGGGCCTACCTGCGACTAGGACAAGGAATCACTCGTGAGTTTCGCCACCTGCAACTCTGGCAATCTGCTGGCCGCCTCGCCCTTGGCTGTGATTCGGAGAATGCTGGCGACTCGGTTGACGGACTTCGAGTGGCGGCATTGTTCACCGGGCTGGCCAAAGACTGCTCGGTTGATCCAACAGTCTTCGGTGCCCATGAGGGCCTGGAGCTGTTGACCATCAAGGGGGCCCAAGCCCTGGGTGTCGCCGACCAGGTCGGGTCAATTGAGGTCGGCAAGCAGGCCGACCTTGTTGTTCATGATCGGACCGGTGTTTCCTGGCCTCCGCTGGGACGTGATCCGGTCCTACAACTGGTTTGGGGCAATGATGGCCGGTCGGTCCGAGACGTACTGGTCGCTGGCCACCTTGTCGTCCGCGACGGCAAGGTGCTTGGATTGGATCTGGAAGCCGCGACTATTGCCGCAGCTGAAGCAGCTGAAGAGCTGATCGCTAGGGCGGATATCGAGCCGACCTCGTGTTGGCCAATGCTTCCTCCACAAGCCTGACCAATTATGGTCTGACCATCGGACCGTCTACTCTTACCTCAGACAAGAACGCAATTTGCGACCAGGAACGGGAGTCACACCATGACCTATCCAAACACCTTCATCTTCATGGACTTCCCGTCCGATGATCCCACGGCTAGCGCCAAGTTTTACGAAGAAGTGTTTGGCTGGGAGATCGAACCTCGGCCAAAGGATGTGTTCCATCGCATTGTGCCTGGCCAGAACTTCCAGCTTGATGATGGTTCTCAGGGTCCAACCGGCAACCTCCACATGGGCATCTTCAATGTCGCCAACGCCCGACCCCACCCGGACCCAGAAGGGGTCGAGCCTCGCCAGCTCAGTCAGGGGGGACACAGTGTTCGAGTGTGGATTCTTGTCAGCGACGACGACTCGGCCGATGACATGCTGGCCAAGGCCGTCGACCTCGGGGCAACCGAACTCTGGCAACATCACTACTTCGGAGAGTTCAACGGCTTCAGCAACGCCTTCAAAGACCCGTGGGGCAACACCCTGGTGCTTTGGACCAAGGGCGGGGACGATGTCCAGATTCCCGAGGGATACACGGTCGAATAGCCAGACCTACCTAGTCCAAACCTACCCAGTCCAGGCTTACTCAGTCCAGGCCGCGTAGGAACGGTTTGGCCAAGGCCGCAGGCGGGCGAACTCGGTGGGCGAAGGCAGCCATTCCGACAATGGTGACGATGTAGGGAAGAGCCGTGAGGAACTCGGTATTGATCCCGTCATATCCCTGATCAGGAAGGGACAGGCGGAACGAAACAACTGCACCGAACAAGAGGCAGCCAGCCACCGAGCCCTTCAGGGTCCAGCCACCGAAGATGACCGCAGCAATGGCGATGAAGCCGCGACCGCCGACAATGGAATCGGCAAATGCACCGACCGCTCCAAAGACGAGGTAGGCCCCTCCTAGTCCGGAAGTGAGACCGGTCAGATAGATGGTTTGGCGGCGGCGTTTGTTGACGCGGATACCCGACACATCGGCCGAATTTGGATCTTCACCCGAAGCCCGGACTTCCAGCCCCCAACGGGTTCGGTACACCAGCCACCAGACGGCTGGCACCAAGGGGTAGACCAGGTAGAGCGGCCAAGGCTGATCGAAAAGGGCAGGACCGATGACGGGGATCGAGGCCAGTCCGGGAATAGTGGCCTGGCTGGCCTTGTCAACCGAGGGCTCGATCACATTGTCTAGGAAGCCAACCAGCCCGAGGATCAAGATATTGATGGTGAGGCCAACCACGAACTGGTCAGCGGGAAGGCGATGGCTCAAATTGGCCTGGATGGTCGAAACCAGAAAACCACAAAATGCTCCCATCAGTATCGCCAACGGGATTGACCCAGTGATGTCATAGCTAACGGCGGAGCCAAAAGCCCCAGCCAAGATCATGCCTTCGACCGAGATATTCAGGGTTCCCGCTCGTTCGGCCACCCATTCCCCGCTGGCAGCGAAGAGCAACAAGACAGCGAAGCGCATTGCGCTGGAATACGTCACCTCATTGCCAATAATGTCCCAGATAGCGCCCATCAGATTCGTTCCTTTGACGCGTTCAGGGCTCGACGCCGTTGGCGGATGTACAACACCGCAGGAGGGATCAGCAGGGCCAGCACGAGAAGGGCTTGCACCACTCCGGTGATCTTGCGCTCAACACCAGTAGCGGCTAAGAACCCTGATCCCGTGCGAAGGGCAGCAAACAAGAAGGCCACCAGGACAGCGGCACTGGCTTTTTCTCGGGCCACCAGGGCAACGAGCAAGCCAGTCCATCCGATTGAGACCGAGAACCCGGGTACCAGCTGATAGTTACCAAAGTCACCGCCAGCCAGCATGATGCCACCGGCCAGCCCGGCGAAAGCACCAGATAGGGCCATGGCTGCCATCCCGTAGCGGGTGGAGTCAACCCCGGCCCGTTGGGCCGTCTTGGCATTCTGGCCCAACATCCGCAACCGGAACCCAGGGACCGTCCTGCTCAAGGCAAACGTGACGACAACCGCCAGAGCAATGGCAAGCAAGACCGTTAGTGGAAACTCGTTCCCGAACACTGTGATTCGTTTTACCCGGACCGCATCAGCCAGTTGCTCACTGACCTGGTTCCGGTTGGACCGACCTTCGGCGGGAGCCAAGAGAAGCCAGTCTTTCTTCAGTCCATAGCCAACCGCATTGGCGGCAATAGTAACCATGAGTAAGGTGCTGAGGACCTCAGGAACCCCTCGCCAGAATCGCAGGGCTCCAGCAATAGCAGCCCACAAGGCACCCCCAAGTCCGCCGGCAAGAAGCAAGGTTAGAAGCACAGCAAAACCAGCAACGGAGCCGGTTGTTTCACCGCCGAGGCGGGTGCCAACGAAGGCGGCAAAAGCCGCGCCGATGAGAAGCTGCCCTTCCTGGCCAATGTTCACCAAACCGGCCTTGGAGTTGATGATGGTGCCAAGGGCAACCAGCAGCATCGGGGCGGCAGAACCAAGGGTCAGACCCCAACGACCGGGGCGCAGAATACTGCCATCCAGCAGGGCACTGAAGACATCACGAGCCGATCCTCCAGTTAGCGAAACCAGCAACCCCGACAGGAACAGAGCAACCAGAACGGACAGGGCGTAGAGGGTGACGATCTCACCCAGAACAAGGTGCCGGCCCCGCGCGGCGGCAACCTCTTTTGCCGCCCCATCAATTGGATCGCTGCCAAGCACGTCGGTCATGGGACCGCTCCGCCCATCATCAAGCCGAGTCGTTCGATGTCAACGGCTTCACGGGACATCTCACCGACGATACGCCCCTTGCTCAGCACAACCAGCCTGCTAGCCAGATCAAGAATTTCGTCCAACTCGGTGGAGATCAACAAGACTGCGACCCCAGCGGCTGCCGCCTGTCGAAGCTGCTCGGACATGTATTCGATGGCACCAACATCAAGGCCTCTGGTTGGTTGGGCTGCCACCAATACTCGAGGATGATGTGCCATCTCCCGAGCCAGCACCACTCGTTGTTGGTTGCCGCCCGACAGCGACCACATTGGAGCATCTGGCCCCTCACAACTGATGGCAAACCGCTCAATCAACCGCTCCGCCCGGTAGGTCATTTTGCGGTGGTCAAGGATCCCGCGCCGAGCTACCAGATTCGGATCGGCCAGGAAGAGATTTTCGGCAACACTCATTTCCAGTACACAGCCCGAGTCATGCCGATCCTCGGGGATGACCGAAATCCCGGCCTTGGCCATGGCCCCAGCACGACCGCAGGCAATTGGCTTGCCATCGACGCGTACTGAGCCACTGGCTAGAGACATCAGGCTAGAAAGCAGGTCAGCCAGTGGTCGCTGTCCATTGCCTTCCACCCCAGCCAAGCCCACGATTTCGCCTCGATAGACCTTCAGGTCAAGGCCATCCAGCAGTACCCGACCATCGTCGCCGTTCGCGTGGACTGAATCAATCTCCAGTGACGCATGTTCTTGCTTGGGCTTTGTTGGCCGCCGTTTCGGCGAGTCAGTTTCACTACTTGGGACCTCTCGCTCCGAGCGCAGAGCGACCGGCCGGCCGACCATGGCCCGGGCCAGGCCAGCAGCATCACTGTCGCTGGTCTTCTGGTGGGCAACCACCTTGCCGCGCCGCATGATGGTGACCAGGTCAGTTGCCCCAAGAATCTCATCCAACTTGTGGCTGACAAGGGCAATGGCCATCCCCTCGTCTTCGACTGCTCGTCGCAAGCCTTCGAACAAGATCTCGGACTCACCGGGACTAAGCACACTGGTTGGCTCGTCCAAGATCACCGTCCTTGGGCTGCGGCGCAAACACTTGATGATCTCGACCCGTTGACGCAGGCCAGCCGTCAGGGTTCCAACCACGGCATTTGGTTCGATGTCTAGCCCATAGTGGCGACTGAGGTCACCGATCTCATCTCGAATGGCTTCGGGGTTAAGGCGCATCTGGTCGCCTAGGGCAACGTTCTCCCAAACGGTGAGGGCATTGACCACACTGAAGTGCTGATGCACCATGCCAATGCCTTTTTCCGCGGCATCGATGGGATCGGTGATCACCGACGGTTTCCCGTCGATGATCACCTGCCCCGCGTCGGGAACGACCAGCCCAATAAGGATCTTCATCAGGGTTGACTTGCCTGCACCATTTTCTCCGAGCACACCGTGAATCTGGCCTCGGTGAAATACAAGATCAACCGAGTCACAGGCGGAGACTTGGCCATACCTCTTGGTTATGCCGACAACTTCAACGGCGGGAGGGTCATCTCGCCATTGATTCGTTGTCAGTATTGAGCCCTCCGTTGATCCAACAGTCGGACCGGCGTTTGACGTTGCCGATCCGGATGGCGCTCCTGATGCTGTCCCTGGCTCAACCACTAGCCGGCGTATGCCTCACCCTTGATGGCACCAAAGTCAGCGGCATAGTCACCGGCAGCTATCTTGGCGTAGACCTCGTCCATGGCGGTCTGCTGCTCATCGGTTGGGTTGCAGATGACGGCTCCGGGCTCGGCGTCGACACCAACCAAGAACCGCTTGATGTCGCCTTCTTTCATTTCACCAGACAAGATTTGGGGGAAGATGGCCCGAATGTAGTCGCCACCGTCGAAGCGGACGGCAATGCTGTAGTCCAGTTCTTCGCTGGCATCACAAACCGTTGACGAACCGGCGCTCATAGTGATGATTCCTGCCTCGTTCGCTGCTTGAACCACTGGCCGGTGGGCTTCACCCAGGTACGGGACAACGGCCCCGGCTCCGCCAGCTACGGCATTGCTCAGGGCTTCGGTTGCGTTGGCAACATTGTTGAAGTCAAAGGGGAAGTCGCCGGACGGAACATAGGTGACGGTGAGACCAGCGTTGGTTTCGGTGAGTCCCATCTGGAAAGAAAGGAAGAACTCCTTCTCGAAACCAAGGTCACAGCAACCAATGAAGACCACCTCGGTCTGGTCGGTTTCTCCCAACAAAAGAGCGGTTGCTGCACCGGCAGTGAAGCCAATTTCGGAACCATCGTCCAGGGCTTGGGCCAGGCCGGGAGTATCGGGGAAACCAGCGCCACAGTTGCAGTACCAGTAGACGTCGGGGAACTTCTCGGTCAGGTCTCCGAGCGGTTCGGCGATTTCGGAAGCTCCAACAACCAGGATGTCGACTTGGGCGGCAAGGTCTGACAGGGCCGTCGCAGCATCGGCGGCCTGAATCTCATCGACCACAATCGGGTCGGCGAAACCGTTCTCGGCCGAAATGGACTGGGCAGCATCAACAACCGCCTGATAGTAAGCCCCATCATTTGCCGGTCCGGCCGCAGCGACACCAATGGTGACCACACCATCGCCGTTGGCATCAAAGGCCTCAACCATCTCGTCCATCGGTGGTGGGGGTTCCGTCTCGGCTGGCGCTTCGGTGTCCTCGGATGAGTCGTCGGGTGCTGCGGTTGTTGTTGGGTCATCAGACCCCGCGTCAGAGGACGCACTGTCGCTACCGCAGGCGGCGGCGACCAGGGCTAGGGCTAGCAAGGCCGGTAGCCACAGGAATCGTTTTCCGGTTGTAGTTTTTGACATATCTCTCTCCTCGTTACGCATGTTGGGTGTTACTTGCGATCTGGCTGTTACTTGGACTGAGGCCACTGCTCTTGGTAGCGCTTGACTAACCACTGGTTGAATTGCACATGGCTTTCTTCTTGCCATGAGTAGCGCCCTCGAGGGGCAAACTGAGAACGGAGGCCACGCTGGACCTTCATGGTTGCATCCTGATCCTGGTCCACAAATACTTGGACTCCCGCATCGGACAAGGCCAGTTTCTGTTCAAACAGTGGATCTTCTAGTGCCGAGGGGTGGAAGATGTAGCCAATCTCCACGTCAATTGTCTCTGGTCCGGTTGGGCGAACAAGGAAGAAGAAACACTGATCGGCGGCGGTACCAAAGCACAAGGTCGGCGGGATGAGGGCGAAGGTTGACTGGGTACGCTCTTCGTCAGTCAAGTCGGGGAAGACCGGCATGATCACTCGATGGGTTGCGTTAAAGCCGCCATCCATATGGGTGTAGCCGGCAACCCGAAAAACCACGTTGGAATCATCAGACCATGGAACCGGGAACTCCGACATTGAGGATGGACAGAAATCCTGAACAAACTGATGCAACCGGTTGGCGTGATAGCCATCGTTGAAGTTCTCAAACATCACCTTCCAGTTCCAAGGCAAGTTCTGCAAGGTGAAGGTGCCGGGACAGACGGCGTCTTGCAGGTGGTAGTTAGCCAGATAGGGCTCGTAGCGACTCAAGGTTGGTGCGAGAGGCTCAGCTTCTAGATCAAAGTTGACAAAGACGAAGCCCATCCACTCTTCCACCTTGAGTTTGGGCAGCCCGTAGTCCTTCTTCTCAAATCCGTCGGTCCGTTCCATGGCCGGGGCGCCAAGCAGGCGGCCGTCAAGGCCATAGGTCCAATGGTGGTACGGGCACTTGAAGGTGGAGCAATTGCCCTCGCCTTCACACACCTGCATTGCCCGATGTTGGCAGACCGCAGACAGACATTGGATCTGGCCGTCCTTGCCCCTGGTCACGATGAGGGGTTCATCGACAAGAGTCACCGTGAACCAATCACCGGTGTTTGGGATCCTTTCGGAGCGGCCAACGCACAACCATTCCCGCAGGAACAGAGCCTCCTTCTCAAAGCTCAGAAACTCCTCGGAGGTGTAGATCGCTGGCGGCAACGTCTCAGCCACCGTGACATCATTGACCGAATCCTGAAAACTGGCCAGCAGCTCATTGTTGAGGATTGACGGGGTGCTCACAGTGCGGCCTCCTGTTTGAGGGCATAGGTGCGGATTTTGCCAACGCTCGTTCGTGGTAGAGCAATCAAGAAGGTGAACTCGCGAGGACGTTTCGCCTTGGCTAGGCGAGTCTCACACCACGAGGCTAAGCCAGCTACCGAAGGCGGATTCGTTGGATCGGTGGCAACGACGAAGGCGACTGGCACCTCGTCACGGATCGGATCGGGGGCTCCAACAACCGCAACCTCCAACAGGTCGGGATGTTCGGCCAAGACCTGTTGAACCTCAACGGTTGACACATTCTCTCCCGCCACCTTCAGCATGTCGGAACGGCGACCCTCGAAGTAGAAGCGACCCTCGGAGTCCCGGCGACCTTGATCACCAGTGACAAACCAATCACCTTGGAAGTTCTCTGCCGTCGTTTCCGGATCGTTCAAGTAGCCAGCGAACAAGGTGACTCCACGTTCACCCTTCACCACGATTGATCCGTTCGTGTCAGGCCCGGTCGGCTTTCCATGGACGTCATGTATCTCGACTTCGCACCTTGGTGTCACCGAGCCCATGGACTCAGGACGGGGATGGTCAGCTCGATCGGTGAATACCGCGGGGATGGTCTCGGTCATGCCGTAAAGCTGGCGAGGAGCACAACCAAACCATTGGGTGATCACTTGGTGCTGATCGGCACGGATGTTCTGGGCAAACCAGCAGTGCCGCAAGACCACACCCTTCGCTGGACCTCCACGGGCCAGGATCATACGAAGGGGTGCAGCAAACAGGCTGGCCACGGTGGCCTGGTACCGGGCAGCCTGAGCCAGAAATCGACTGGCGGAGAAGGTTGGCATGAGGGCCACGCTGGCACCAACCCAAATGGCCGAGGCAAAGGAGTAGTACTGGGCGTTGGCATGGAACAGAGGGAGGACAACGATGTGACGGTCTTTGGCCGTGAGCCCCGCAGCCTCGGCCATGGTTAACCCGGCAAAGGCGTAGTTGGCCTGGGTGACCTCGACCCCTTTTGGTTGGCCGGTAGTTCCACTGGTGAAGAGCACTCCAGCCCGATCAGCCAGTGCTGGGCTCGGCCATTGATCAGCATCATCAGTGAAATTGCTACCAGGGCGGAGAACGCCACCAGGAAAGCGGGAGAATGAGCAGTCTCCTTCGTCGATCGCAATGATCGCCATCTCGATACCCGAAGCAGCAACTGCCTCGCGGTACATGTCGGCTCGCTCTCGTGCACAGAACCCAACGGTGGGAGTCGTTCGACGCAAATGATCAGACAATTCGGGGACTCGGGCCATGGGATCAGAGGGAACAATCCATGCGCCCAAACAGGTCGTGGCCAGCCAGGCCGCAATGAAGGTCGGTGAGTTGGTGAGGGCAAGATGAACCGATGAGCCTGCGGAGATTCCCAGCTTGGAGAGGTGGCTGGCCACCCGTTGCACCTCGGCATCAAACTGGCCATAGGTCCACTCGGTGCAAGTTGGAGCCGTGTTGGCTGGACCTGTGTTGGCCTGTTCCGGGCTGGCTGGATGCTCAAACACCAGAAAGGGTGCATCGGGGTTCGTCCGAACGGCGCGCCGCCACACGGCAGCGAACGTCATCGGCTCGGCCCAAGTGCTCATGATCTACTCGGCCTTCGCCTTGGTAGTATCCGCGGCGCTGACTGGACCGGCTGCCCCGTAGCCGCCGCCACCGGGCAGTTTCAGGGTGACTACGTCGTCTGGGGTCAGGGTGATCCTGGCCTGGGTCGTCACATCCTCACCATTGACCTGGAACGAGCCAGCCGATCCAGCCTCTCCACCAAAGATTCCGAGCGGGGCTTCAACCAGGCGAGAGGTCACGGCATTGAGTTGCCACTCTCGGGTGGTGTCAACACTGAACTCGATGGTTTGGCCAAGACCTCCGGTCTGAGCCCCAGCACCACCGGAGTCCATGCGCAACGCTTTCTTGGAGAAGCGGATAGGAGCGGAGGCCTCGACGACCTCGATAGGAACGGCGGAAATGCCGGTTGGGTAGGAACAGGCATTGAGCCCGGGTTTGGACGCCCTGGCTCCAACTCCCCCGGCATAGGTGAACATGGCGGTGATGAAGGGACTGCCATCATCATGGTTGCCACTGACCTGCATGGTCCAGACCGCACCCGACCCCTCGGCCATAGCCATCTCTGGCTTGATCTGGGCCAGAGCTTTGAGCAAGCAGTTAGGAAGGAACATGCCAACAACATGTCGGGCCGTACCGGGCTGAGGCGAGACTGCGTTCACGATCGAACCCTCGGGGGCCACCATCTTGATTGGGGCCAGGCTCCCGTGATTGTTGGGGATGTCGGGATTGAGGACGGAGCGCACGGTGAAGGTGGTGTAGGCGTGGGTGTAGTTCTTGACCACATTGATGCCCCACTTGCTGGCCTCGGAGGTCCCGGTGTAATCAACGATGATCTCGCCGAGTTCGGGGTCTACGGTCATCAAGCAGGTGATGTCGATGATGCTTCCGTCAGCAAGATCAAGGATGGCGGTTGCGCCATAGCTCCCGGCATCAAGCTCACGGATGCTGGCCCGCGTTGCTTCTTCGGAACGCTGAATAATCTCCTGGGCCAGTTCTTCGATGTCATCAATGGCGTGTTGATCGCACAAGGTCTGGAGCCGCTGGCCACCGATCTCCCCCGAGGCCATCTGGGCGTGAAGATCACCGGCCATGTGGTCGGGTTGGCGAACGTTGGAGAGGATGAACTTCCAAACGTCTTCGTTGCGTTCACTCACCCATTGACCGGCATCGGGCTCACCCTCAGGAATCTGACGTCCCTTCATCAGCTTGCAGATCGGGATCCACAGGCCTTCTTCGAAGACATCACGGCCTCCAGCACCAATGCCATAGCCGCCAACATCGGTGTGATGGATGGTTGAGCCGAAGAAGGCAACAGGCACGTCGTTGCGCCAGACCGGCACCAGAACCGTGACGTCAAGTAACTGTCCTGCGGTTTTGTAGGGGTCATTGGTGATGATCACATCACCGGGGACCAGCGACTCGGGTGGATACTCAGCCAGGATGTTGGCCGCAGCCATGGCTAGGGAGTTGATGTGTCCAGGTGTCCCGGTAACGGCCTGGGCCACCATCCGACCCTGCTGATCAAAGACTGCATTGGCCAGGTCACCGGCTTCTCGCACGATGGGCGAGAAGGCCGAGCGTTGCAGGGCCTTTGCCTGCTCATTGACGGTGGAGATGAGCGATTGCCAGAGAATTTCCAGCTCGATGGGATCAAAACTGACTTGCTGGCTCATGCTGTTCTCACTCATGCTGCTCTCACTCATGATGTACCTCCAACACTGTCGCTTTTTGAAAGCTGTCTGGTCGCCACCAGGCTTCCGTCAACGGCAACCTCAACGGTCCATCCTGGTCGGATTACCGCGGTTGTTTCTCGTTCTTCCACCACCGCTGGGCCAGCAAATACTGCACCCGCTCCAAGGTCGGACCGTTGGTATACGGGAGCTTCAATCTGCTCAGCGTTCCGGTCAAACAACATCAGACGAGATCCAGACGGCTCAGCGCCAACTCCGCTGGCGACGGGGTCAGGCTCAACCATCTCACTGGTGGCAAAAGCCGAGAGGCGCCAGGTGACAACCTCAATCCCAACATCAGGAATCGTCATCCCGTAAATCTCGCGGTAATCCTTTTCAAAGGCATTGGCTGCGGCTGTGTCATCGGCAGGCCATTCGTCGCCTTCACCCAACCAGATGGTGATCTCATTTCCTTGCCCGGCATAGCGAGCATCAATCCCGTAGCGGAAGACGACCTCGTCGTTGGGCACCCCGGCTGCAGCTAGAACTCGACGACCCTCTGCCCGCAACCGATCCAACAACTCATCCCGCTCAGGTTCATCGACGGAGTCCAACCTGCGAGGCATCGAGCGGCCAAGGTCGATCCGCACTGGGGACACCAGGGTTCCAAAAGCCGAGAGCACGCTGGCATTGATCGGGAAAATAACCCGATCCGATTCGAGGAGTTCGGCCACGCCACAGGCATGGACTGGACCGGCACCACCGAAGGCAAGAACCGAGATTCCACGCAGATCAATTCCTTGCTCAACCCCGTGCATCCGGGCCGCAGCCGCCATGTTCTGGTTCACAATCTCGTGGATGCCAGCCGCAGTATCAAGGGCAGACAAGCCAAGACCATCACCAACGCGTGCACATGCTGCCTCGGCCAGTGATGGGTCAAGCGGCATGTCCCCACCCAGGAAGGCTGCCGGATCCAACAATCCAAGAACAACATCGGCATCGGTGACCGCAGGTTCGGTGCCACCGCGACCGTAGGAGGAGGGGCCTGGTTCGGCTCCCGAGGACTCTGGGCCAACCTTCAGCAGGCCGAACTGGTCAACCCGAGCGAGCGATCCGCCACCGGCACCAATCTCGACCAGGTCAACCGAAGGTACCGAAACTGGGAACCCGGAGCCCTTCTTGAAGCGGTAGGCGCGGGCTACTTCGAAGGTGTTGGTGAGGTCGGGCTCACCATCTTCAATCAGGCAGGCCTTGGCCGTTGTCCCACCCATGTCGAAGCAGAGCAAGCGGTCCATCTGCATGCGCTTGGCGAACCAACTGCCGGCTAGGGCTCCGGCCGCTGGACCGGACTCGACCAGACGAATGGGGGCCGCAGCAGCATCATCAGCCGAAACAACGCCACCATTGGACAGCATCATGAGAACCGAGCCACCAAAACCTTCCGACGCTAGCCAGAGCTGAAGTTCCTCCAGATAGGGGCCAATCACCGGCATGGTGGCGGCATTGCAGGCCGCGGTGATCATGCGGGGGTACTCGCGAATCTGGGGCGAGATGTCGGAGGAAACACAGACTGGAACTTTGAGTCGCGTTCGGAGGAACTCCGCTACCTTCTGCTCATTTGTTCCACTCACGTAGGAGTTGAGGAAGCAGATGGCGACGGACTCGACCTTGGCCGCTTCCAGCTGGTTGGCCAGTACCTCCATCTTGGCTTCGTCCGGATCGACCAGGACGACCCCGTCGGCCGAGACTCGCTCATCCAGTTCGAATGTTCGATCGCGCGGGATCGGCGGCGCAGCAAACTCGATCTGCAGGTCATACATGTCGTAGCGGTGCTCGTCACGAATGAGCAGGGTGTCACCAAAGCCAGTTGTCGTCACCAAGCCAGCTCGACCGGTTTTACCTTCGATCAAGGCATTGGTGATTAGGGTGGTTGCATGCACGATCGGGGCCGTGATTTCCTGTGGGGTTACACCAGCTTTCGTCAATAGCTGTTGCACACCAGTTCGAACACCGTCCAGAGGAGCCGCAGGTGTTGTCAGGGTCTTGTCAACAACAACCCGTCCGGTGTCAGCATCCAGGAGCACCACGTCGGTGAAGGTGCCTCCGATGTCTACCGCAAGTCTCCAGTCCATGCTCTAGCCCTCTCTCAGGTCGTCGCGGGGTGGGGCAAACACATCGAGAATCCAACACTCGTTGAACTCGTCATCACCAACAAAGACACTGTCGCCGTGCCAAACTCCAGCCGGGGCGAGGTAGGCCTGGTTCTCGCCGATCACCACCCGGTCTTGTGCCTCGCGGTCTTCGTTGATACGAAAATCTAACTTGCCCCGCACGATGATTCCCAGCTGTTCATGCTCGTCGTGGTTATGGAGGAAGGATCCGCTGGTACCGCCGGCGATTCGCCAGAAGCAGAGTTGGAGTCGTTCACCAGTTATGACTCGACGTCGAAACCCCGGCCGATCGGTCTCTCGAAACTGGTCGTCGTCAAAGAAGTAGCAGTACTGCTGGGACAGGTCCATCAGTTGACTCCGGCGATCTTGTCGAAGTGCTTCTTGTCGGCCGCCAGATCAAGTGGTTGCACGATGGCTTGGTTCACGGCGTCACCCCACAACTCCGGCGGAACAAGCCACATGACTTCAAACTCCAAGCCGTCAGGATCCTTGGCGTAAAGACTCTTATTGACTCCATGGTCGCTGGCTCCGGCTAACACTCCCGCCGCCTTGAGCTTGGTTTCCATCTCGATGAGCTCGTCAAGCGAGCCGACTTCCCAGGCAATGTGATACAACCCGACGGTGCTTCGGCCCGCAGCAGAAGAACCGGCGTTGGACCCAATAGTGAAGAAAGCAATGTCATGATGGTTGGGTGATTCCGGACCACGCATGAAGACGAATTGGCCGCTTGGTTCTTCGATCATGGTCTCGAAATCCAACACGTCTCGGTAGAAGGCCTGATGGGCTTTGGCGTCTCGCACATAGAGGACGGCGTGGTTCATTCCGTTGATTGGCATTTCAGGCTCCCAAGAGTTCGATAAGGCGACGGCGCCATTCGACCGATGCCTTGTCCGATTGCACGCTGGCCACCCCAGTCTGAGTCAAGGGCAGAACACCCGACAGTTGCTCCAGCATCACCTTGTCTTCGGCGCCAATGGCCCGATCGAAGGAAATAGCTTCCTGAGGATCGGTGTCAAAGTCATCATTGCGCCAAACGACAAAGGTGAAGTAGGACGTCTCGTCGTCAATCGGGGTGGAGACCAGGAGCAGGATGTGTTCCAGACCGCTTTCGTAGCGAATGGTGCTGCGGACGGTGAAGGGCAGGTGGAAGCCCGTGGTCATCCACCGTTGCACCATGTCTTCATCACTGTCAGAGGAGACCTGGGCCTCGGTTGGATTGCCTGCCAGGACGTCATAGGCGTAGCCATTCCAGCCATTGTCCAGCGCTTCGAGTTTGATCTTCGGGACCTTGAGGTGCTGCTCACGGCCAAAGGTGCCAGTGTGAACCCAAGGGAAGTGGGAGACGTCCAAGAAGTTGTCGGTCATGCGGGTGACCGATGTCTTCCAAACATCAACGCCAGTATTGATTCGCCGGAAGCTGGCATCTTGTTCGTGGGCAATCTCGGGGATCGTGCCCGATGGTTCACCGGGGCAGAGCCAGATCAGGCCGTAGCGTTCTTCGGCGCTAATGACCTGAAGGTTGGCGGCTGGCGGGGTGCGGGAAGCATCCTGGTTAGAAGGGATGCCAACACAGGTTCCGCCGTCAGCAAATTCCCAACCATGGTACGGACAGGTCAAGACGCCTTGGCTAACGGTACCGATGGAAAGAGGTGATTCTCGATGCGGACAACGGTCCGGAGCAGCACCGACGCTGCCGTCTGGGGTGCGCCACAGAACGTAGTCCTGACCCAGGAGACGGACCGCATGGGGCCCCTCATCCAGATCAATCCCCTCAGCAACCGCGAACCACTCATTGTTCAGTTTCGGATTATCGACAAGGATTGGCACGGTCAGTTCCTATTGCTTCCTGGTTGCTTCCTAGTTGCTTCTTGACTACCTGCTGGTCTCGTCCTGCTTCGGGCCACCTCGTTTGGTCTGACCAACTGACCATAACCGATACCATGCCTCATGGCCTCGTCATTTGCAAACCGCCCAGACAGCCCGGCTGACCTTGTTCGCTCTTACCTTGCCGCATTCGCAACCGGGGACCCAGCGATTATTGCTCAGCATGTCTCGGATGACTTCATCAATGAACACACCGCAGCCCTCGGCCAAGGTTGCCGAGGCCGCTCCACCTATCAGGAACGATTGCTTGGGTTCCTCGCGGACATGGTTGAGCTTCGCTATGAGATTGAAAGCATGGTGGAACAAGACAACCGTGTGATGGTGAGCTACCTGATGACGGCTCGATGGCAAGGTGATGCGCCGATTTCCATCCGGGGTGCTCAAAATCTCGAGGTCATCGATGGTCAGATCGTGCGACGGATTGACTATTGGGACTCCGCTGCCTTTCTCCTCCAGGCGGTTCCCGAGGCCGAAGAGACCTTGACCAAACTCGGCCTAGAACTGCCAGCCGATCCACCTTTCTAACCAGCGCTGACTGTCATCTCGATCTGGCTGGCGAATCGCAGCACAGCACCTGCTAGATCAGGTCGGCCAACATGCGCTGCTCGACGGACGTCACATGATCTTTTGCCGCCTTGGCCATGGCCGAGGGATCCGCTTGGGCGAACGCCTTGGCCAGCTCGTGGTGGGCCTCCACCGAGGTTGTTACGATTGCTCGCACCTCAGACCGGTTGAGTTCATCGGAGAGCAAGGAAGCGAAACCCTCAGAGTGAAAGAGGCGGTCAAGAACCTTGCCATAGAGCTCGGTTAAAAGAGGATTCCCGCAGGCGTTGGCAATCGTGGTGTGAAAGACCCGGTCAAGACGTCGGAACTCATCAACCTTCATTGCCGTGTCGAATTCGCTGGCAATCTGAGCCACTCGGGCCCGGGTGACTGAATCGGAACGTTCAGCAGCAAGGGCAAAGATCTCCGGTTCGAGAATTCGCCTGGTCTCAAAGAGCTCTTTGACGAAGCCCTTCCGGTCATCAAGTCCAGCGATGTCGATCTCGGGTAGGTGCTCGGCCACAAAGCTGCGATTGCCGCGACGCTCGACAACGCCGAGCGAGACGAGACCTTGGAGAGCCTCGCGCACTGAGGTTCGGGCAACACCGAACTGCTCGGAGAGTGCTCGCTCTGAGGGAATCCGGGTGCCAGGAGCCAGTTCGCCGGTCGTGACCATTCGCAGCAGCTGGCTGCGAATCTGGGAACTGACGGTTTCACGGGAGATTGGCTCAAAGGTGAGGTTGGGGTTCATTGCATGCTCCGCTGGACAGTCGGTCAGGCCGCTGGACCGTCTCGTCACCAATGTAGTGCAACGACACCCCGACCGAAAGGTGGGCGGTCCATTGGTCTGACCATCGGTCCGATGCTAGGTTCGGGTTCAGACCCGGTTGCTGAGCACGAACCTTCAGGAGAGAATCATGAGTGATCATTCATATGACCGGTATCCCCCGAGCCCTCGCTGGACTCACATTGCGTTGCGGGTCAAGGACATCGATGCCACCATCGATTGGTACACCAAGTTCACTCCGCTCGAACTTCTGGAGCGCCGCCAGGACGACGATGGGTTCGGGGCCTGGCTCGGCATGTCTGACGCGGCCGAAAGCCCATTCCTGTTGGTCGTCGCCCAGTTCCTGCCCGAGAAAGACCCCTTCTTGCCCGCTCCGAATGCCGTGCTGGCCCCCTTCGCCCACCTGGGCATGGAGATGACCTCGAAGGAACAGGTTGATGAGATGGCGGAGATCGCCAAGGACGAGGGCTGGTTGGCCATGCCTGCGACCCAGATGCCAGCACCGATTGGCTACATCTGCATGCTGCATGACCCCGACGGCAACACCGTCGAGTTCTCCTGGGACCAGGGTGTCTATGCCACCGCTCATGAGAAGTGGGGCAAGTCGACAAGCTGAGGCATCAGTACGACTTAGCCTCGATCTATTCGGCCGGGACAGCCAGACTTGACAGCACAGCCTTTGTCGCCTTTGCACGATTCAGGGTGTAGAAGTGCAATCCAGGGGCGCCAGCGTCCAGCAGTCCTTGACTCAAATCAACAGCTACTTCAATTCCGAGTTTGAGCACCTCGGAAGCCGTTGGACTTCCACCCTTGATGGCTGCTGCTGCGATCCGCTCAATCAGCTCGGACGGGATCGTGGCACCAGCCATGTCGGCGAAGCGCGTGACCTGGTTGCTGTTGGTCAGTGGTATGACGCCGGGAATGACAGGCTTGTCACATCCCAAATCAGCAAGGTCGTTCATCATTGAGAGGTAGTCATCAATGTTGAAGAAGAACTGGGTGATGGCAAAGTCGGCCTCATTGAGCTTGTCGGCCAAGCGCTGACGATCCTCTCTGCTGTTGGGAGACCGCGGATGACCTTCGGGGTGGGCGGCGACGCCAATCGAGAAGCGGCCGTCAGCCTTGAGGTGAGCGACAAGATCAGCGGCAAACCGAAAGTCGCCTGTTGGCACATCGGTTGCGTCAAGAGGTACATCCCCACCGAGGGCAAGAATGCTCTCAACTCCCGCAGCAGCATAGCTATCGAGCAGCGCGTCGATCTCGCTCACTCGGTGACCAACACAGGTTAGGTGGGGCATTGTTGGGACCTGGTGTTCGGCCTGCAGGTGAGTGACCGTCTCAACCGTTTGCTGACGATCACTCCCGCCGGCACCATAGGTGACGCTGACAAAGTCAGGATGGTGCACGGACAACTCTGTCATTACCTCGTCGAGATGAGCTCTCGCTTGGTCTGTTTTGGGTGGGAAGAACTCGAAGCTCACCGTTCGCTGAACGGCAAGCAGGTCACGAATACGAGCCATTTTGGTCTCCGAATGTGATTCCTGCATGGTGCCGGCAGCGGGCGACCTCGAAGCACGAGACCGTCTACGCCCATAGGCACCAAACGAGTGCCCATGACCATGTTCGATGCAGCCTAGTGCATCGCGTCATGGTTGGGAACCCCTACCCACCCGGCTTTGGACAAATAGGCCGTCCGGCCCACCTACTTCTGGCACATCACAGCAGCGAGAACGGAACTGCGGTGATCTTGGAGTGATGGTTTCGTGGAGCCAAGTCAATCACGCTGCCACCGCCATAGACCAAGACACCTTGTTCGCAGGCTTGGCCGGCCCGGTCAGCAAAGGCCAGCAAACCCTTGGCATCATCTGGTCGAACTGAGGTGGACGCCTTGACCTCGACTGGCACATACCTTCCGTCAGGATGCACCAGAAGTAAGTCGACCTCGACCTTCTTCCGATTGTCTCTCCAGTGGCGGACAACGATTCGGTTCGAATCAGCATCAGCCAAGGCCAGCAGGTCATGGGCCACCTGGGTTTCAAAGAGCGAACCTGTGAGCGCGGCTGACAATTCGCCAGACCAGCCACGAGAGGCCCATGTCGCCAGACCGGTATCCGACGTGATCACGCGCGGGTGAGCAGAAAGTACTCGGTGTTCACTCGGACGGTCAGCCTCGATCCTGGTGAGGAGGAAACTGGCCTCCAGAAGGTCGAGATGGCTGCTGACGGTGTTGGCCTGGAGCCCAAGGTCATTGGCAGCCCGGGCGATATTGAGAATCTGTCCGCTATTAGCGGCGAAGTAGCGGAACGTTCGAAGAAGTCGACCAAGATCAGCGCGCGTATTGACCGCTCCGAGGGGAATGACGCCTTCTACATAGGCCGCCATCTCCCTTTCCCATTGAGATCCAGTATCAGCCAGGCTCGCACCAGAAAGAACACCGGAGACACCCGGCAGACCGCCCTGGAGCATTGCCTGAATGCTGCTGGAATCCCCTTGGGTAGTTGTGGGCGTCCACCCGTCGTCGAAGGCGCAAGCTATGAAGCTGGACTCCTTGATCGCGATCTCACCACGAGTCAGGGACCACATCCTGTGTCGCACTACCCGACCTGCCAACGGATCGCTCCCGCCAAGTTGGTGACGGCCCAACCGGGCCGAGCCAGTGAGAAGAAACTGGCCTGGCTCCTGTCGCTGGTCAACAAGATGCTTCACCCAAGTCGGCAGCTCAGGTACGAGCTGGGCCTCATCAATGATGCAGGGAAACGACTGCTGAGAAAGGAAGCGCTTTGGATCGAGGTGGAGCAGCGCCAAGGTGTCAGAGTCCGAAAGGTCCAGGCGCGGCTGCCAACCATTCTTCTCCACAAGGGCATCACACAAGGTGCTCTTGCCGACAGCTCGTCCTCCCTCCAGTACCACGACTGGAGTCGTTGCCATCGACGCCTCAACTATGGGCTGAACAATTCGTGGAACAAGTCCATTCATACGAAGAGGTTAGCACAAAACCTTTTCTCATTGAGTGTTTTTACACGTGTTCATTGAGTGTTTTTACCAACAATTGCTTCGAATCAGACACGACTTCGCACCGGAGCTTGATGTAAGTGCTAGTGGCGGAACTGGCGTTCGCCGGTGAAGAGCATGGTGATGCCGTGCTCGTTGGCGGCAGCAATGGTGTCCGTATCGTTGATTGACCCACCCGGCTGCACAATCACCGTGACCCCGGCTTCAACGGCGGCGTCCACACCGTCTCGGAAGGGATAGAAGGCATCCGACGCGCAAGCCCCGCCCGCTGCTCGACCATCGGCCTTGGTGGAGGCAAGCTGGCCTGACTCGACCCGGTTCTGTTGTCCGGCCCCAATCCCCCAGGCTGTCTGGTCCTTGACCAAAACAATGGCGTTGGAGGAGACGTAGCTGCACAACTTCCAAGCGAGACTGGCATCAATCATCTCGGTCTCGGTTGGCTGACGCTCGGTGACCACGGTCCAATCTTGGGGTGCGGCGGCGAAGTTGTGTGCCTCCTGCACCAAGAACCCGTTGGACAAGGGGCGGATGGCAAGATCCGTCAGAGTTGGCGGGCCAGCAACCAACAAGCGAGTGTTCTTGCGCTTGGCGATTAGCCGCTCAACAACACCATGCACAAAGCCCGGTGCGATGATCAGATCCGCCTGGGCTGCTCCTTCCATGGCCTCAACCGTGGCCAGATCGATGACTCGGTTGACAGCAACAATGCCACCAAAGGCCGAACGAGGGTCACAGGCAAACGCGTTGCTGTAGGCGACAGCAAGATCACTATTGATCGAGACCCCGCACGGGTTGGCATGCTTGATGATGGCCACGGCAGGCTCATCGCCAAGATCATTGACCAAACGCCAAGCAGCGTCGGCATCAAAGAGGTTGAGATAGCTCAGGGCGACACCGCTGAGTTGCTCAACGTCATCCCACCAGGTGGGTGTTCCCTTGACCCGATAGCGGGCACCTTGCTGATGCGGATTCTCGCCGTAGCGAAGGTCTTGGGCTCGTTCCAGCGAAAGCTCAATCGTTGCCGGAAGAACGTCATCAGTGCCCTGAGCAACGTCTTCACCGACCGAGTCAGGTTCGGCCGGAGGGGGATTCTCCTGGTCGAACCAGCTGACGATTGCCGAGTCATAGGCCGCGGTTTGAGCGAACGCCTTGCGAGCGAGGCGGCCCCGAGTTCGGTGTGAGGTGTTACCCGAAGCACTGATCTCTTCCAGGACTTGGGCGTAGTCATATGGATCGACCAGGACGGTAACGAACTCGTGGTTCTTGGCTGCTGCTCGAACCAGGGTTGGCCCACCAATGTCGATCAACTCTTCAGAGGATGCAACCTCTCCTACCGAATGCTCGAAGCCGCTGGCGCCATCGCCAAAGGGATAGAAGTTGGAGACAACAATGTCGATCAGGTCGATGCCGTGGGTTTCTAGATCAGTGAGATGGCTTGGATCTCGACGATCGGCCAGCAAGCCTCCATGAACCTTGGGGTGCAGGGTTACCACCCGATGGCTAAGCATCGGCGGTGAACCAGTGAAATCAGCCACGTCGGTTACCGGGATGCCCGCCTCGGCGATCACCCTGGCCGTTCCCCCCGATGAAATCAGATCGATACCCAGGTCATGGAAGGCCCGAGCCAGATCCACAATTCCGGTCTTGTCATAGACACTCAGTAGCGCGCGCACCCTCCGAAGCTAGCGGTGATGCGGCCGCCCACCTAGGTCCAAGACCTGCTGTCTTGTTGAATCTCGATACGGACAGGCAGTTTTGTTCCAGATGCCTGCTCCAGATCGTTGCTTCAGGGTCCTACTCCAGATCCGGATCGACACAGCCCGTGGTTCCACCGGTACCACCAGTCGGCGTGAAGAGGCGGGGTTCGGCCACGAACCCCGAACCTGGGTCGTCAGTAACCAGCCAGCGTTCGATCCCGTCAGCTAGGGCGATGGAGGCGACGTCGACATAGCGAGGGGTCGAGAACAGAGCAGCTTCAGATGGGTTGGAGAGATAGCCGAGCTCGGCCAGCACAGCGGGCATCGGTGGTCGCCGAACCATGCCATAGGTGTCATCGCCTGACTTGTTGAGCACTTCAAGAGCGCCAGCATCGTCGGCTGCGGTCCACTGGACGTCTTCAAACTGGCTCAGGGCGTCAACCAGTTCTTCCCACAAGAGGCCACCGAGACGTTGGGATTCTGGTGTGCCGGTCTGGACGAAGATCTCGGTCCCTGGGACGTCGGACTCCAACCAGTTGGGAGCGTTGTGGTGGATGGACACCATCAGTTTGGCGCCGACGGCCTGGCCGATCTCGGTTCTGATGATGAGGGGGATCCGATAGTCCGATGTTCGGGTCAGGACGACGGAGATACCACGGCCCTCGAGGATTCGAGCCGTTCGTTTGGCCACATCGAGATTGAGGTCTTTCTCCTGCAATCCGTTTGGGCCGATGGCACCGGTTTCGATCTCTCCGCCGTGGCCGGGATCAAGCACAACCTGGGCTGAGTACAACGGGGTTCCCCAAGCGAGGATTTCTTCGTTTCCGCACGGTGTCCTCACCAGATAGTCACCCTCGTCCGTCGAGAGCACCGGAACAATCACACCGGTGGGGGTAATGAGGGCGTTGGCTGGTCCGAGGTTCGGCTGGGATTCGATGCTGTCAGTTTCCGAGATCTGGTCACCGTCAGTTTCCGAGGTCTGGTCACCGGCATCAGCCGCTGATCCCCCGGCCACTGACTCATCGGACGATTCGCCAGACAGCTCTGATGCAGCCACAGGTGGCAGGGTGTCATCGGACAGCTCTGGGCGCTCGACCTGCACGCAAGCTGAGGCGAAGAAGGCTGCTGTCAGGAGGCTCATTGGCAGGGTTGATCGACGAGCCGTAGCGAGCCAGTGTGGCACCTGTTGCTGCGGTCGCCTCCGAGCTTTGTGCAGTTGGCGACCCAATAGTGGGTCGCCAACTGCACAATCTTCAAACATGGCGTGGCACGAGTCGGTGGAAGCCACTAGTTCTACAGGTTGGCCACGATTTCCATCATGAGTTCGCCGGCTTCGGTTGGGTTGAGCCCGACCTTCACGCCAGCATCTTCAAGCGCTTCCATCTTGGCCTTGGCTGTTCCCTTGCCACCAGAAACAATCGCACCAGCGTGGCCCATCTTCTTTCCGGGGGGTGCAGTCACACCAGCGACATAGCTGGAAACCGGCTTGGACATATGGTTCTTGATGAACTCAGCGGCTTCTTCTTCAGCCGAGCCACCAATCTCACCAATCATCATGACGGCCTTGGTCTCAGGATCGGCTTCGAAGGCCTTGAGGCAGTCGATGAAGCTGGTTCCGGGAACCGGGTCGCCACCAATACCAACACAGGTTGTCACCCCAATGTCTTTCTGCTGCAACTCATACAAAGCCTGGTAGGTCAGGGTGCCGGAACGGCTGACGATGCCAACTGGGCCACCGGCCTTAGCGATATGACCAGCAGTGATGCCAACGTTGGCCTTACCGGGGCTGATGATGCCAGGGCAGTTCGGACCGAGAAGGCGTGTGTTTGGGAAGTCGGCCTTCAGCTTGTTGTAGAAGTAGGCCTCATCGTGGGCAGGCACACCTTCGGTAATACAGACCACCAGTTCAAGACCGGCCTCAGCCGCTTCCATGACGGCACCTTGCACCCCACCAGCGGGAATGAAGATGCAGCTGGCAGTGGCGCCAGTAGCTTCGACCGCCTCAGCGACCGTGGCGAAGATCGGCACACCATCGACATCAGTCCCAGCTTTCTTGGGGTGAGTGCCCGCAACCACCTGGGTGCCATAGGCCTTGTTGAGTGCGCCGTAGTAGCTACCGGTCGAACCAGTCAAACCCTGGTAGATGACCTTGGTGTTTTCATCGAGGAAAATACTCATTGTTCAGGCCCTCACTTCGCCAACTCGGCGGCTTTGGCGGCCGCAGAGAGCATGGTTGATTCCATCATTAGCATGTCGTTGAGAGCAGGGGCCAGGATGCTCCGGCCCTCCTCAGCATTGGTTCCGTCCAAGCGGATCACGATGGGCGAATCGAGCTTGACCCGTCCCATGGCTTCGATAATGCCGTTGGCCACTTCTTCACCTCGGGTGATACCACCGAAGATATTGATGAAGATGCTCTTGACCGATGGGTCATTGTTGATGACTTCCAAGGCTCCGGCCATGACATCGGCGCTCGCACCACCGCCAATGTCCAAGAAGTTAGCGGCGGCACCACCAACCTGGCTGATCACGTCAACCGTGCTCATGGCCAGTCCGGCACCGTTGGCGATCACGCCAATGGTTCCCTCAAGACCAACATATTGCAGGCCTTTCTCGTGTGCCGCGGTCTCTCGCTCATCTCGCGGCTGTGAGGCGTCGTACTGCTCATAGTCGGGATGGCGGTACACCGCGTTGGAATCAAGGCTGACCTTGGCGTCCAAAGCGTGAACTTCACCAGTCGGCTTGAGAATGAGAGGGTTGATCTCGACCATGTCGGCATCGCCCTCGGTGTAGGCGGTGTAGAGCTTCATCAAGATGTCGACTGCGCCGTCGGTTGCTTTGGGGTTGAGGTTTGCTGCCTCGACCCATGCCCGGCACGCTTCTTCGCTCAAGCCGTCGACCGGGTTGACGTGGATCTTGGCAATGGCGTCAGGGTTCGTGTCGGCCACACTTTCGATCTCGACACCACCCTCCGCACTCAACATGCCCAGGTGCAGCTTGGCCGAACGGTCCAGGGTGAAGCTGGCGTAGTACTCCTCGGCAATATCGGAGGCACTCTCGACCCAGATGATCTCAACAATATGGCCCTTGATGTCCAAGCCAAGAATGTTGCTGGCGTGCTCACGACACTCTTCAGTATTGGCGGCCAACTTGACGCCGCCGGCCTTGCCGCGGCCACCAGTGTGAACCTGGGCCTTGACCACCACCGGGTAGCCAATTCGCTCGGCAACCGCAACAGCGGTGTCGACGTCGGTGCAAGCCTCGCCATCAGATACGGGGATGCCGTACTGCGCAAAGAACTGTTTGCCTTGATATTCAAGAAGATCCACTTGGGGCCCTCCACATTGTGGGTCTGGACAGGATGCTTGCGATACTAGAGGCCAGCAAGGCCAACCAGAGAGATCCCCGACATGCCGGTAGAAAAAAACATTGGTAC
>JAJRQY010000058.1 GCA_024280015.1 Actinomycetes bacterium
CGACTTCCTTGGTTCATGGAACTGTCTTGGTCACTTGTTGGGCTGGACAGGCTCGCCACCACTGCCTCACCGGAAGCTGGTTCATCTGTCAGTGCGGACCTCTTGGCCGTCAGCCCAGACCCTTTGGACAGTCGGAGTCGCTCCTCCACCAGGTCCAGCCAGCGGATCTCTGCTTCGGCAATGAGGGACGCGCGGTCAAGGTGAAGCCGCCAAGCCAGGTCCTTGTCATCGACATCCCTTTTGAGCTCGGTGATGGACTGAAGTGTGCTCATTGCTGCGGTTCGTTGGGCCGACAGCACAATGCTCGGATCGATGACATTGGTGGCTACTGCGATCAGTACCTTCATCGAGAGCTCATCGCGGCTGGCCAGTGGCTGTGGGGCAGGCGACTCTAGCCACTCTTGTACGTGGTCTTGTCCTTCGGTGGTGATGGAGTAGAGGATTCGCCCATCGGTATCTTCGCCATGGCTCTGCAGGAACCCGTTGTCTTGGAGTCTCTGCAGGCTGGTGTAGACCTGACCGAAGTTCAGGGGCCAAGCGCTACTAGTTGCCTCATCGAATTCGGCCTTGAGCTGGTAGCCGTGTGCGGGCCCAGAGGTGATGAGAGCAAGGAGAGCGTTCTTTACTGACATATACCAAGTGTATATACCAAGTATATATACTTGGTATATACATTCGTCAAATTGATTCCAAACTCGCAACATTCAGCCCCCAAATGCGAACTGGCACCGGTAGAGCACGCTCTAGCGTGCTCTACCGGTGCCAGAACGGTAAAGGAAGGGAGGGATCCCTACTTCGGGGGCATGCGAATGCCGCCGTCGACCCGGATGGTCTGGGCATTCATATATGGGTTGGTGATGAGCTCGATGACCATGAAGGCCAGCTCCTCACCAAAGCCGAGGCGCTTGGGGAACAGCACCGAAGACCCAAGATGAGCCTTGAACTGATCGGACTGCTCACCCTCACCATAAATCGGCGTGTCAATCAGGCCAGGGGCCACGGTGTTCACCCGCACGCCAATGGCCGAAAGGTCCCGGGCGATTGGCAACGTCATACCAACGATGCCGCCCTTGGAAGCCGAGTAGGCAGCCTGACCAATCTGGCCGTCAAAAGCGGCAACCGATGCCATATTGACAATGGCGCCACGCTGGCCGTCATCATCCAGTGGATCGGTCTTGGCCATGGCAGCCGCCGATTGGCGCAACATGTTGAATGAGCCCAACAGGTTGATGCGGATAACCAGATCGAAGGTCGACTGGGCCATTGGATCGTTGTTGCGGTCAACGGTTCGGGCCGCCATGCCAATGCCAGCAGAGTTGACCAGGGCGCGCAATGGTCCCATCTCCGAAGCAGCAGCAACGGCGGCGGCTCCGTCTTCTTCGCTGGTGACGTCACACTTGACGAACAGGCCACCAAGTTCCTTGGCCACGGCTGCGCCCTTGTCTTCGTTCAGGTCGGCAATGACGACGTGGGAACCAAGGGAGGCAAGCTGGCGGGCCGAGGCCTCGCCGATTCCGGAGGCCCCTCCGGTAATGATTGAGGACGAACCCTCAAGATTGATACGTGGCATCAGTTCATGATCCTTTCGATGATCGTTGCGTTGGCGAGTCCGCCGCCTTCGCACATGGTTTGCAGACCGTAGCGCCCGCCGGTGCGCTCCAACTCATTGAGCATGGTGGTCATCAGCTTGGTTCCCGAAGACCCAAGCGGATGACCAAGGGCAATGGCGCCGCCGTTGACGTTTACCTTGGACATGTCGGCTCCAGTTTCTTTGGCCCATGCCAAAACAACCGAAGCGAAGGCTTCGTTGACCTCGAACACGTCAATGTCGTCAATGGTCAGTCCAGAGCGCTCGAGCACCTTCTTGGTTGCGGGGATTGGTCCCTTCAACATGGTGACCGGGTCGGTACCAACAACGGCAAAGGTGTGGAAGCGGGCTCGAGGCTTGAGTCCGAGTTCCTTGGCCTTGTCGGCGCTCATCACCAGTACTGCCGACGCTCCATCAGAGATCTGGGAGGAGTTGGCAGCGGTGACCTTGCCGTCTTCCTTGAATGCTGGCTTGAGCTTGGCCAGGGTCTCGACCGTGCTTCCTTCTCGGATGCCCTCGTCCCTGGTCATGATTTCTTCGCCATTGCCCTGATCGATTGGTACACCAATGATCTCATTCTCAAAGCGACCCTCAGCAGTGGCAGTTGCGGCCCGTTGCTGGCTCTGAGCACCAAATGCATCCAGGTCTTCACGAGTAATGCCGTACTCGTCGGCGATCATCTCGGCGCCAATTCCCTGTGGGGGCAGGCCAGTCTCTTCGTAGCGATCAAACATGGCTTGGGGGAAGGGGAATCCCATGTCCTTGACCACCGATGCTCCCATTGGGGTTCGGCTCATGACCTCGACGCCGGCAGCGACAACGACGTCATATGCTCCGGCCATGATGCCTTGAGCGGCAAAGTGCAAGGCCTGTTGGCTTGATCCGCACTGGCGGTCAATGGTGGTTGCCGGCACCGACTCGGGCCAGCCAGCGGTGAGCACGGCATTGCGGCCGATATTGAGTGATTGCTCACCGACCTGCATGACACAACCCATGATGACGTCATCAACAATGGCGGGGTCGATCTTGTTACGACTCTCCAGTTCCTTGAGAACGTGAGCGGCGAGGTCGGCGGGATGCCAATCCTTGAGCTGGCCGTTGCGGCGTCCTCCTGGGGTTCGGATTGCGTCGACGATGACTGCATCTTGCATGGTGTGTTCCATTTCTTGGGTTTCGATGTATGGGTGAGCTGTATTGGGCGATAGGTGCGTTGACGGTGTGTTGTCTCGAGTGATGACTGCTGGATGATGACTATTGAGTTGTGACTATTGAGTCGTGAGATCCAAGGCTTGGTTCGAATCTGCCGGGGTGTCTTCAACCAATCGGAGCAGATTCAACTGGAGGCGGTTGAGTATTGAGGCAAGGGACCGGCGTTCGGAGCGGCTGATTCCGGCGCGGAGTTCCTTGGATAGATAGAGATCTAGTTCGCGTACCTTCTCTGTCATCTCCAGACCCGAAGGGGTGACCTGGACAAGCTTGACCCGGCGGTCAGTTGGATCGGCGAGCCGTTCAACCAGGCCGCGATGTTCCAGCTGGTTAATGGCCGATCCAGTTGCGGCCCGACCGTGGCCAAGGTGATTGGCGATTCCAGTCTGGGTACTCGGTCCGAACTCGACGATGTAGGCCAACATCGAAGCCTGGGTGAGGTTGAGGCCGAGCGGAGCGAAGCTGGCGTCGTAGGCGTAGCGCATGGTTGCGGCCGTAGTCATCAGGGTGGTCTCGACCCGTCGCCATGGAGACGGCCCAGTTCCAAGGGTCTCGGCCAACAGCATTTCTGTGGGCGAGACTGTTGAGGTGACGGTGGAAATAGCGGCGTCAGGCGTGGGGGAATCGTAGAAACTCATGAGCATTGTTACCATACTGTATGGCTCCATACAATGACGAATCGAGTTCTGTTTCCGTGATCTGGCCCACCCTCGGCCACTCCCTATCTGGATGGTTTGAGACTCTCTTGTCGATGGATCACGATTCTTTTCTCAGGTTGGACATCTATGGCGTCGATACTGATTTGAGCGTGATGAAGTCAAAGGGAACGAAATGGCGAAATCTGACAAATCAAAAAAGACGCCGGTAGCCAAGCCAGCGAAGATGTCGGCCGTTCTTGGTCGCAATCGTCGCCTTGGGCAATGGCAGATCCCGGCTAGGTCCACGGTGCTTGCTGTCTTTGGGACCTGCCATATTGACATGCGCAAGGCCTACACCGAGGATGACCTCAAGGAAGTCAAAATGTCCATCACCTCCATTTTCGGTGGGGTGGAAATCATTGTTCCTGACGGGGTTGAAGTTCGACCCAGCGGGGCAGCATTCCTGGCCTCTTCGGAGTTTGAGGTACCCAAGGCTCGTGAGGATGCCTCGCTGCCTCCCTTGATTCTGGACACCCTGACCTTGTTTGGGCGGTTGCGTCTGCACACCGTCATTGACGAGGCCGAGGCGGCTGAGCGGGATGCCGAGCTGGCCCGCATAGCTGAGGAAGAGCGGATCGCCGAAGAGGAAGCTGAAGCCAAGAAGGCCGAGGAAGAAGCTGAAGCCAAGAAGGCCGAGGAAGAAGCTGAAGCCAAGAAGGCTGAAGAGGAAGCTGAAGCCAAGAAGGCTGAAGAGGAAGCCGATGCCGACAAGGCCGACACCGATACAGAAGCGTCTGGAGATGCTGATGCCGCGGATGAAGCAGCCGAAGAGGCCAGCGAGAAGGAACCGGTCCCGGCATAGGCGTTGACCGACGATGAGTCTGCTTGGCCGGTAAGTCTTGTCTGGCAAGCCTTGGCTGCTAAGTCCTGGCGACTGAGTGTGGCCATATGGCCCATCGTCGAGGGCCCTAGACCGGCCGAAACTCAAGACAGCAGAAGGATCTGCTGGATAGAACATCAAGGAAGATGGATTCCATGGACGGGACCACGGCTTTTCGTGTTCTTGGCGTTTCGCCAGGAGCCTCGAAGCAAACGATCAAGAAGGCATTCCGACGTCTGGCGCAACGCGCCCACCCCGACGTCAGCGGAAACGCGGAAGCATTCGTACGTCTGAAGAATGCATACGACATTGCCTACGGATCTGCTCAATCTGCTGAAGTGGTTCCAACAGAAGCGACGGCGCCCTTGTCCGGTGCAGGAACTCAATCGCTTGAGAGTCCAGCAGTACCTCGGCCACGCAGGACCCGACTGGTCAAACAGAGTGCGCCATGGTTGACCACGGTCCTCACCGACTTCCCCCCGACAGAAATCTATGAGTCCATGGTCGGCCCCGCCACAAGCACGACAAGGGTGGTGTCCGCTACAGCTGCGGCCAAACGACGTGAGGACGACTTCGCCCAACACCTGGCCAAGGCGATGGCCAGAGCGGCCTAGCCGCTCGTCTAACGACGCGCTGATACCGGTTTGTGAGGGCTAGCTGATCGGGCTGTCTCGTCGGTCAAAACCGGCAAGGCCGACAGCAAGGAGCCCAATACTGATGGCCAACAAGATGCCAAGGCCTCGGTAGTTGGTGGCCTCGGCAGGGACCGCGGCGACATGATGGAGCGGCGAGAGATCTCGTATCCATGAGGGAAGGTTGATCACCTGGCTGAAGATGGCAATAAACACGGTGTAGATCATGACCACCCATACTCCCTGGCCAACACGCGGAGCCAGACCAAAGAGGGCGGCAGTGACTCCGACCAAGACAGCCACTGATGGGAAGTAGGCGAATGAAGCCAGGAGTGTCCGGGGGAGTTGTTCAGAGCCCCCGCCGGGGAGGGAGTAGGTCAGCCCCAGCCCAACCCCTGCTGCCACCATGACCACCAGGCTTCCAACAAGGGCGAAGAGCAGATGGCTGAGCATCCAGCTTCTTCGGCTTTTTGGACAGGACAAGAGTAGTTCGAGTCTTCCCAGGGTCTCTTCACTCCGCAGCTTGAGCACAGCGGACATTCCGTACCCGGTGGCCAGAAGGGCGAAGTAGGAGAGCAGGGTGGCCAGAAACAGGTCGTTGAGGCTGGCGCCTTCGGCCTGAGCGAGATACTTGAGCATCTCCTCATTGTCCCCAATGATGTCCTCAACAGAGTTGAGGACTGACCCCATGGCGGCGGCATAGGCGAAGGCTCCGATACTCCAGGCAGCCAAGGGTCCGCGGTGAAGGCTCCAGCTGAGTCCCAGGAAGCTGCGGAGTGATGCTGGTGCCGCGGCCGGTCCGGGTCTGGTCGGGACCAGTCCGGCCCCGAGATCTCGACGAGCTTCGAGCCCGACAGTAAACCCTACGATCAGCACGGTGCTGAGCAGCGAAAGAGCAATGGACCACCAGTGGTTACCAGCGAAGGGCTGGGTGGCATGCATCCAGCCGATGGGGGAGAACATCGAGAGGGAAGCGTTTCCAGCATCACCGACCGCACGAACGGCGAAAGCGGCGCCGAGGGCTGCAAGACCGAAGCCCTTGGCCGACCGAGCATGATGAGCGATCTGCGAGGTGAGTAATCCAACGGCGGCAAAGACCATGCCTAGAGAAGCGAAGGCTGCTCCCAGAATGAGGGATCCGCCAGTATCTAATCCTTCGATGATCAAGGCTGTGGCCACTCCCTGATTCACCCTGGGAAAGTTGGAGAGTCATCCGTTTGACGAAAGGATGAAAGCTATGCCAACACTAGGAAAATCGGGGGCAGCAACAACCGCCCGATACACAACCCAGGAGAAAGCCAGAACCGTCCGACTCTGCCGCGA
>JAJRQY010000059.1 GCA_024280015.1 Actinomycetes bacterium
CTGGGTCTGATGGTGCTGGGTCTGATGGTGCTGGGTCTGATGGTGCTGATGTTGAAGGTAGCGGCTGATGCGCTGGGCCATTGCCATACCCACAATGTTCGCGGTCACCTTTGTGCAAGTGGCAGTTCTTGATCAAGCCCTGCTCGGAGGTCAAGTCAGGCTTGACCTCCCTCTCTATCTTGTTGTTGCTGTCGGGTTGTCCAGTCGATCTTCCAGCGCAGCGCTGGCGGGATTCGTCCTTGGAGTCATTGTGGACCTCTTCCAATTCGGGCCGTTCGGAATCCACGCCATGATCTATTGCGTAGCCGGATGGGTTCTGGCTGAGAGTCGGGAGCGCGTTCTGCAAGAAGGGGTTGGATTCAGCGTCATGCAAGGAACCCTCGCCACCCTGGCTGTGACCGGGTTGACCTGGTTGCTCGGTTCGGTCTTTGGGCAGAGGCCGCTCGCTCTGAACCAAGGCCCGTGGAGAGTCCTGGTGAATCTGGCCATGATCGGACTCCTCGGAGGAATGGCGGTAGGGCCAATGACACGACTGGCCAACATGATGTCAGTAGGGTTCAGCGCCGGGCGCGAGAAACATCCGGTGAGAATCTGATGAACTGGTCAGTAGTGGTGTGTCATGAGTGCTGAACCAACAGGAATGAGGATGGGGGGATTGGCAGCAGTTGCCGTCCTTGTCTTTGGTTCCCTGATTGCCAGGCTCTGGTTCCTCCAGATCATGTCGGCTCCAGAGTTCGAGCAACTCACCACCCAGAATACCACCCGCATCATCTATGTCGAATCTCCCCGCGGTCGGATCTTTGATGCCAACGGCAAGGTGCTCGCTGATCGTCGCGAGTCCTTGGTCGTCACCCTCGACTGGACGGCCTTGCAGGACTACAAAAAGGATGAACGGGCCGGGGTATTTCAGGAGGTGGCAAACTCCCTCAATGGAGAAGGAATCAAGTCCAAGATTTCGTCCCTAGAAGCGGACTTCAAACGAGCAATGAACGGTGCCCTCAAGCCGGTCATCATCGCCGAAGACATCGACGTGCGAACCTGGGTGAGTGTGTCTGAGCGTGAGCTTCCCGGATTCACCGTCGAGCGTCGCTGGGTCCGCAGTTACCCCTACGGCGAAGTCGGTGCCCACATCGTCGGGTACACGGGAACGGTTCTGAATAAGGAGCAAGCTCGCGAGCTCGGAAGCGCAAGCGGTTCGCAGCATTACGAGGCTGGAGATGAGCTTGGAGTCGCCGGACTTGAACGCGTCTTCGAGTCGACGCTGCGAGGAATTCCGGAGAAACGCCGAATCGAGATCGATGCGCTGGGCCGAGTGGTGCGCACAGCAGAGATCTTGGAACCCGGCTCTCCGGGCCAAGACATCTATTTGACCATAGACATTGACATGCAGTACGCAGCCGAGTCCATCCTGCAAGATGAGCTGGAACAGGCCCGCGGCCGCAAAGCCTGTGATAACTGTGAGCATGCACACGTCGGCCAAGCTGGCAGCCTGGTTGCCCTCGACGTGACCGATGGGTCAGTCATCGCCCTGGCCTCCTACCCCTCCTATGACCCGGCAGATTTCGTGTTTGGAATCAGCGCCGATCAGTTCAGCTTTCTACGTGATCGCCCTGACCGGCCGCTCTTTGATCGAGCAACCCGAGGCACCTATGCCGCTGGCTCGACCTTCAAGCCAGTAACCGCCTATGCCGCTCTTACCTCAGGAATGCGAGGCGAGTACACGCCCTGGCTGGACGAAGGAGTCTTCATCTTGGAAAGTTGCGCCACCGAAGGCGAAGACTGGTGCTCGTTCCAGAACGCTGGTGGAGCCATCATGGGCCAGGTCGACATGCGTCAAGCTATCGAACGGTCAAGCGACACCTATTTCTATTCCCTCGGCGAGCAATTCTGGATTCATCCGGATCTCTACGGCGAGACGGCAATCCAGGACACCGCGCTACTGATGGGGTACGGATCGGTAACCGGTATTCGGCTTCCCCTGGAAGAGGACGGACGTGTTCCAACGGCGGAGAACCGGAAGGAAGAATTTGGGGAGGACTCCAACGACTGGAGAACCGGAGACAATGTCAATCTGGCCATTGGTCAGGGAGATCTGCTCGTTACACCACTTCAGCTGGCCAACTCCTACGCCATGTTGGCCACCACCGGTGACCGGTACCAACCAAAAATCGTCGATCGTGCCGTCGATGTCGACGGCAACGAGACCGCCTATGCCTCTGTTCAGATCGCTGAGGGTGAGTTGGACCCAGAAACGCTGAAACCGATCATGGATGGTCTCTATGCCGTGCCCCGTACCGGGACGGGTGGTGAGGCTTTTGCTGGCTTCCCCCTGAACAACTTCCCGCTAGGGGGCAAGACCGGCACGGTCGAGAAGAAAGGCTTTGCCGACTCGGCGTTGTACGTCGGCTTCGGGCCCTCGACCTCGCCAAAGTATTCGGTCGCTGCCATTTTGGAAGAATCAGGATTCGGTGGTGATGCTGCCGCCCCAGCCGTTCGTCGCTTTTTCGAGGTCCTGTTTGGCCTGAGCGATAAACCAACCGCTCCGATCGTGCACGAGTCGCGCTACGAACCGGTCTCCTCCGACGATGAAGAGGCCCTGCCAGACTCTCCTGAGGATGGCGCAGGCGCCGAGGTTGGTTCAGAGACCGATGTTGGAGACGGCTCATGACTGCGATCGTGGACCTTGCGCTCCCTCGGATTCGCAAGGAAGGAGCAAGCGCCAAGTTAGGAAACGTCGATTGGCCATTGGTCCTGCTGAGTATCGTCGTCACCGTCTTTGGCATAGTCGCCATCTATAGCGCGACACGTGGAGCAGACGGCGACACGTTCTTTGTGATCAAACAGGCCAGTTTCTTGGTTGTTGGTTTGGTGGCTATGGCGGTGGTTGCGTCACTGGACTACGCCATTTTTCGGCACTATCTGCGACTCCTTGTAGCGGCATCGCTTCTCGCCCTCGTACTCGTACTGATTATTGGGGCAAACATCAAGGGCACCAGAGGCTGGTTCGTGATTGGACCGTTGTCCCTCCAACCAGCCGAGTTCGCCAAACTCAGCCTCATAGTGCTGATCTCCGCCATGTTTACTGGTCGCTCCGGAAGCATTGATGCTCCCCGAATCTTGGCTGCCATTGGTGTCCTTGGCGGTATTGCTGGCCTTGTCCTGCTTGAGGGCGAGACAGGTTCAGTCCTGGTCTACTGCTTCATTACCCTTGGCATCTTCTTTGCTGCTGGGGTGCCGGCCCGGATGGTCCTGCTACTGATCGCAAGCGGTGTCATCTCCTTTGCCTTGATCCTGGACTTGGGGCTCTTGGCGGAGTACCAGGAGGATCGTTTGAGCGCGTTCCTGGACACCGATGCTGATGCTCAAGGCGCCGGCTATAACCAGAAGCAATCCGAAGCGGCAGTCGGTTCTGGCGGAATCACTGGGCAAGGGCTCTTTCAGGGGCCACAGACCCAGAACGGGTTTGTACCCGAGCAACAAACGGACTTCATCTTCACCGCAATTGCCGAGGAACTCGGATTTGTGGGGGCGGTCGCAATCCTTGCTTTGGAGGCCTTGATACTGCTTCGGATATTTCGGATAGCTCAACTGGCCAGAGATAGCTTCGGCACATTGATCTGTATTGGTGTCTTCTCGATGTTCCTGCTTCAAGTATTCCAGAACGTTGGGATGACCCTGCGATTGATGCCGGTAACGGGGATCACCCTGCCTTTTGTGAGCTATGGGGGAAGCTCGTTGCTTACGAGCTTGATGGCCATTGGCCTGGTTCAGAGCGTGGCCATCCATCGGCATCGTGGCAACCCCGACTAGCGGCTCGTGCTACCTCACCGTTTCGACGCCTGGTTGCCGCTAGCATGAGCGCCCAATGACATCCGTCTGGCCGCAGCTGGAGCCACGGCTGGCGCAAGTTCAGAAGCCAGCCCGCTATATCGGCTGCGAAGACGGCGCTAGTGCGAAAGCTCCCGACCCAACTCTGGTGAGTTGGCTCTTCACGTACCCCGATACCTATGAGATTGGGCTGCCAAACCAGGGTTTGCAGATCCTGTACGAGATCGCCAACGAGCGCCCCGATGCCCGAGCCGATCGGGCCTATGCCCCCTGGCACGACATGGAAGCGGTGATGCGGGCCGAAGGCATCCCGCTGTTCTCGGTCGAACATCACACTCCGGCTGATGAGTTCGACGTGCTGGCTTTCAATATTTCGGCCGAGCTGATCTACACCAATGTGTTGAACTGTATTGACCTGGCAGGCATTCCGATCCTGTCTGCAGATCGGACGGTGGAGCATCCTATTGTCATGGCTGGCGGACACAGCACCTACAACCCAGAGCCGCTGGCTGAGTACCTGGATGTTGTAGTTCTCGGTGACGGCGAAGAAGTAGTCGGTGAACTGACCGAGATCCTGTCCCAGTGGCGAACCAAACCTGACCGCTCCCGAAGCGACCTCTTGCGCCAGATGTGTAAGATCGAAGGGGTCTACGTTCCGTCGCTCTACGAACCGGTCTATGCCGATGGACGGTTGGTTGAGACCAGGCCGCTCTTCGATGACGTGCCCGCCCGTATTGAGAAACGCACCATTGCCGATCTGGCTGATTGGCCGTACCCAAAACAGCAACTTGTCCCCGTGACCGAAGTGGTCCATGACCGCCTCAATGTTGAGGTATTTCGTGGCTGCACTCGCGGCTGTCGTTTCTGTCAGGCCGGGATGATCACTCGACCCGTTCGTGAACGGCCCGCCGACCAGGTTCGGACCATGGTAGCCAACGGCCTCGAACGCACCGGCTATGACGAGGTCTCACTCACTTCGCTGTCCACCGCAGATTTCAGCTCCATTACCGAAACTGTTGGTGGGATCATGGACGATGCCGACGCCTGCGGGCAGGGCAATATTTCGGTGTCGCTGCCAAGTCTGCGAGTCGACGCTTTTGGTGTTGGGATTGCGGCCCAATTGCAGCGGGCCAAGCGCACCGGGCTTACCTTTGCTCCCGAAGCAGGCACCTGGCGCATGCGCCAAATCATCAACAAGCTGATCCGCGAAGAGGACTTGTACGAAGCGGTTGAGGCGGCCTATTCACAAGGCTGGAAGCGGGTCAAGCTCTATTTCTTGATCGGACTGCCGTCCGAAACGGATGAGGACACCCTTGGCATCGCCGAACTGGCGAAGAACTGTGTCGAACTGGGTAAGCGCCACAATAAGCGGGCCAGCGTGACCGTCTCCATCGGTGGTTTCGTCCCCAAGGCGTTCACACCTTTCCAGTGGTTTGGTCAGAACACTGCTGGGGAACTGCAGCGTAAGGTCAATCTGCTGCGAGACGCCACCCGCCGGATGCATGGTGTCAATATCAAATGGCATGATCCGGCGGCTACTACGGCCGAAGGGCTGGTGAGTCGTGGCGATCGCAGGCTGGGCCCAGTCATTGAAGATGTCTGGCGCCAAGGCGGCACCTTTCAAGAGTGGTCAGAGCACTTCGAAATGGACCGCTGGACCGCAGCCATGGAACGGGCCGGCCTTGCCATTGAAGATTTCGTGTACCGCCACCGCAGCGAGACTGAAGGAATGGCCTGGGACCACCTCTCGGCCGGTCTTCACAAGGATTTCTTATGGGACGAGTGGCAGGATGCCCTGGCTGAAGTTGGCCTTCCCGACTGCCGCTGGACCCCGTGTTATGACTGTGGCGCGTGCACCGGCTATGGCATCGAGCATGTGGTGGCTTCAGCGGTTCCGCCGGCCGGTGGAAGCCAGGGGACAGGCCAAGAACTGGCCGGCGGGGGATCGGTTCCGGTCTCGCTGATGCCAGCAAAACCAAAAGGCCCGAAATCGCCCCACCCAGTTCTGTCCAAACAGCTGGATACACAGTCAGGCGATACACAGTCAGGCGGCACAACATGAAGCTTCGTGTCCGCTTCACCGAGGAAGGCAAGATCCGGTTCCTAAGCCACCGAGATGTTGCCCGAATCATGGAACGCTCTTTTCGTAAACTCCGGCTACCCGTTGCCTATTCTCAGGGGTTCTCACCTCGACCTAAGTTCAGTTTTGGACTTGCGTTGTCGGTGGCCCATGAGTCGGATGCCGAATACCTCGATGTCGAACTGGTCACGCCGGTCGACCTCGAGGATTTGCCGAACCAACTCACCCAGTCTCTACCCGACGGCCTGACCGTCGTTGCGGTCGAGATTCTTGAGCCTGGTTCGACATCACTACAACAGGCCATTGTCTGTTGCCGGTGGAACATCGAAGTTCTCGGTGCGCCACTTCCTGACGTGACAGTTGCAGTCGCTGACCTTCTCGCATCGTCTGAGCACCTGCTCGAACGAACAAGAAAAGGGAAAGCCTCCATTGTTGATGTCCGCCCCGCCATCCTCGAACTTGAGGTCATGGGGCCGACCGATACTGGAGTGCAGCTCAAAGCCTTGCTCGCTACCGAAGGAACCTCTCTACGTCCATCCGAACTTGTTCGGGTGCTGACAGAGAATCTGGAAGAAGGACGAGTTCGGCGTACCCATCAATTCACCATGGTTGACGGCAAACGGTGCGAGCCAATTGAGGCTCCCGACCCGTCAACGCAGCACCAACTCGAACCAACAGAGCGGAACGATCTATCTCGTTCCCTCCTCAGCGATCTCGAGGAACGTGCCTCATGACAAGGAACCTTCCCAATGACCTCAGACAATCCACAATCCGACAGCGAATCACCCGAGAAACAGTCCAACAAGTCAGCTTCAACTAGCTCCGAGGAATCGGCGACAAAGCCACGGATTGGTGATTCCAGGCCTGCTCCGGCAGGTCAGCGGGAACAGAGCCCGAGCCGGAGGGCCGGTGGCGATGACCCCTTGTCTGGGTCCGGATCAGAAGCAGACAATGATGGGCAATCCCAAAAGGGCAAGCGGCGCCGACAGAGCAGTTCGGCCAGCGAGGCCGGGTCCGATCAGGGCGACACCCAGCACAATGGCAGGCAGCGCAGCCAGAAGCAGGGCAGCCAGAAACAGGGCAGCCAGCGGCAGCGCAGCCAGAAGCAGGGCAGTCAGAAACAGGGTGGCTCGAAACAGGGTGGCTCGAATCAAAAACGAGGCAAGGGTCGACAGCGGCAAAGGGGTGGCGGTGCTTCTGCCAGCCAGCCGGTCCAGCATGTCGTGGCTGACGCGCCAGTCGAACTGGATGAAAAGCAGCTGAAGCGGCGCCGAGGACGCAGCCGAAAGGGCCGCCCGGTTGGTCGTTACATGATGGTTGTTTCCAAGCGGGAAGAATCAACCCATATTGCCGTGGTCGAGGGCAGGCAGCTGGTCGAATACGTGGTTTCTCGCCCCAGCGATGATGTCACCCAGATTCACGGAAACATTTACCTTGGCAAGGTACAGAACGTGCTTCCCGGTATGGAAGCTGCCTTCGTTGACGTTGGCACACCGAAGAACGCGGTTCTCTATCGATCCGATGTCACCGCACCCGCAACCAAGGGTGATGGAAAAGGCAGCACCAAGAGCGGGGGAAGAGGAAGAGGGAAAGCTCGCGGGAACAGCGGCGGTCCCAAGATCGAGGAACTTCTCAAACCCCGACAAATGGTCCTGTGTCAGGTCGTCAAGAACCCCATCGCACACAAGGGTGCCCGCTTGACGATGGAAGTCTCCTTGCCCGGTCGATTTGTCGTTCTGGTGCCCAACAGTGACACCTATGGTATCTCTAAGAGGTTGCCAGACTCAGAGCGAAAGCGTCTTCGTCAGCTGCTGGACCGCATTCGGCCAAAGGGGCATGGCTTGATTGTGCGAACTGCGGCGGAGAACGTGACCGCAGAAGAGATCGAGCGAGACGTGCTCGGCTTGCAACAGCAATGGGAAGAAATTGATGCCCTGGCCAAGCGAACCCAGCAAGCGTCCTTGCTCTATCGTGAGCCTGATATGTCCACGCGGGTGATCCGCGAAGAATTCAATATGGACTACCGGGCCGTGATTATTGACAATGAACCCCTCTACGACGAGATTTCTGACTATGTCTCGGTCATCACGCCTGCTCTGGCCGAACGGGTTGAGTTCTATGACGGCAAGGTCGAACCGATTTCAGTCTTCGAGCGATACCACATCCATGAGCAGCTCCATAAGGCCCTTGATCGTAAGGTTTGGTTGCCTTCTGGTGGCTCGCTGATCATTGAAGGTACGGAAGCTTTGACCGTGATCGATGTCAATACCGGCAAGAATGTTGGCTCTTCCAGTTTGGAAGAGACGGTCTTCCGAAACAATCTGGAAGCAGCCGAAGAGGTTGCCCACCAGCTGCGTTTACGGGATATTGGCGGGATCATCGTTATCGACTTCGTCGATATGGAGGACCGGAAGAATCGTGAAGAAGTGATTCGGGTGTTCCGCAAGGCTCTGAGCAGGGATAAGACGAGGACTCAGGCTTTTGGGATCAGCGATCTTGGGTTGGTCGAGATGACCCGGAAACGGATTGGCGAAGGGCTTGTCGAGTCAATGTCGGGCCTATGTCCCGACTGTGAAGGTCGCGGTCTTCGCATCAATGAGGAAATGATTGACAAGCTCTTGCGGTGATCGGTTTGGACCTGACTGCAGAGGCGCTAGCCTCAACCGCCTATGTACGCAGTGGTAGCCACCGGTGGCAAGCAATACCGGGTCGAAGAAGGTCAAACACTCGAGGTAGAGCGTCTTGGCGAGCCGGGAATTGATGTCGATCTGAGGGCCGTACTTCTGGTCGATGGATCCGATGTCCTTTCCACTCCCGCTGAGTTGAGCGGGGTAACCGTTTCTGCTCGAATCGTCGAGGAAAACCGCGGAAAGAAGATCAACGGCTTTACCTACAAGCCCAAGACCAACCAGCGTCGCCGCTATGGCCATCGCCAAACGCGTGCAACGATCGAGATCACCGGAATCAAGCGAGGCTGATATGTCAAAGACTAAAGGTGGCGGTTCAACTAGAAATGGCCGCGATTCAGAATCCAAGCGCCTTGGAGTCAAGGTGTTTGATGGTGGCCAAGTAACGGCTGGCTCCATCATTGTTCGCCAGCGTGGCAGCAAGATTCATCCTGGCCAGAATGTCAAGAAGGGTGGGGACGACACACTGTTCGCCACCTCTGAAGGCAAGGTCAAGTTTGGTTTCCGCAAGGGCCGCAAGCTGGTTGACGTCCTGTAGTAAGAAGTTTTTGTCAAGGTTGGCCCAGAGCTAGCCGATCAATACGAAGAGTCTGACTCTTGGAAGCGGCACCCGAGGGTGTCGTTTCTGCTTTCTGGGCGAATCTGCCCTGCCTATCAAGATCTTCCAGTTCCCTGCCGATAGAGCAGACATGAAATCGGATAATGGGCATTCTTGGCGACGAAGAGGTAACCAGTCGCGGCGCGGCGAACGGGGCACAGCCCTGGTCGAAGCCGCCTTTGTTACTCCTCTCTTCTTGATCCTGATCTTTGGCATCATGGAGTTCGGGTTCCTCTTTCGGAACTATCTGACTGTCGCCAACACGACCCGGGAAGCGTCGCGAACAGCGAGCGTCTCTGGAAGTTCTGCGGAGGCTGACTACCTGACCTTGCGCTCCGCCGAGCATGCATTCGCTGCTTGGGGGGTGGAGAACCTGACAGTACTGGTTGTCTACCACGCAACGGGCCCGGAGGACACTGTTCCTGCAAGTTGTCTGGCTAATCCGCAACCGGGCCTGTGCAACAGGTACACCCCGAATGAGTTCAGTCTCAATTTGAACGATGCATCTGGTAACCCGGACATCTACTTCCGTTGTAAGCCCACCGCAGTCGATCGCTTCTGGTGTCCGGATCAACGGAATACGGGTCTTAGCGACACGGACGCTGGTTTCCCCGACGGGCCAGCCTACATCGGGGTCTATGTCGAGGCGGAACACGAATACATCACGGGCTTCTTTGGCTCGACCGCAACACTTACTGACGATCGAATTATCCGAATTGAACCGGACAAGGGCTGATGAATACACGACGAAGCAACTCAAAGAACAGCCTTGAGGCTGGCCCGCGACGGTCACGCCTCGTTCGACGAGGCCGCCGAGGGAACCCCGCGGAGCGAGAGAGGGGTGCAGCGCTGGTCGAGATGGCCCTCGTCTTGCCTTTCTTGGTTCTTTTGGCCTTCGGCCTGGTCGAGACGGGTATGGGCTGGCGTAATGCCATCACTGTCACCTCGGCCGCTCGTCAGGGGGCCCGGGTGTCCTCACATCTTGGCGTCAATCCTCAGAGTGACCGTGAAGGCCTGCTCGCGGTCCAGGCAGTGATGGGGGCCGACATGGATCAGGTGGACTTCGTCGTCTTCTACAATGCCAACGGCTCCGGAGACCTACCAGCAGGATGTGAGTCTGGATCTGTTGGCGGACTGTGCAATTGGTACGACAAGGACATGGTTGCCGCTACCGATGCCGAATGGGCAGCAGGAGGATGGGATGCGCCCTGGGCCCCTGCGAGCCGGGAAGACAATGTCCGAACGGCGGACCATCTTGGCGTCTATATCGCATTTCAACACGAGTACTTCACTGGTGTGTTCCCCGGGACCGCCCCCGTCATCAAGCGTCAGACAATCATGAGAATTGAACCGAAGGTAGACTGATGAGCCAACTGTTGATTGAACCAAGGTCTGACTCTTCACTGAGGTCCGACTCCTTGTCTGAGACCACGTCGATAGCGACGGATGAGCGGTCGACGGAACGTGGCTACATCATGGCGATGACCGCGTTGCTGCTGATTCCACTGATGATCTTCGCTGCTTTTGCCGTAGACGTTGGGGCTTGGTACGCGCAGGCGGCACGCACCCAGCGGGCTGCTGATGCGGCCGCTTTGGCTGCCGTTGTGTGGATGCCCAGTGAGCCTCTCGCTACCGCTGCCGCTCTTGATGTTGCGGCGAAGAATGGCTTTGTCCATGGAGTCAATGCCACCATTACTGTTGAGCGCCAGGGTGCTCAGCAGGTGAAGGTCCACATCGAATCAGAGGGGACCGTCTACTTCGGTGCGGTGGTCATGGACGCCATCACGATCGAACGCTTTGCCGTCGCTGAATACATTCTCCCGGTGCCTATGGGGAACCCAACAAATGTGTTGGGAGCAGGCAATATCCCGGGCGCCGGAGATGGCATCTGGCTTTCGGTCAATGGGATTTGTTGGCCCCGCCAGCATGGTGATCCCTTCTCTGTCCGGGCCATAGGCGGCACGACCTGGGACAACTGTCAAGGTGGGACCAGCTATGCGGGTACTCCCAGCCCCACCTATGACCCGGAGGGCTATACCTATGTGATTCAAGTAGACGGGAGTAGTTCCGTCGATGTGCAAATCTTTGAGCCTGGCAATTGTACGGGAGACAGCCACGACCTGGATTGGGCCGGCCCCAATCCTCCCGGTGGGCCGCGTCTGAATGCCCGACTCTATGCCTCCGATAACACTCCATTGAGTGACCAAGACAATCTGGATGCGCCCCCGGTTGCCGATGTCTACTATGACTGGGCCGACTGTGATGCTGGCACCGTTGGTGACCCTCACTGGTACCCAGTGGCGACGATTCCCAGTGGGCAGCCCGGGCGATGGTTCCTACGGGTACGTGCTGTTAGCCATGAATTGACTGGTGACGTCAATGACATGATGGGTGGTCTGAACAACTATGCGCTGCGGGTGGCCCCTGGCGGAAACACCACGACTTGCAGCAGCTTAACTACAGGGTCGTCCTGTCCTCAGATCTTTGCCAAGGATTGGCTCAGTGTCCACCGACCAGACTTCACCGGTGTTCCAATTGCCAACTTCTACCTGGCGGAAATTGCGCAGGAACACGCGGGCAAGACGGTAGAGATCGTCATGTTTGATGTCGGCGAGGGTATGCACGACGTGCAAATCCAGTCTCCTGGTGGGACCTCCATGCCGTTCGAGTATCAGATCTATGACTGCGAAATGTTCGGTACTCCCTGCCCGGCACCACCACTAACAACCCATGACTCATCTTGTGGGGGAACGCCATGTCTCGATGTCACGGGAGGCACCTATAACGACCGCTCGGTTCGTGTCCTGGTTGATCTGCCGGCTTCCTACAACTGCGACGGCCAGACCCACTGCTGGTGGAAGATTCGCTATGACGCCACCGGCAGCGGCGAAGGTCCCCACGACCGAACGACTTGGTCAGTTCGAGTCATCGGTGACCCGGTTCGGTTGACCGAGTAGACACCTCGTACAACGAAATCTCCCCAAAAGAAACAACAGGGCCTTGTGCCCTGTTGTTTCGCGCTCAGGCCAGCTCGATAGCCTGGGCGGGTGTCCAACTTCGTTGACGAATCCAATATCTGCCTACGGGCTGGCGACGGGGGAGCCGGGTGTGTCTCGACCCGCCGAGAAGCCCATGTGCCTCTGGGCGGACCCAATGGCGGCGACGGCGGCGACGGCGGCTCGGTCTGGGTGGAAGCGGACCGAAACGTAGCGTCTCTTCTTGCTTTCCGAGATCATCCCCACCGGATTGCCTCCAACGGCAAAAACGGCTCGGGCATGGACAAGCACGGCCGTAGCGGCGAGGACATCACGGTCAAGGTTCCGGAAGGAACCGTTGTTCTTGACCACGAGACTCGTGAGCAGCTGGCCGATCTCGCCGGACACGGTGATCGCTGGCAGGCAGTACGCCCTGGTGAGGGCGGTCGCGGTAACGCCCGCTTCTTGTCCAACAAGATGCGGGCTCCCACCTTTGCTGAGCAGGGCGAGAAAGGCGAAGAGCGCTGGTTCCGACTGGAACTCAAGCTCATGGCCGATGTCGCGCTGGTCGGTTTCCCGAATGCGGGCAAGAGCACCTTCATCTCCGTGGTCTCCTCGGCCAAGCCCAAGATCGCCGCCTATCCATTCACAACCTTGGAGCCGAACCTTGGCGTTGTGCGTTTGGATGAGCAGACCGAATTTGTCGTTGCCGACATCCCTGGCTTGATCGAAGGAGCGAGTGAAGGAATCGGTCTCGGCCATCAGTTCCTCCGCCACGTCGAGCGAGCCCGAGTAATGCTCTACATGTTGGACCTTTCCGCAGTCGATGGGGCATCGCCAGCAAAGCAGTTGGCGGTTCTTCGCAAGGAGCTTGGCACCTATCGTCCCGAGCTGCTGGAACGGCCGAGCATCGTAATTGGCACCAAATGCGATGTCCTTGAGCCGTCGGACTGGGGTGATGAGGCCGAAGTCGACTTCGCCATATCTTCAGTAGCGCGAATCGGGTTGCAACCCTTGCTTTGGGCCTTGGCTTCCAAGGTACGCGAGAGCCGAGATGCCGCCGATGATCACGAAGGCTTCGTGATCCACCGCCCCGAACCCGTTGGTGTACAAATCACACGAGAAGACGATGCCGCCTACCGAGTGCTTGGCCGTCCAGCCGAACGAGCGGTCGCTCTTTCTGACATGACCGACATCAGCGCCCTCAACCACGCCCACAAACGGCTGGACAAGCTTGGCGTGTTCAAGGCCTTGCGTCGTGCGGGGATCTTGGACGGCGACACGGTTCGCATTGCCGAGTTCGAATTCGAGTACCAAGGTGACGACTAGCCTCAACCCAATCAATCGCCACGGAGCTGACCATGGCTAAAGCCATCGTCGTGGTCAAGATCGGATCAAGCTCGGTGGTCGCTCCCGACGGGCAAATCAATGAGGGCGCATTAGGAAAGCTCTGTGCCGAGGTCAACTTGGTGCGGGAATCCGGTCGCCATGTTGTGGTCGTGACCAGTGGCGCCATAGCTGCTGGGCTGCCAATGCTTGGCGAGGTTGGGGTCCAACGACCTCGAGACGAAGCGCTACTTCGCGCTGCCTCCGCTGTTGGCCAGCCCTCCCTGATGCGGGCCTTTGAGACGGCCCTGGCCGAACACGGGCAACTGGGAGCCCAGATCTTGCTGGCTCCAACCGACTTCATGATCCGCCGTCGCTACCTCAAGAGTCGAGGGACTCTGCTGGCACTACTGGACCTCAACGTCGTCCCCGTCATCAACGAGAACGATGCCGTTGCCGACGACGAGATCCGTTTTGGTGACAATGATCGGCTTTCTGCCCTCGTCGCTCACCTGATTGAGGCCGACCGTTTAGTCCTGCTGACCGATACCGCGGGACTCTTTACCGCCGACCCTCGGACCGACCAGTCTGCTTCCCTTATTGAGGAGATTGTCGAAATTGACCAGCAGCTGGTTGATGCCGCTGGTGGGGCTGGGACTAGCCAAAGCACTGGGGGCATGGCCTCAAAATTGGCGGCAGCAAAGATCGCAACCTGGAGCGGGGTCGAGACCGTAATCGCCTCGGCTGGGCGCGACAACGTTCTGGTTGATGCTGTGAACGGAACGGCCGGAGTCGGAACCAGGTTCCGTCGACGCGAAGGCCGGATGGCGGCAAGAAAACTCTGGATCGCCTTTGCCTTGCCGGCGGCAGGACGAATCATTGTCGACGCGGGAGCCCGCCTCGCTCTCACTGAAGGCCAGCGGTCCTTGCTCCCCAAGGGAGTGGTCGGCCACGAAGGGAGATTTGTTGAGGACGACGTGGTCGAGATTGCTGATGAAGAGGGATCAGTATTCGCCAAAGGGCGTGTCCGTTGGTCCAGTGGTGATCTTGCCGATCACCGTGGGAAACACACATCTGAGTTGCCATCAGCGGTAACGGACGAGGTCGTGCATCGTGATGACCTCGTTGTTGTGCCAACCAACGTGCTCGAAGGCTAAGCGCCTTCTTCGGTAGCGGTCGCCGTCTCGCCAGGAGCAACCTCGGGGACAGCAGCTTCGCTAGCTACCGCTTCGGTCGCAGCTGGTGCCGCACTTTCTGGTGCCGCACTTTCTGGTGCCGCCCCCAGACCAAGCTGGGCCCGGATCTCGCTCAATCGTGCTTGGGCCTCAACATTGAGCGAAGCTTGTTCGACCTCAAGCATGCGTGTCTCGACTGAGGCACCGGTCAGTTCGGCGGTTCCCTTGGCCTTGGCGTAGCGAAGCTCGACCTTGTCTCGTATCTCCTCGAAGGATGGAACGTCGTCGCCGACGGTCTCAGACAGAGAAGCCATGGCGGTATTCAGCTGCTCTTGCATCTTGGTCTGATCGATCTGGGACATGAGCTTCTTCTGCTCACCCAGTTTCTTCTGCAATGCCGCGCTGTTCTGGTTGACGGCGGCCTTGGCCTGGTCAGAGGCCTGTGATGCTTGAAGGTGGAGTGACTTGAGGTCTTCCACCTCACGTTCTAGGGCAACCAGCCGGTTGGCGAACTGTTCAGCAGCCGATGTGTATTCACCTAGCTTTTTAGCGTCGCCAGCGCGCTGAGCCTCGTCGGCCATCATGACGGCTTGGCGGGCATTGCCGCCGACGCGCTCATAGTCTTCCATGGTCCGATTGAGCCGGATCTCAGTCTGTTTCTGGTTGGCGATGACGTTCGCCGCCTGCTCCTTGAGCCTGCGGTGTTGGTCCTGAGCCTCCTGGATTGCTTGATCCAATTGGACCTTGGGGTCAGCATTGGAGTTGAATTCGCCAGTGAGCCTGGCTGAGGTGTACTTCCACCAACGTTTCATGAGCTTGATCATCTTTCGATGGTAGCTCAGCTGCGTTCAGCAAGCCCGCCAGCATGCCAGCGTTTTCGGAGACTGGACTCTAAGCCGCAATCTGGGACTGAGATCGCTACCTGGGCCTGAGATCGCTACCTGGGCCTGAGATCGCTACCTGGGCCGGAGGCCTTGGAACCGGAGTGTCCCAACATAGGTAGCTACCGCAGCCAAGCCAAGCACGATCCCCTCGGTCGGCTCGCTAACAGGAAGAATTCGCCCAAGTAGCAATAGAACCGCTCCGGTGGCCATGCTCGCAGCCACAATTGGAAAGAGCAGACCCGAGCTAACCCGAGTCTGGAGCTTCTGATTCATCTTGAACCGCAGCAACGCCCACTCCATCCACGAGGCCGCAACCGCGCCTAGCGCCACCCCAACGGGTCCGAAGTGGGGCGGTCCGCCAACTACTTGTCGGGTCGCCTCATCCACCGGCTGCCAGAAGGACCAGTGGGGGAGCTGATCCCAACCAGTAATGACTCCATTGACAACAACAAGGCGATCCAGCTGGAACATGAACAGGACCGAGACGCTAATGAGCACCGCAAGGCGAATGATGGCGACTTGGGCTGGCGTTGTCACATCACCAAGAGAGAACAGGGCGTTCTGGCTGATTCGGGCAGACATTGCTGCGGGCAACCCAAGGGCGTACACCCCCAGGGTTGCTCCAAGAACGATTGCCCCATCCGAAGAAATGGCATCTCGTCCGGCCAAGTGGCTTGGCCATTCATAGAGCGTTCCGACAAAGGCCCGCCCGCCAACAAGCAAGGCAGCGGTGCACAGACCAGCAGGCAAGGCAACCTTACGCAACCCAATCCGGACGCGCCTGGCCACAATGTCGGCTCGGTCAGATTGTCGAGACATTTCTGTGAGTTCGGTGGTGGCGACACTGAATCCGAACAAGCTGATTGGCAGGATGTAGAGGGGAGTGACCAGGGCGATGATTGGAATGGCACCAAGAACCAAGTAGCCGGCCAGGAAGAGATCAACCAGGCTGGAGATCTGAACGACACCCCGAGCGCCGACCGCCGGGCCAAAGCGCGTCAATACCGTCCTAAGCTTTCCTTCGCGCCGCAGGTGGGGGGTGGCACCGTTGGTCAAACTCAGGACTCGGGGCAGTTGCACACCCAGCTGGAGGGCGCTGCCGATCAAGACGGCAACGGCAAGCCAGGTTGCAATCGAGCCAGTGCTCAGGCCACCAGGGGTTCCATCCGGAAGTGGATCGGCAAACTTTGACATGATGGCAACACCAAGAAGCACAACAATCTGCGCTCCGTTCCACAGGGTCGGAGCAACATAGGCCAGGAAGTACTGGCGGTGAGAGTTGAGAATTCCCAGACACCAGGCCGAGATTCCGAGCAGGCCGATGCCTGGCGCAGTAATACGGAGCAGGCTGGCGGCTTGGTCACGAACCTCTTGCGGTTGGCCGTTGGCCAGGAGCCATAGAACAAGATCGGCCCCAAGCATCAGAGCAGCAACAATGACAACGATGGCGCCCGAGAGATAGCCAAGAACTCCACCGGCAACCCGTCGAGCTTCAACATATTGCTTCTCTTCGAGAAGCTTGGCGTAGACGGGAACAAACGAAGCAGACAACGAACCTTCACCCAACAGGTTCTGGATCATGTTCGGCAGCCGCATAGCCAATCGGAAGGCGGACGCTGCCGGTGAACTCAGGGGCAGGAGAGCGCCGATGAGAATCTCACGCACCAGCCCAAAGACTCGACTGACCATGATGCCAGCGGCAGCCTCATTGGACGAACTCATGAAGTCGGGGCTGGTTCTGGGTTGTCACCCGGCTCGGAGTTGCCTGCACGAGCGCCCGATGATGCCGCATCGGCGGGGGTCGGAACCGAGGCAATGTCGATGGCTTCGAGCGTTGTCAGCTGTTGGTCGGTTGGCTCGGCAATGTCGACTAGACGACCGGCATGACGGGCAACAGCTGCCTCAAAAAGGTTCCTCGCCAATCGACCATTGCCAAACCCGTAGCCGCGTTGGTGGGCTCCAAACCAGACGCTGGCTGCCTCCTGTGCGTCACGAGTTAAGCAGTACTGCCCGCTGTCGCTAATCAAACCCAGGATGGCCAGCAACTCCTCATTGTCATAGTCGGGGAAGTGGATGGTCTTGGGGAAGCGGCTTTGGAATCCTGGGTTGGCACTCACCAGGGTCGCCATCTCTTTTGGATAGCCAGCCAAGATGACCACCATGGAGTCGCGGCGATCCTCGACCTGCTTGACAATGGCATCAATTGCTTCTCGCCCGAAGTCCTTGTCGCTGCCACGAATCAATGAGTAGGCCTCGTCAATGAGGAGCACACCGCCATCGGCCCGCTCAAAAACCTTGGACACTTTCTCTGCGGTTTGCCCGACGAAACCAGCTACGAGACCACCGCGATCAACCTCAACCAGCCTGCCCTCGGGAACTACACCGAGACTGTGATAGATCCTGGCCAGCAGTCGCGCGACCGTCGTTTTGCCGGTGCCGGGGTTGCCACTGAAGACCAGGTGCTTGGTGTTGTCGACAACGGGCAATCCGCGGTCAGCCCGCAACTTCTGGACCCGCAGCAGGGATGACAACAGCCGAACTTCCTCCTTGACCGCGTCTAGACCGATCAGTTCATCCAGCTCGGCCAAGACATCATCCAGTGGTTCGGCCTCGATGAGGGGTTCGTCTTTGGCCTTGGCCTCGTGGTCAGTCGTCTCGCTGCCGTTCGTTTGGTTGGTCGTGCGCCCAGCGGTTCCATCGGTGTCTGGCCGCCCCGGTGTCCCATGGATGGGCGAGGCCGATGCTGTTGAGTCTGGCTTGTGCTTGGCTGCGGCCAGGGACTCTGGAGTTGGGCGTGGTCCCATATGTACCAGCAGCATGGACTGGAAGCCCAAGGCGGCCTCGAGTTCATCGTGGGAGGGGAACCGGTCCAATGACGCCACCATGTAGGCCACAGCCATTGCTTCGTCCAGATAAGTCCAGCTCAAGCCGCTTCCTTGTCGCTGGTCAACATCACACAAGACGGTGAACAGTTCGGAAGGTTCATCGAGCCAGGAAGCTTTGCCGGCAACAAGGTCGCTCTTGCGGAGGTCTTGGGGAGAGGTCGCTCCTGGCAACAAGCCAGCGGACCCGAAGGTGGCGGCTAGGGCCCATAGCTCTTCATCGGTCTGGCGGCTATCGGAGTCAACAATGGCGCAACTCAGATTGAAGGCCTCGATGGTGGCGTTCTCTCGAAGCGATGCAGCGTCGATCGTTGTGCCATCGGCTGCCTCGGCCAGAGCCTGTCCAACATTGTTGGTGAAGCGTGCGACTACGTCTGTGAGACCTCGATCCATTGGGTGGAGATCCTACCCACTTGTGCGGCACCGATCCGGTTCAGGGCAATCATCTTCGATTTCGTCTTGACCAACCGGTCAAGACCATAGGTATCGTGTGACCATGACACATCGTTTCGAGTCTGTTGACTCTGTCCGTACCGGATTGGCCGAGGTGAACTATCTGGCTGACGATGCCACCGCTGGCATTGCCTATCTTGCTGACCGGCTCCAGAAACCAGTGCTGGTTGAGGGGCCAGCTGGAACCGGCAAGACCCAGTTGGCCAAATCAGTTGCCGAAATGCTTGGCGCTCGCCTCATCCGGCTCCAATGCTATGAGGGCCTGGATGAATCCAAAGCGCTCTATGAGTGGAACTACAAGAAGCAGCTCTTGCGGATCCAGACCGAGAAGGGTGAAGGCACCACCTGGGACGAGGTGGAAGAGAACATCTTCACCGATGAGTTCCTCCTCACCCGGCCGTTGCTGGAAGCAATCATGGCTGAGGACCCAGTGGTCTTGTTGATTGATGAGGTTGACCGGGTCGAGGTCGAGACCGAGGCCCTTTTGTTGGAACTTCTGTCGGACTACCAGGTGTCGATTCCCGAACTGGGAACGCTGGTAGCCAAGCAGATCCCGCTGGTCTTCCTGACCTCAAACAACACTCGTGAGCTTTCTGAGGCCCTGAAGCGACGCTGCCTCTTCCTCCATCTGGACTACCCGAGCATGGAACGAGAGAAAGAGATCGTCCTCACCCGGGTACCCGATATCTCGGAGAACCTGGCTGATCAAGTCGCCCGTATCGTGCGTGCCATTCGTCAGCTTGAGTTGAAGAAGGCACCCTCGGTTTCTGAGACCATTGACTGGGCTCGGACCCTGATCCTTCTCGGAATCGAACACATCAGTGAGCAGGACGCCATCGATACCGCCAACATCCTGCTCAAGTACCGCAGCGATATTGAGAAGGTGACGAAGGAGTTCGGCACCAACGCCAAGGCCCATTTTGAGGCGCCGGCCAGCTGATGACCGACACGACGATCACTGACGATCAAGGTGGAACAGGTGAACCGAACGGGGCAGATGACTCGGCCCTGTTCGATCTGCTCCAAGGGTTCGTGAGTGAGCTTCGTGCGGCCGGACTGCCGGTTTCGGTTTCGGAGAACATCGACGCCACCCAGGCGGTCAAGCACATCCCCATTGAGGACCGCTCGGCGTTCAAGTACGCCTTGGCTGCCACCCTGATCAAGAACAACTCGCACTGGCGAACCTTCGAGACCCTGTTCGAGGTCTATTTTTCTTTGCGGGGAAGTGAGTACTCCATTGGCGACGATGATGATCCCTTCGGTGAACTTGATCTGGACCTGGACGATCGTGACTCGCCTCCCGGCCAAGGAGGCGAAGGCGGTGGTGATGGGCTAACACCCGAAGAGTTGGCAGAAATGCTGTTTCAGGCCCTGATGAATGGCGACGATGCCATGATGCGGGCCCTGTCTAAACAGGCAGTGAAGCAGTACGCGGGCATGGAGCCAGGGCGCCCAGTTGGCGGCACCTACTACCTTTATCGCACCCTGCGAAACCTCGATCTTGAAGGCCTGCTAGAGCGGCTGATGGAGCAGGCTCGTGATGATGCTCCTGAAGACTTGACTCCGTTGGAAGAGAGGCTGGAGAAGGACGAGTTCGAGCATCGCATGGACGAGCTGAAGAAGGAAATCGAGGCCGAAATTCGTCGGCGCCTTGTCGCTGACCGTGGGGCTGAAGCCATGGCCAAGACACTGCGCAAGCCGCTGCCCGAAGACGTTGACTTCATGCATGCCAGCCGGGAAGAGATGGCCAACCTTCGCCGCGCCATCTATCCACTAACACGAAAGCTGGCGGTACGCCTAGCGCGCAAGCGACGCCATGGCCGCAAGGGCCCGTTGGACTTTCGCAATACCGTCCGCCACTCAATGAGCTATGGCGGCATTCCGATGGAACCCAAGTTCCGCTACCCCAAACCGTCCAAGCCTGAAATCATCGTCATCGCCGACATTTCTGGTTCGGTTGCTGCCTTCGCCCGCTTCACCCTGCACCTCGTGTACGCCATTTCCGGTCAGTTCTCCAAGGTCCGAGCCTTCGTTTTCATTGATGGTCTGGATGAGGTAACCGAATACTTCGAAGGGGTCGAGGACATTTCTGAGGCCGTGCATCGGGTTAACACTGAGGCCGATGTGATCTGGGTTGACGGCCATTCCGACTATGGCCATGCCCTGGAGGTGTTCTGGGACACCTATGGC
>JAJRQY010000060.1 GCA_024280015.1 Actinomycetes bacterium
GTCGTCGCTCCTGAGCGCAATCTGGATATCACCTGGCAGCCAATCAGCTTGCTTCGCAAGAACGAGCCCGACCCAGATAGTGAGTACTACCCGCACTACCTACGAACCCACAAGATGTTGCGTGTGTTGGAGTCGGTGCGAGCCGCCGATGAGGGCGACGGTGGCGGCAATGCTGGTTTCTTCACGCTGTATTGGGAACTTGGAACGCGAATTCACAATGATGGTGACCGTGATTTCGCCATGGAAGATGTGCTGGCTACTTGTGGTCTTGATGCCAGTCATATTGACGCGTGGGAAGACGAAGCATGGGACGAGGTCATTGGCGCTCGTATGGATGCTGGCCTAGACCTGGTTGGTGCCGACGTTGGAACCCCAATTATCGCCATCGATGCTGATTCAGGAGATACAGACTCAGGCAACACAGGGCGCCTCGGGATATTTGGCCCGGTGATCACCAAGGTTCCAAATCTTGAGGATTCGCTCAAGCTGTGGGACTCGGTCGTGACCATGACTCGCATCCCCGGGTTCTGGGAGCTGAAGCGGACTCGGACCGAAAGCCCAGACTTTGGAGACCGACCAAGCTAGCACTCAACATGAGAGAGGAGGATGCGAAGGTCTCCAACAGTGCTGTATCCAGCTGACTTCGCCGATTCCAGATCTTCTCCAGACTCATAGCCAACGATTGGCAACAGTGGATCGACGGAAGAGGCAGCCGCTGTTGCCTGACCAAAAAGTGTGCTTGATACTGATCGATCTGATTCAGTTTTGGAGAAGATGTTCGAGATTCCAATACAGCCGGCCGACCTGTTAACAATGCAACCGGCCTCATATTCCCCGTGCTTCTTGGATCCGAAGAACCACACGTCGGGTCGGCTCAACATTGCATCATTGAACATGCGATTGGTTGTCGCGGCAAGTATTGCTCGCTCATCGACGTTCATGGATCTTGCCTATTCAAATGGGGATTCACCAGATATCTGACTCCATTGACCGAGTCGTGTCCAGGCCTTTCCATCGTTCGAAGTGGGACGAACGTCTGTTCCCCCTAACCTGAGACCCGTACAGCCGGTCGAATGGGAGAGTGGACGAAGGTGAAGACTTCCAGACCTAGGTTGACTCTCGTCCCAACGCTTCCCGATTCGGAACGTGGCTCGCGTCAAGGTCAGCTCGATCTCGGCCATATGGAGATGACCTTCGTCCCAGTGGACCCGCCTCGTCAATCCTGGTTCGCCCTGTGGGAGCCGCGTGGAATCGGTGGTCTGCTGACGCCATCGTTCGATGGACTCTCACCAACCGAACTGGATCTGGTTGTCGAAGACCCTGGCTACCCAGAAGATCGCCCCCAACGACGAACCGTGCCGGTACAAGTCATGCCGATGGCTCGGGCGATTGAGTTCTTGGCCACCTTGTCTGCCGCCCAGCCAGTAACACCTTCGGTTCGGGCCATGGCCATCGTTGTTCGGTCGGCGCTAGCCATTTTGGCCAGCGGCCGGGTCCTGCCAAGCGTGAGCAAGAAGGGTTGGGAGTGTTGGCAGCTCAAGCCGCTGCTGAGCGATGACCACAATCATCTTGAGGCGCTGGCCAAGGCCCTTCCCGCCGTAGCTCACTGTATTCCCGCTGAACACAGTCCCCCTGAACACAGTCCCCCTGAACGTATTCCCGCTGAACGTATTCCCGCTGCTGAAGCAAGAATCCTGCCAGCCAATGAAGCGATCACCATGTGTTGGGATGCGGTTGCTGATCGGATGGTGCGAACCGCGGGTGCGGCCGTTGTGGTTTCGTCACCGTTGTTTGCCGAGCAGGATGCCATCCGGATTCCTCACTTGCGTTCGTGGGCCAGTGACCTTCACCAGGCCCACAGCCCGGGCGCTGCTCTGAGTCTTCGCGTTGTGCCGCCAGCGGCAGAGGACCATCCGTGGACGCTGGTTTTTCTTCTTCGGAGCCAGCTGGATCCCTCCTTGGTGATTGACGCTGCCGATCTGTGGAGGGCTCCGGTTGAGGTTCAGACCCGGTTTGGCAATGAGGCCGAATCGGATCTGCTTGTTGGCCTGCGTCGTGGCGCGGCGATCTGCCCAATTCTGGATCGTGGCCTGCAACAATCAGCACCAACTCACATCTATCTGGATGAGGATTCGCTGGACTCCCTGGTCGATCACCTTGACGAACTGGCCCAGATCGGCATTGACGTTCGCTGGCCCAGCGGGCTGGTTGCCCCGGACCTCGAACGTCGTGTTGTCGTCAGTGCCTCGAGTCCAAGCGGAGCATTGCCAACCGTCACCGACCTCGACAGCCTCATGTCCATCGACTGGGAATTCCTCCTCGATGGGATTGCCTTAACTTCGGAAGAACTTGATGTGCTTTCCGAGGCGAAGCGGCCGGTGGTTCCCCTTCGAGGCCGTTGGATTCGGCTGGATCGTCAGGCGCGGGAGCGGCTGCGGGCCGGGGTGCCGGAAATCTCCGCCGCTGACGCTTTGGCCGCCGCCTTGGGTTCGGGACTCGAACTGGATGGAGCTGGAGCTGACACGCTGGAAGGGGCAGGCGAAGTTATTCCGGTCGACATTCGCGGTGCGATCAAGGAACTAGCCGACCGCCTCCTGGCTCTTGATGGCCAACGAGAAGAACAAGAACCACCGGGGCTCAAGGCCGAACTCCGGCCCTACCAGAAACGAGGCCTGGCCTGGATGTCTGACCTGTGCTCTTTGGGTTTGGGAGGTTGTCTGGCTGATGACATGGGACTAGGCAAGACAATCCAGCTCCTGGCCTTGCATGCCCTTCGTGGAGGTCCGACCCTGGTGGTTTGTCCAACCTCGGTGCTGGCGAACTGGGAGCGAGAATGTCACCGCTTCCTGCCAGGAACGATTGTTCACCGATTCCATGGTGCTTCCCGATCACTAGGAACGGTCGAGAAGGGGGACCTCGTGATCACCAGCTATGGGGTTGTTCGGAGCGATGCCAGCACCCTGGCTCAGGTTGAGTGGGACCTGGTGGTGGCCGATGAGGCCCAGTACGCCAAGAATCCTCGATCCAGGACAGCCAAGGCGCTTCGGCAGATTCCTGGCAAGTCTCGTTTGGCCTTGACCGGGACCCCGGTCGAAAATCGTCTGAGCGAGCTCTGGTCAATCCTGGACTGGACGGTTCCTGGTCTGCTTGGTCCGTTAGAGACGTTCCGGCGGAGTGTGGCAACACCCATTGAGCGAGACGGCGACCCCGAAGCGATCGAGCGGCTCAACGCGGTAGTGAAGCCATTCTTGCTGAGACGGAAGAAGACCGATCCTGGGATTGCCCCGGAGTTGCCTCCAAAAATCGAACGAGACGTGATTGTTCCGCTCACGCCAGAGCAGATCACGCTCTACCAGGCCACGACAAAGGAAGTGTTGGCCGAGCTAGCTCAGAATGATGGCATTGCTCGCCACGGTTTGATCCTCAAGCTGCTCACGGCCCTGAAGCAGATCACCAATCACCCGGCTCAGTATCTGGGAGAGACAGCACCCCTGGCCGGGCGTTCGGGCAAGCTGGCTGCGCTCGACGATCTGATGGCCAGTACCCTCAGTCAGGACCAGAGCACCCTGATCTTTAGCCAGTACGTCACCATGGGAAACCTGATCAAGGACCATCTTGGGTCTCAGGGGATCGAGATTGACATGCTTCATGGCGGCCTCAGTATCAAGAAACGTCAGGAACTCGTTGACCGGTTTCAGGCGGGCAAATTGCCCGTGCTAATCCTCTCGCTCAAGGCGGGCGGTACCGGTCTCAATCTCACTCGGGCCACCAATGTGGTGCACTATGATCGCTGGTGGAACCCAGCAGTTGAGGACCAGGCAACCGATCGGGCGTACCGCATCGGTCAGGATCAGACGGTGACGGTGCACCGACTCGTCACTGAAGGCACCGTCGAGGACAGGGTTCGAGAGTTGTTGACCCAGAAGCGGGCCCTTGCCGACAGTGTTATTGGCTCAGGAGAACAGTGGATAGGCAACCTAAGCGATGATGCCTTGGCTGAGTTGGTCCAGCTTTCAACGAGCACGACGGGGCCTGATGTCAGCGATGAGCCACTCGCGGTTGGATCGCACGATGGGGTCATGTCCTGATGGCTCGAAGATTTGGGAACACCTGGTGGGGCAAGGAATGGATTGCGGCCCTTGAGACCAGCCTCAGTGCCGATGCCGGTCGGCTTTCTCGTGGTCGCACTTATGCCAGGCAAGGTCGGGTTTCATTGCCCGAGATTCTGCCCGGATCCGTTCGTGCCGAAGTGAGTGGCCAAGAAGACTATGTCGCCGATCTGTCAATCAAGGTTCTTGATACTGATGCCTGGGACCAGATCGCCGGTCTGATTGCCAGTAAGTCTGGGCATGCTGCGGCGCTTCTGAGTGGCGAATTGCCCGCCCAGTTGCTGACTGATGCACAGGAGTTGGGCATCGGCATGCTCCCGGTGCCAGGTGAGGTTTTGGCTGATTGCAGTTGCCCGGATTGGGGCGACCCATGCAAGCATGCAGCTTCATTGGCCTACCTGGTTGCCGACGCCATCGACGAAGATCCGTTCGTCCTTCTCTTGTTGCGAGGCCGCGGCCGGACCGAATTGTTGGACGCGGTGCGAATCCGACGCTCAACTCAAGTGCGTGAAGGTGTTGGTGACGGAGACAGGCGTGCCAGCCAGGGTGCATCTGGCGAGGGGCAAGTCGAACCGCTCTTTGATCGGGAACAGCTCTCGCCGAGTTCGACTGGCAGTCTCGCCGCTGA